>NZ_CAIPNF010000215.1 GCF_903866365.1 uncultured Thiocystis sp.
CAGCGCGAGCGCCAGAACCAACAGAGACAGACCCGCAACCGGCCACTGCCGTAAACCGCGATCGGCACGCTCCAGGATGGTACCGAGAGCCGCCGCCCAATGTCCGGTCACGCTAGAGGTGGTCGCCGCGAGACGCGCGGAAGCGTCCGCCTGGCGGTCAGGCCAGGGCAGCATCCCAAGCACCAGCAGCCCGACCACCAGGATTGGCCAGATATCGCCCCAGAGTTTGCGCCAGCCAAAGGCGCCGGCCATAGCGGTCGAGACGGCCGCGCTCGCGTCGAGACCGGCGCGACCGACCCCGACCAGATCGAAGAGCGCGGGCGGCAGGAGCCCGAGCAGCAGCGCAGCGAGCGCGAGTGCCAGGACCACCAGTTCCTGAGCACGTCCAGGGCGCTTGAGCGGAATCGCTGGAGCGGATTGGGCGCCGAACAGCGCATGACCGAGCACCCAGAACAGATAGGCGGCGGTGAGCAGTCCGCCCGCCTGCATGACCAGTCCCCACCACCATTGCCCGGTCCCGTCGGCGGCCGAGGTGAGCAGCGTCTTGGTCAGATAGCCGCCGCTCGGTTGAATCCCGATCAGCGACAGCCCGGCGAGCCCGAAGGCGAGGAGGGTGATCGGCAGGACGCGGACGCTGCCGCCCAGGTTGCGGATGCGGTCATGGCCGAGCGCCCCGGCAATCAGTCCGGCGGCCATGAACATGGCGGCCTTGGCGCAGGCGTGCGACACGACCTGGAGCATGCCGCCGGTCAGGGCGGCGGACTCGGCATTCGCGGCCAGCGGGAAGATCAGGAACAGATAGCCGATCTGGGCGACGGTCGAATAGGCGATCAGCAGCTTGAGCCTCGCTTGCCGCAGGGCGACGAGGTTGCCGAAGAGGATCGCCCCGGCGCCCAGCGCGCCCAGGATCTGGGCCGTCAGCGGGGTCAGCGCTCCCGGCAGGACATCGAACCAGATCCGCACGATCAGGAAGAAGGACGCCTTGACGACCAGCGCCGAGAGGATGGCGCTGGCGGCGGGCGGCGCGCCCGCGTGGGCCGGCGGTAGCCAGAGATGCAGCGGAAAGAGCGCGGTCTTGGCCAGCAGCCCGACGGTCATCAGCGCGGCGGCGGCGATGATCGGCGGTGGCAGCGATGGCGCTCCGGCGATCCGCTCCGCGAGCAGGGCGATATCCAGGGTGGCGTAGGTGCCGTAGAAGAGCACCGCGCCCAGCAGGTAGAGCACCGAGCCCAGCAGCGCGAAGAGCAGATAGCGCAGGGCCGCCGCCAGGGTCTCGGCCCGACCGTCCAGGGCGACCAGGGGCACGGCGGAAAAGGTCAGGAGTTCCAGTGCGACGAACAGCGTGAACAGGTCTTGAGCCAGAAAGGCCGCGTTGAGTCCGGCCCAGACGCCCATCAGGAGCGTCCAGAACACGAGCGAGGCGCGGGTCTCGGGCGCACTTGGCGGAACCCGGAATTCCCGTTGGGCATAGATCCCGACGGCCAGCATCACCACTGCGCTGGTCAGCAGCAGGATCGCCGAGAGCCCATCCGCCTTCAGCGCCACGCCGAGCGGCGGCGCCCAGCCTCCCAGGTGGTAGTGCAAGGCATCGCCGCCGGTCAGCACGGCGGTCGCGACGGCGACCGCGGCGACCAGTCCCAGCAGCAGCAAGAGGAGAATGAAGCGGCCCAGAAACCGTCCGCCAAGGATCGGCGCCAGCAGCAGACCGACGACCGGCAGCATGAGCGGGATCACGAGGAGGAGTCCGCCTAAATCGATCAGACTCGCGAATGGGGTGACGAGGATCGATGAGCTGTCCATCACGACGCCCGCTCGGGCGCGGACGCCTGATCGCCGGGGGGCGAGGGCGCGCGTGGCCCATCGCTCTCCAGCGTGCTTCGGCCGCTGGTCTCGGCGAGTCGCAACAGCAGGGCGACAGCGATGGACGTCGCCGCGAAGGCAACCACCAGCCCGGTGATGATCAGGGCCTGCGGCACCGGGTCGCCGTCGACCCCGAGTCCGGCGGCGGATAGCGCGCCACCGCCCCGCTTGGCGATCACCCCGAACAGCAGGAAAACGCCGCTGCCGATCAGGTTGAAGGAGAGGATCTTGCGCAGTGCGCCCGGCTGGCAGAGCAGGCCGTAGAGCCCCAGTCCCACCAAGGCGGCGCCACAGAGACCGAAGAGGGTCGGACCGTTCATCCTAACTCCGGCATTTTGAACCGCAAAGGCGCAAAGGACGCCAAGCAAAATATTGAAAAACTTTGCGTTCTTTGTGTTCTTTGCGGTTCAATCGCTGTTTTTCTTGGCGGTTCAACCGCTCTTTTTGGATTCATAAAGTCCTCCGGAAGGGTGATCGCTCGCCGGCGGTCCCGCGAGCAGCAATCCCAGCGTCGCGGCGATGGACAGGGTCAAGACCGCCTCGATCGCCAGGATCAGCGGTTTCGCGTACCCCTCCGGGTAGGCCAGGAAGGCGTCCGCCAGCCAGATGCCGGCCACGCCGATTCCGATGAAGACCAAGGCCCCGATGACGAGCAGGACGCGCAAGCGTCGATCACGCACGGCCGGCGGTTCCCGCAGACCCGCGATCAGGACGAGGATCCACATGGCGGCCAGGACCGTGGCGCCCTGGAATTTACCGCCGGGGTCGTCGGCGCCGTTCCAGACCAGATGGATGCCGATCAGGATGCCGAACGGGGGCAGCACCTGGGCCAGCAGGGTCAGGGCGCTGCTCGAACGCGGGCGAGGCAGGGAACCGGGGCGTCCGCCCCAGGCGGGGTCCGCCGCCACCGACCAGACCCCGATCAGGGCCGGCACCAGCACCACTGACTCCAGCAGGGTGTCGATGGCGCGATGGGCCAGCAGGACGCCGGTGACTGGATTCCCGACCCCGGTGGGAGGCAGGTTCTCGGCGACCAACGGGGCCAGTGTCGGCGCGGGATCGGGCAGCATGAGCACCACGGCGGCAAGTCCAAGGGCGATGGCCGCGCAGAGCAGTCCGATCAGGAGCCTGAGCCATCGGCCAGGTCTGCCGTTGACCTCGGCGGCCTCGTAAGGGGCCAGGCGCGCCGCCGCGCCGAGCAGCAGAAGGCCGGTGAGCCCGGTTCCCAGGGCGGCCTCGGTCATGGCCACGTCCACGGCCGCGAGCCGCACCCAGACGATCGCCATCAAGAGCCCGTACGCGACGAATCCGACCACCGCGCTATAGGCCGCGCGGGTCGACGTCACCCAAAGGGCCAGACCAAGGACCAGGAGCACCAGCGCGGCATCGACGACCAGGGCGCTAGTCATGACTGGATACCGCGTCACGCGCCGGCATCTCCGCCCGATCGGGGTCGGGCGGCCGTGCCGCGCCCGCCAGGAGCTGACCGACCGTGGCGCCGGAGAGCATGGCGAGCAGCCACACCGCGATCAGTCCCAGCGCGGCCAGGGGCGCGGACACCTGGGGCAGCAGACCCAGCACGACCAGCCCGAGACCCAGATTGTCCGCCTTGGTGAGCGCATGGAGCCGGGTCAGGGTATCGGGGAAGCGCAGCAGCCCGACCGTGCCGGCCAGAAAGAAGAGCGCCCCCAGCGAAACGGCGACGATGGTCAGGAGGTCCAGCGCGAGATTCATTTGCTGTCCCTTTTGTTCTCGTTCTGCGAGCTCGCGGCGGAAGGTGCCGTTCCGGAGGTGGTCCCGCTTCCCTCCGGACGATGGACGCCACTGACGAAGGCAACCGAGGCGAAGGCCGCGAGCAAGGCCAGCAGCAAGGCAACCTCCGCGATCGCGCCAACCCCGGTGGCGACCCCCAGCAGGAGCAGGGCCGCGACACCGCCGGTGCCGAGGAGTTGGGCGGCCAGCATGCGATCCGCGTGGCCGGGACCGCGCAGGAGTCGGACCAGCCCCAGGGCAACGGTGCCCAGGACGAAAGCGGCGGCGCCGAGCAGAAACTCAGTCATCGATGACACTCCCGCCGTCGCTAACCCGTCTCAGCAAGGCTTCGTCGCGCGCGAGCGACGCCGCGACTGGCTGATCGAGATCCAGGCAGTGATAGACCAGTTTGCCATTGGCATCGGTCTCCACCGGAAGCGTGCCCGGCATCAGGCTGGTGATGGCGCCGAAAGCCGCGCGCTCGGTGCCTGGCGGGAGGCGCGTGGGAAAGGCCAGATCGCCGGGCTTCAGGGGCAGGCGCGGGTCGAAGGCTCGGCGGGCCACGTCAAACCCGGCGACGATGGACTGCCAGAAGAAATGCAGGGCGAGCCGCGCGAGTGCCGCGAGGTGAAGCCGTCCCGGAGCTGGCGGCAG
>NZ_CAIPNF010000216.1 GCF_903866365.1 uncultured Thiocystis sp.
AGACCGATCCTGACCACTGGATCTTTCGCAAGCTCGCCCGCTCCTGTCTCTCCTGGTTTCAACGGGGACTGAGAAAACTCCTGCGGTTCGCTGAACTCGGGCGACCCTTGCCCTGCTTTGCACCCTCTGGATGAAACTGATCGGTGGTGAGGAGATGGGACCGATGACCTTGAAGCTGCCGGCCCACTTCTGCATGTCGAGCATGAGGTCGGGGATGTCCAGGAGCGGCAGATCGGCATCCAGGTTGAGCAAGGCGGGCACCATCTCGTTGATGTTGCTGCTCTTGGTGTAGGCGCACAGCTCGATCCCCTGACCTTTCATTCCATAGTTGGCTGGATCGAGACAGGTCTTTTCCATGATCAGCAGACTCTGGGCACCGATGAGTGCCTTGGTCTCCTGGTTGTCTTGGAGTAGATCCTCGCTGCCCTGGATGGGCTGGATCGGCGAGTCGGCGCGGGCGATCAGCATCACCTGGGACGGAAAGGTCGGTTCGAAATAGAGCAGGACTTGCTCGCGCCAAGGCAGCACCGTGAATCCGGTCGCTATCATGTCCCCCTTGATGGGAAAGTCGCCTTCCAGGGTCACGCTGTCGCCCGCGCGCACGACGTTCTTGCCGAGCAGGTCGCGGAACACCGAGTAGAAGTCGCTGTAAACCAGCTTGTAATCCACGTCCAGGAATTTGGCGAATCCCTGGATCAGCTCGGCATCGAAGCCATCCCCGGCACCGGTCACGAAGTTAACATAGCGGATACCCAGGTGGCGTAGCTCGCCTCGGGCCTGGATCTCGGACAGGTCGGCCGCGGCCGTGGCGAGGCTCGCAACGAGCAAGTAAACGAGGAGAATTAAGAGCGAGAGCAGGCGATACGGAGCCATTTGTACACCTATCCTTCTCGGCGGCTAGCACGAATAACCTAGACAATTGATGGTTATGCGCGACAATCCGCAGGCCTTCGCCCCCGTCGACACGACACGCCCTAGCGTACATGCGGCGACCCACAAGCGCGGTGTCGCTTCGTTAAAGCGACCCGACAAAGCCCGGTACTTTTCTCCGACAAGCGAATCAGCGGGGCATGATCGGGGATGAAGGTGGAGCCGTCGGCGCTCGGGCGATCCTAACGCTACCGCTCCAGAAGGCGGACGCCCCAGTCCCACAGAAGCGCGCCGACCCTTTCGATCACCTGGGGGAGCGCGTCGGCAACGGTCGCTGACAACTCAAGATCCAGCTCCATCCGCTCGGGGACGATGCCGATCAGGACGATTTCGCTCGGCGGATAATCGAGCAGCTTGGTCATCGCCAGCACGTCGGTGACACCCAGATGATGCACCGAGAGCTTTTCGGACAGGACCGCCCGGATCTCCTCGTCGCGGATCACGGCGATCGAGCCGGGCGGGCGGTCGAGCGCGATGGCGTCGATCATCAGGATGCGCCGGTAGTCGGCGAACAGCGGTAGCAGATCCATGCCGGAGGTGCCGCCATCGACCAGCGCGATGGCGGGCTCGAACCGATAGTCGGCTTCGAGTCGACGCAGGACGTGGACGCCCACGCCCTCGTCGCCCAATAGCAGATTGCCCCAGCCGATCAGCAGCACATCGGACAGGTCGGTGCCCGCTGCGTCAGAAGGTATTGACACGGACGATGTGACTGCGTTCGTTATCATGCAGATGGATGGCGCAGGCCAGACAGGGGTCGAACGAATGCACGGTGCGCAGCACCTCCAGCGGACGGTCTTCTTCCAGGATGGGATTGTCGATCAGCGAAGCCTCATAGGGGCCGCGCGCGTCGTTCTGATTACGCGGTCCGGCGTTCCAGGTCGAGGGCACCACGGCCTGATAGTTCTTGATCTTGCCGTTTTCGATCACGACCCAGTGCGAGAGTACGCCGCGCGGTGCCTCGTGGAAGCCATAGCCCATGATCTCGCCCTTGGGGAAGGTGGGCGGATTGAAGCTGGTGGTGTCGCCGCTGGCGATGTTGGCGACCAGCGCATGATAGTTTTCGACCATCATGTCGTAGAGCACCTGGGTGCGCACGCAGCGGGCCAGATGACGGCCAAGGGTGGAATGCAGGGCGGTCATCGGCACCTGGCCGCCGGTCAGTGCGCCGATGCGCTCCAGCGCGTGATTGAGATAGCCGATGGTTCCCTCGTGTCCGGCGGCAACCATCGCCAGCACGTTGGCGAGCGGTCCGACCTGCGCCGGCTCATTGAGAAATGACGGCGACTTGACCCAGGAATAGGCGGCGTCTTCATTGAAGTCGGTGTAGTCGGGATCGGTTTCGCCTTCATAGGGCGAGCGAGTCCAGTCGCCCTTGTACCAACTGTGCTTGATGCTCTCCTTGACGTTTTGCTCGAAATAGGGATCGCCGAAGTGGTTGATGGCATGGAATTGACTGAGGTCCGCCCCCGGAATATAGCCGCCGGGCATGCCGAAATCGGTTCCCTTGGTATCGCGCGGGAAATCGGGTACCGAGAGATAATTCATCACGCCCGCGCCATAGGGCAGCCAATCGGCATAGAGCGCGGCGATGGCGATGAGGTCGGGCAGATAGACTCGACGAATGAAGCCTTCCAACTCGTCCATCAAGGTCTTGATATAGGCGAGGCGCTCCATGTTTAGCGCCGACTGATCGTCGGGGTTGATGGCGTTCGCCACGCCGCCGACGGCCAGGTTTTGGATATGCGGTGTCTTGCCGCCCAGGATCGCGGTGATCTGATTGGACTTGCGTTGATAGTCCATCGCTTCGAGATAATGGGAGACCGCCATCAGATTGGCCTCGGGCGGCAGCTTCATGGCTTTGTGGCCCCAATAGCCATAGGCGAAGATGCCGAGTTGACCGCTCTCGACCAGCTTCTTGACCCGTGCCTGCACCTCGGCGAAATGGCGCGCGTTGTTGTTGGGCCAATCCGATAGGCTCTGCGCCAGCTTCTCGGTCGCCATCGGGTCGGCGCTCAGGGCCGAGACCACGTCGACCCAATCGAGCGCGGACAGATGATAGAAATGGACGATATGATCATGGATGCCGTGCGCGGCCACGATCAGGTTGCGGATCAATTGCGCGTTCAATGGGATTTCGAGCTTGAGCGCATCCTCGACCGCGCGCACCGAGGCGATGGCATGCACCGTCGTACAGACGCCGCAGATGCGTTGCGTATACAGCCAGGCGTCGCGCGGGTCGCGTCCGATCAGAATGGTCTCGATGCCGCGCCACATCTGCCCGCTCGACCAAGCGTCGACGACCTTGCCATCCTTGATATCGCAATCGATCCGCAAATGACCCTCGATGCGGGTGACTGGATCCACGCAAATTCGTTTCGTTGTCATCTTACCCGCGCCCCTCTAATTTCGCATGCCCGACGGTCAACACCGGCGTCTTTTTGACAAAGAAGAGATACGCCATGATCTCGATCGCCACGATGCCGAGCGTAATCAGCATTTCGCCGACGCCAGGGAAATAGTACCAACCCGGCCCAGGGTTATAGGCAATCATGAAGGCGTCGAAGCGATAGAGCGCCCCGCCCAGCACCACGGCGAGCGCACTCCAGAACAGAACCGTTGGACGCTCGCGCAGACTGCGGTTGAGCAGCGTGACGATAGCGAAGAGAAACATCGCTATTTCAGCCGCGAAGAGGAATGGCTCCGATCCCGAGCGCGTCAGTGCCGCGAGATTGCCCGTCATGACGAGATCGCCGATCCGCAGAACCAGATACAGCAGCAGCAGCCAGGGAATGACGGCACCAATCCGGGACAGCATGTCGGATTCGAGTTCGCGCTTGAGATTGACCGAGGCATAAAGCGACTCGAAGACCACCATGCCATAGCCCATGGCGATGGCCGTGATCAGAAAGAGCAGCGGAATGATGTTGGTCTGCCAGAGCGGATGGACCTTGTCGCCAGCAATAATCAACAGCGAGCCGAGCGAGGATTGGTGCATCGTCGGCAGCAGAATGCCCAGTCCAATGAAAAAGAAGAGGACATGGCGCAGTTGACGCAGCAGCCGATTGGCTTTCATCGCCTCCAGAATGGCTGGGGAGAATTCGATCCAGAGGACCAGCGTATAGAGCGTCACGCAAAAGGCGACTTCGAGCATCACCGAATTGAGATTCGCGTATTGCGGCAGAAAGACGTTATAGAGCTGCCAATAGCGACCGACATCGATAACGATTGAGATGCCCGCCAGGGTATAGCCAAAAACACTGGTCAGGAGCGCGACCCGAATGATGGGGTGGAATTGGCCGCGATTGAACACATAGACCAGCAGGGCCATCGCATAACCGCCGCAAGCGATGGCCGTACCAGTGACCACGTCATAGGTGATCCACATTCCCCAGGGATAGCCATCGCTGAGATTGGAGACATCGCCGATGCCGAAGATGAACCGGCGAATAATGAAATAGCCGGCGATCAGCGCCAGAACGCCCATGAAATAGAACTGTCTGGTCAGCAGTTTGCCGCCGATGGGCCGATAGACTTCAGTCATGGCGGCGCGCCTCCGCCTTGGCTTCGGCCTGATCCTTGTCCTGCTCCGCGGTCGGATCTTCCCGTTCCTCGTGGGTATGCCGATAGGCGGCATAGACCAGTCCGCCCAAGAGGACGGTCGGCGCCATCATGCCCTGATAGAGAGTGTGCTGGATGGTCTCCGACAGTTGGGCGCGCGACTCATCGCCGAGCGCCGGGAACCCCAGTTTCTCGAAGGGGACCGCCGCCATCAGCAGGGATTGGGTACCACCGGTTTCGGTTTCGCCATAGATTTTGGGGTAATACGCGGCGACCTCGGCGGTCCGAGTCGCGCCGCCATCCAGACGGTTGACGGGATAGTCCTGCCGTTCGCCGGGTTGGAACGTCAGGCGGCGATGGCCTTCGTTCAGCAGGTCGGACACGCGCCCGAAGAGACTGGCACCGGTCGGGCAGGCCTCGCAGCAGGCCGGAATCGCACCTTCCGCGAGACGATCGGAACACATCTCGCATTTGACGATCTTCGGAAACGGCTTGTCGTATTCGAATTTCGGGATATTGAACGGACAGGCTAACTGACAGTAACGGCAGCCGATACAGGCATCGGGGTTATAGCGCACGGCGCCGGTCACCGGATCCTTGGTCAGGGCGCTGACCGGGCAGGCCGAGACGCAATTGGGGTCGACGCAATGCATGCAGTTGCGCTTGACGAAGCTGAAGCCATCCAGCTCGCGGTCCTTCACCTCGGCTGTACCGTTGGTGTAGACCTTGATCTTATTCAGCGTCCGGCTGCCGAGGTCGTTATCGGCATCCCACACGCCGCTGACGCCGTGGGCCTGTTCGAGCGGGGTGTCATGGGCCATGGGTTTCGCGTTGGCCTCCTTGCAGCCGACCTCGCAGGCTTTGCAGCCGATGCAGAGCGTGGCGTCATAGAGAATTCCGACGGCATCGGGCGACAGTTCCCTGGGCGGTCGCGCCTGGGCCGTGGGAGCGGTCAATGCCGTCGCGGCACCAGCGAACACGACCTTGAAAAACTCGCGACGATCGATGTTCATTGGTTTCCCTCCTCTTCGGTCTTGGATTCGGTCGAGGATGCAGTCTCGGTCTCAAGCTGCTTGAGTTGCTTGTGGGCACCCAGGGCGTACACCATCGCTCCGCCGCCAATCGCTCCGGCAACCGCCGCCGCGCCAGCGGTGACACCTCCCGCATGCTCGGTAAAGATCTCCGGGAACAACGACGGCGGCCTCACCGACTCGACATCCGACTGTTCGTGCAATGCCTTGTGGAAGCCGACGCCCTGCTCGGCGCAGCCGAAACAGGGATGGCCGATCCCGACCGGCCAGGTATTGGCACCGACATCGCCGAACTCGATGGCGGGACAATTGGCATAGGTCTCTGGCCCCTTGCACCCGAGCTTGTAGAGACACCAGCCCTGACGATGGCCTTCGTCGCCGAACTGCTCGGCAAAGCGGGCGGCGTCGAAATGCGGCCGGCGTTCGCAGTTGTCGTGGATCAGGCGCCCATAGGCGAAGGTCGGGCGACCCTTGGCATCGACCTCGGGCAGTTTCTTGAGGGTCAGGTAATAGAGCACGGTCGACAGCAGGTTGTAGGGCGAGGCGGGACAGCCGGGCAGATTGATGACGGGCAGCGCGGTGCCATCGGCCTTGACGATGCCTTCGCGCGTCAGGGCTTCCTGCAGGCCGACCGCCTCGGTGGGATTCGGCGCGGCGCTCTGCACCCCGCCCCAGGAGGCGCAGGAACCGATCGCGACCGCCGCCACGGCATGCGGCGCGATTTCGTGCAACAACTGCTGCGGCGTCTTGCGCCCGATCTTGCAGTAGATGCCACCGTCGCGCATGGGCACCGAGCCCTCGACGACCAGGATGAACTGGCCCTTGTTCTTTTCCAGTGACTCGTGCAGCGCCTGCTCGGCCTGATGACCGGCGGCGGCCATCAGGGTCTCCGAATAATCCAGCGAGATCAGATCCAGAATCAGCGTCTCGACGGCGGGATGCGTGGCGCGCAGCAGGGATTCGGTGCAGCCCGTGCATTCCTGGAAATGCAGCCAGATCACGGTCGGGCGCGCCTGGCTCTGCTCCAGGGCCGCAAGAACCTGCCCGGACATGCCGAATGGCAGCCCCATGGCGGCGGTGATCCCAAGGGTGAACTTGAGGAAACCGCGCCGACTGATCCCCCGGATATCCAACTGATCCGCCAGGTAAGGTCCAATGGCCGTTTCATTCGGAAAAGTGTCAACTTCTTTCATGGATACCGCCTTGCCGCCAGGAGCGCCATCTGGATTCTGATGGTCGATCCGAGCCTGCGGATCGACACCGGGCCTAGTTTCAAAGTTAGTAATAATATTCTTATGTACTAGAATAGTTATAAGCCCAATTTCTTAAATTGTCTAATCATCGACGGCTCAATGTGTGAGCCTGATCAAAGGAGCGACACGACGTGCGGTGGGGCGGCGAGAAACCGAATGAAATACTGCGGATAAAGACTGAATGGAATACTGTTCTATTTGGCCGAGCTTTTCGGTCAATTATCATTAACGCCGATTTAAATTGATCTCTTCATGGTCCATCAATGATGATTGTCACTGCGTCCTTTTGGTCTCCATGGTGAATTGAGAGCCGAGCCGAGAGCAGCGAACCCTACTGCCAGACTGACCGGGACGCCATGGCAACCAACCGGGCTTTCCGCGGTCGTGAACCCGATGTACAACTTGCGGTGACTAACCTGCGATGACGAACCTGTCCGCGAATCTAACCAGCATGCGCAATCCCAACCTCCAACCCAGGGCGGTTTTTTTTTGACAAACCTTGCCTTGAGTGGGGCGCTGTTACTGACACTCATCGCCGTGGCGACCCCCGCCGCGAGCGGGTCGCCGGCAACCGAGAATAAGTCCTGTCTGCGTTGTCATGCCATGGCGACGCTGGCCTATCGCGACCCAGGAACGGGCGACATTGTCGATCTCGCGGTCAACCCGCATGCGCTGTCGCATTCGGTTCACGGAGAAATCGACTGCATCGATTGCCATGAGGGGGACTTCGGCCGTTATCCGCACCCAGCGGACGCCGCGAACGAGACACTCTCCTGTGTCGGTTGTCATGAGAAAGACGATACGAAGGACGATACGAAGGACGATACGAAGGACAACATCGCGCGCTTCAAGTCGATCGATGCCGAATATGCCGAGAGCGTCCACGCGACATCCGACTCCGCCGAGGCCGAGGGATTCAGTTGCCATTCCTGCCACGATCCGCATGGCTTCCGCGCCTCACAGGTCGGCGAGGAAATTGCGGCCATCGTCCGCGACGATAACCAGGTCTGTCTGTCCTGCCACGAGAAGGTGCGCGATCCACTGAGCGACCCGCATGCCTGGCTACCCAACCGGGAAAAACATTGGAATGCCGTGCGCTGTCTCGACTGTCACACACCCTTATCGGACAATGGGAAAACGGTCTCGCATCAGGTTTTGAAGGCGGAAGACAGCAACCGGGACTGCGTCAACTGTCACTCCCGGGAGTCCAGTCTGCTGAACCGACTCTATCAATATCGGTCGGAAGAAGATCTGGCGACCAAAGGCTGGCTCAACAAGGCGGTCTTCAACGATGCCTATGTGGTCGGCATGAGCCGTAACGCCACGCTCGACCTCCTCGGCCTGATCGTCACTGGTCTAACGCTGCTGGTGTTGGCCGCGCATGGCTTCGGGCGTTACAAAGCCTACCAACGGACCAAGGGGAAACCAGAATGAACGCGCTGTATCTCTATTCGGGTTGGGTGCGCGCCTGGCATTGGCTCAATGCGCTGCTGTTTCTGGTGCTGATCCTGTCCGGAGCCAGCATGCACTTTGCCGGCGCTGGATGGCTGCTGAATTTCGAGATCGCCCGCCCGATCCATAATGTCGCCGGCATTCTGGTGACCATCGGTTGGATCGGCTTTGTCATTGGCAATCTGGTGACCGACAACGGACGCCATTATCGGGTGCGCTTGCGCGGCTTTTTCCAACGGCTGTTCTCGCAGATGCGCTACTACGGCTACGGCATCTTCCAAAACGAGCCACATCCCTTTCATCCGAGCGCCGAGATGAAGCTCAACACGCTGCAACAACTCAGCTATCTAGGCGTCATGTATCTGCTGATGCCGGTGTTGATCCTGAGCGGCTGGGCCTTTTTGTTCTCGATCTATCTCCCGGAGACGCTGTTCGGCCTCGGGAGTGTCTGGGTCGTGGCCATGACGCACCTCACGGTCGCCTATTTTCTGGCACTCTTCGTCCTGGTGCATCTCTATATCATCACCACGGGCGAGACCCTGACATCGAATCTGCGCGCGATGATCACGGGCTGGCACCGGGAGCCCGACCTGGAGACGCAACCACGCTCGGAAACACAGGGATAAGCGTGCGCACGCCGACGCATCACTGTCTTGTTCGATAACCCCAAGGGTTAGACCGATGAAACGCATTGCTCTGAAACCGCTTTCCCCGACCGCGAAACGTCGGCTCATCGTCACCGTGCTCGTCCTGATCGGACTGACGGTCGCCTACAAGGTGCTCTATCCGCTCGCCTTCGAGTCCTATGTCGGCAAAACCAACGCCCCGCTGACCTATGCCAGCAGCACGGCATTGACCAAGACAGAATTCGAGGCGCTGGCCCAGGAACTCAGCACGAATGCGCGCCAGCGCAAGGCTGCGGCGATTGTCGACACCGATCAGGAGCCATTCGCGCGCCAGGTCAAGATCGAGATGCTGATGAACACGGAGTCCTTCATCCGCGATACCGAGCCATCGCACATCAAGTATTTCCGCGAAGCCGGCATCCATCGTTACGAAGGCCCGCAGACCTGTCTGCATTGCCATGCCACGATCCAGGTCACGCACGGCGATGGAACCGTCAAGAATGTCGATACGCTTGGCGACATCGTCAATTCGGTTCATTTCAAATTTCAAAGCGAATCGGGCGGTTTTTCCACCTATGGCTATGACGGGCGCCAGGTCAACAGCGGTCCGCACAAGATTCCGGTCGGCAAGATCAACCGCGCCTGCGGGATTCCGGGGAGTTTCACCTGGACGGGCTGGGCCGCCCTGGTCGCGAGCCGCCCGGAGCATGGCGAAGGCGAGGTGACGATGCGCAGCGAGGGCTGCGGTCAATGTCATATCGGCGGCAACTATCAGCCCGCCACCGAGAAGATGATGCCGATCGGCGATGTCCCCTCGGAGGCCAAGGAGGGCATCGACTGCCTGATCTGTCATTCCACCGATTACGACATGAATGAGCGTCATGTGATCCAGGATGACAAAGGGCTGCGCTGGAATCAGGATCGCAGTCTGCGCGCCGCGCTGACGGTCGGGCCGATCAGCTCCGAGACCTGTCTGCGCTGCCATCAGCACAACATGGGCGGCGACGCCTATCTCCACAATGAAGCCGCGCGGTCACTCGGACATATCAATCAGCGCATCCTCCACCGGGGCGCGAAACGCGGCAATCCATTCAGTCCACACGACGACACGCATGCAGCGTCGGGCATCCAATGTACCGACTGTCACGTCCCCGAGGGACACAAGATCCCCCGTGGCCGGAAGGGTGTGGACTTGGTCGCCAACGACATCCCGACCAAAGATGTCACCTGCGAGAGCTGCCACACCCAGGCACCGCACAACCAGTCCGAGCACAAGGCGCTGCTCAATGGCCATATCGCGCGTCTGGCCTGCGAAACCTGCCACATCAAGGAGTTGGAAGCCGAAAATGTGGTTCTGCGCGATTGGGTGCACCCGACTTGGGATTCCGACGAAGGTCTGTTTGAACCAACCGACATCTATCGGTCAGGCAAGCCCGGCAAGGGTTTCACCTTCCTCTGGTTCAACGGCAACGGAACCTTCCTGGCCAATGCGCTCGGCAACAATCCGAACGGTTCGGATACTTACAATCCGCTGATGCAGCAGGTCGCGCGCATCGATGATCCCGAAATGATCGCCGCTGTGCGGAGCAAGGCCACCGAACTCAAACAGCAGTATCCAGAGATCGATGTCGATGCCTATGTCCGGATGGCAACCGATCCACTCTCGCAGCTTTCCCCGGAAATGCTCGCCAAGCGCGAGGCGATGATCCAGAATAACCTGCGCGCGGTGATGAGCCAGGGCGAGAGTCGGATCTATCCGTTCAAACTTTTCAACGCCATGATGTTCGAGGACATGTCGAATCAGGGGCCGTTCGGGGCCATGATCCTGCCGTTCGACTACGCCAGCTATTATGAAACCGGCGATACGCCCGCATCGGTCAAGAAAGCCATTGCGGACCCCATCGTGCAACGCATGTATCAGGAGCCGTTCAAGCTCTACATGATGGATGAGTTCATGTCCTATTTCGGCATCACCGAGGGCTGGAAAACGGTCTATCCGCTGGTCGATGGACGGCTAGAAAATGTCGAACCGCACTGGATGCGCCAGATGGGTACGCTGATGGTCAACCACGGCATCCAGGGTAAAGGCCGCGACTGCATCGAGTGTCACTCGCCGGATGGCATTATGAATTTCAGGCAACTCGGCTATTCACCGGAGCGCGTGGCTGAATTGGAGGATATCGACATTATCGAGAATCTTAAGGAACAGCCCGACAGCGCGGCGGCCCAGTAAACCGCATCACGTCGATCGTCATCGAGCCGCCGCGAGACTGCGGCGACTCGCCACGATGCCAATCAATCAGAACGCGGTTTCGGCACAACGATCATCCTTTCCACATCGGCGAGACGAATCTCCCGACCATCGATGGTCTGGAAGCGCCGGTCATCCACGCTCCCCCAGAGCGCCTCGAAAGACATCACCTGACCAGTATTGGCGTTGACGACCTGCACCAGAACGACCTCGTGTTCACGCTGCCATCCCGTATACAGATGCAAGGAGCTGCCGACGACCATCAAGGTCAGGACCGCTGACAGGGCGAGTCGAATCAACCCAGGCGGGAACAGCGGCGGCCTTGGCGGCTCCAACCCCCGAGCAACACGGTCAGACCGGATACGCGCGCGGATGATGCCATAGGCACCGAGGATCACAGCGAAGGTTAACAGCAGTTTCCAGAGCATGGCGCATACGATAACACGGCAAATCGACGGAAGCAGCCGACTGACGAGGTGCATCCCGATCAGTTGCAACTGACCAACACACGGCCTTAACATCAACTCTGTTGCCAGGACCAGCCGTGAACTCAGTCACCCGAACATGTATCGCCCACTGCCTGCCGTGCTCCTGTTGATGGCCGCCGCACTCGCCGGTTGCCAGGAGCCGAGCCGCCCAACCATGAACCTTGAGCGTGCCGTCGGCAGCAGCGATCTGGATCAGGTCAAGCGTCATCTGTATTGGAAAACGAATGTCAATCTCGCGGATCTCAGCGGAGATTTCCCGCTCCATGTCGCGGCACGGAATGGCCATGTGACGATCGCCCGCGAACTGGTCACGCATGGCGCGGACCCAGGCGTGTTGAACCGCAGTGGTAAAACGCCGCTGGAGGTCGCGCTTGAAAACGGCAAGACTCAGGTCGCGCAGATGCTGGTTGAACAGGGAACGCCCCTAAACCCGCAAGACATGTTTTTTACCCTGGCGCGGGACGGCAACTCGGATCGGGATGTCTTTGAATTCCTGTTCCGCCGTGGAGCGAAGGTCGATCAACCCGATGCAAAAGGCGAGACTCTACTGCATATCGCGATCTCAGAGGGCCACCTTGGTACTGTTTCGCGACTGATCGGATACGGTGCCGAGGTGAACCAAGCGGATGCCAACGGCCGTTTGCCATTGGATATCGCCCAATCAAAAGACATAGGCCGGTACTCAAAGAATATCGTCGAATTATTGATCCGTAACGGCGCGCGCGCCACCACTCACACGCCGGAATCAGTCCCGGCCCCAATCAGTCAGTCAAGACCCAGGGGAAGCTAGAATGAGCGAGAAGCTCGAAGACCTGACCGTCAGCTATTCGGAAGACGGCATCGAAACCACCAGGGAACTGGGGAAAGTGATTCTCTCCAAGGGAAGCTGGACGACCATTATCTTCCGTTATCAGGATTGGGACCGAGCCAAGGAGGACTACGGCCCCGAAAAATACACCATCCGACGTTATCAAAAACGCAATGGCGAGTATCGCCAGCAATCGAAATTTAATATTTCCAGCCGCGCGCAAGCTAAGTCACTGATTGACGCACTGCAAGGGTGGCTGCTGGAGGATTAAGCGATTTCAACCGCGTCCAGACAGGACGCGGTTTAACGCATCTGCTCCTGCATCAGCGTGAGAATCCGCCGACCGCTCTCCGATTGATCTGGCTTCCCAGTTGCATCAAGCACGCTGACTCGCGATTCGGTGTCCTTGCCGACCACCTGAATCCGATACTGCTTGACGGGATCGATCTCGTTCTTGCGCCAGAACGCAAGTCGCGAGCCTAAGCCCGGTTTTTTACCGTCCGACCGCTCGGCATTGTCCTTGCCCGCATAACGCACATAGAAAAGACCGCTACTCTGATCACGGTCCTCGACCGCAAAGCCCGCTCGATCCAGGGCGGATCCGGTCAGACGCCATGCCCGACGGAACTCTTCCGGAATCAGCAGGACTTGAGCGCCGCCTTCGGTCAACAGACGCGACCTTGGACCCTGGGCTGGAGCGCTGGAAGGATCAGCACTCACAGCGACACTTGCTTTTGCTGCGCCCATAAAGACCATCAGACGCCGGAGCATCTCGGCCTCCTTGGCCGAATCGGTGCCACTCGGCTCCCAGATGGTCCGACTTCCGTCGCCAATCGCGTTGGTCACCAGTTTCTCTTCCATCCCCCGGTGGGTCAGATGAATGTCCGTGGTTCCCGCGCTCGTCCCCTCTTCGATACGCAGACTGTATTGATCGCGGGTCGAGGTCGCGTAGACGCCTTCGATCAATTTTCCCGCCATGCGGGTCAAAAAATCCTGCCGGATTTCCGCGCGATTATCGAGCCAGTCGGTTCGCATCACCCCCACGGCTGGATCCTGTTCCACCAGCAAGATGCCCTGCTCGCGCCAGAAGGCGATCACTTTAGGCCAAACCTGCTGTGGGGGTGCCTGGACCGCCAACCAGCGCTCATTGCCGGTGCGCTTGAGTTCGATGTTCGACACCGCAGGCAGGACGTCGCCATTCGAGGCGATCTGCTGACGTTGCGCGCGACTTCCTGTGTACTCCGAGAACGTCGCCGCCCCGCCACCGGAAGGGATATCCAGGGCGTCATCGAAATTACTGCCAGTGAGATCCGGTGGAATCTCAAGATTTAGGCCAGCCTCGCGTTGCTTCTTGTAAACAAGCCGCTGATCCGGGATCGCCTCGTCGAGACCGAGCGAGCTACAGCCAATCAGTTGGGAAAGTACGATCAACAGGGTAATCGCACCGACAAGCTTAAAACCTGAAATCAATGTCTGGAACTCTCGGTCAGTGCGGTCATCATGTGACGACGCGATGTGAAGAGGCTGGACCGTGGATGCCTCAAACAAGGCCGGCCAGTTCCATGGCATGGCGGACACGCGCATGATATTCCTCGGAAAGCCAGGTGAGTGGCAGACGAATTCCCCGCGCGCACAGCCCCATTTCGGCGGTCGCCCATTTGACGGGGATGGGATTGGACTGCACGAACAACTCATGGTGCAGCGCATCGAGCGGCTGGTTGAGTGCATGCGCCCCTTCACGATCGCCGCTCAAGGCGGCCTCGCACATGGATTGCATCTGGCGTGGCGCCAGGTTGGAGGTGACCGAGATGACGCCATCTCCGCCCAACAGCATGAATTCGCAGCCGCTCGCGTCGTCGCCGCTGTAAAGCAAAAAATCGCCCCCGCAATCCTGACGCAGCCGGGCAACCCGCGCGAGATCTCCGGTGGCTTCCTTCATGCCGATAATGTTCTCGATCGGCGCCAGCCGGGCGACTGTTTCGGGGAGCATGTCGCAGGCGGTACGCCCCGGTACGTTGTAGAGAATCTGCGGAAGATCCACTGCCTCGGCCACCGCCTTGTAATGCAGGTAGAGACCTTCCTGCGTCGGCTTGTTGTAATACGGCGTAACCAGCAGCGCGGCAGCAGCGCCGACATCCCGGGCGCAACGGGTCAGGGTGATGGCCTCGCGGGTCGAATTCGCGCCCGTTCCCGCAATCACCGGAATCCGTCCGGCCGCGAATTCCACCGTGCGACGGATGACCTCGCAATGTTCGTTTTCGTCCAGAGTCGCCGACTCGCCGGTCGTGCCGACCGCGACGATGGCCGTGGTTCCGCCAGCGATATGGAAATCGACCAAACGTCGCAGGCTGGCATCATCGACCCCGCCATCCGAATGCATGGGCGTTATAAGCGCAACGATGCTGCCGCGAAACATGCTTCAACTCCAGTCGACCCGTTCATTGGATGCAAGCTGGCATGGTAGCTTGCGCGACCCTGTCGAGACAACCGCTGAACGTCCTCGGCAGTCAGACAAAAGCGGCTTGGCAGAGCGATAGCAGCGCGGCTGGAAACAGACCGAGCGCAAGCAGGGCCAGGCCGTTGAGCGTCATGGCCGCCCGCACGCCACCGGTCGTGACGAGCACGGGTGCGTTTAGCGCCGGACGATCAAAATAGATAAACTTGACCACGCGCAGATAGTAAAAGGCACCGATGATGGAGAAGGCCACGGCCAACAAGGCCAGCCAGACCAGATCGAGGCGGATCACGGACTCCAGCACCAGCAGTTTGGCCATGAAGCCGACTGTCGGCGGAACCCCGGCCATGGAGAACATGATGATCGCCATCATTGCCGCGTACCAGGGATCGCGATCGTTGAGACCCTTGAGGTCGTCCAGATTCTCGGCATCGAAACCTTCGCGGCTGAGAATGAGCAGAATCCCGAAGGCGCCGGCGGCCATGACCGCATAGACGATGGCGTAGAACATGGCGGACGCATAGCCCTGGGCGGAGCCGGCGAGCAGACCGAGAAAGATGAAGCCGACATGCGAGATGGTCGAATAGGCCAGCATGCGCTTGATGTTCGTTTGCGCGATGGCGACCAGATTGCCCAGGCCCATCGAGAGGACAGCCAGGATGATCAGCATCCCCTGCCAGTCGGCCAGCAGACCCTGCAGGCCATCGGCCAGCATGCGGATTGCCAGCGCAAAGGCGGCAATCTTCGGGGCGCTACCGAGGATCAGCACGGCGGGCGTCGGCGCGCCTTCGTAGATATCCGGCACCCACATGTGAAACGGCACGGCGCCGAATTTGAAGCCGATGCCGATCACCAGGAAGACGATTCCAAACACCAGCACCTTGTTCGAGATACCCTGCTCGGCGACGGCCTGGGCCACCGGACCGAACTCGATGGAACCGGTGGCGCCATAAATCATGGAAATGCCGTAGAGCAGCATGCCGGAGCCTAGGGCGCCCAGCACGAAATATTTCATGGCGGCCTCGGCGCCCTGTTTGGAATCGCGATCGAAGGCGACCAGCGCGTAGAGACAGAGTGCCTGGAGTTCGAGCCCGAGATAGATGGTCAGGAAGCTGTTGGCCGACACCATGATCAGCATCCCGAGGACCGCCAGCAGACCGAGGACATAGAATTCCCCGACCAGCATGCCGCGATCCTTGAGCCAGGGGCGCGCATAGATAAAGGCAAACAGACTGACCAGCAGGATCGCGCCCTTGAGCAGGTCGCTCATGGCGTCCCGGACCAGATTCCCGTCGAAGAAAATCTGGCGTTCGCCACCGCCGACGGCGCCGGTCAGCGCGATCGCGACCACCAGGCCGAGCAGGCTCAGGGTGTGATTGAAGCCCTTGTCCTTTTCCTTCAGATAGAGATCGACCACGAGCACCACGCAGGCGGTGATCAGGATGGCGATCTCCGGCAGGATGGGCAGCAGATTGGCGGCGTCAAATGGCATGTGGATCTTCCAATTCTATTGAGTCATCGGTGCCGGAGTTAGTGCGTCGCCGCCACGGGCCTGCCGTTCAGCTCGGCGATCGGCGCGGGCCGCGCCAGGACGCAGTCGGCGCTCTCGGCGGCGGGCAGCTTGCAGACGCTGACCTGAGTGACCAGATTCTCCACCGTCGCATGCATGACGTTCATCAGCGGCGCGGGCCACAGACCCAGCGCCAGTACGGCGGCGGCAAGCGCGCCCAGGTTGAAGGTCTCGCGGGCGTTCAGATCCTGCAGGACCGCGACCTTGTCGTTCTTGACCTCGCCAAAGACGACCCGCTTGACCATCCAGAGGGTAAAGGCCGCCGCCAGGATCAACGTGGTCGCGGCCAGCACCGCCCACCAGAAGTCGGCGCGGAAGGTCGCCAGAATAACCATGAACTCGCCGACAAACCCGGAGGTACCCGGCAGACCCGCGTTGGACATGGCAAAAAAAACCATGAAGGCGCCGAACCAGGGCATGGTGTTGACCACGCCGCCGTAGTCGGCGATCTCGCGCGAATGGACCCGATCATAGAGCACGCCCACGCAGAGGAAGAGCGCGCCGGAGATGAAGCCGTGCGAGATCATCTGCACCATGCCGCCCTCGATCCCCATCACCGATCCGGAGGATAGCGCCGGGTTCTGGATGATGGTGAAGACGATGAAGAAACCGAGCGTCACGAAGCCCATGTGAGCGATCGACGAATAGGCGATCAGCTTCTTCATGTCCTGCTGCACCAGCGCGACGAAGCCGATGTAGAGAATAGCGATCAGCGACAGCGCAATGATCAGCCAGGCCAGCGAGGCGCTGGCGTCCGGCGTGATCGGCATCGAAAAGCGCAGGAAACCGTAACCGCCGATCTTCAGCATGATCGCCGCCAGGATCACCGAGCCGCCGGTCGGCGCCTCGACATGGGCATCCGGCAGCCAGGTATGGACCGGAAACATGGGCACCTTGACCGCGAAGGCGAGCAGGAAGGCGATGAAGATGAGGATCTGCGCGGTCATGCCGAGTTGCAGTCCCTGGAAGTCCAGGATGCTGAAACTACCGGACTGGAAATACAGGTAGATCAGCGCGACCAGCATGAAGACCGAGCCGAAGAAGGTGTAGAGGAAGAACTTGATGGTCGCGTAGACCCGGTTCGGTCCGCCCCAGACCCCGATGATGATGAACATCGGGATCAGCATCGCCTCCCAGAAGACATAGAAGAGGATGGCGTCCAGCGCCGAGAAGACACCGACCATGATGCCATTCATGATCAGGAAGGCCGCCATGTATTGCGACGGCTTGTAGGTGATGACCTCCCAGCCCGCGACGATCACGAAGATGGTGATGAAGGTCGTGAGGATGATCAGCGGCATGGAGATGCCGTCGACGCCCAGGAAATACTCGACGTTAAAGGTTGGAATCCAGGCCGAGCGTTCGACGAACTGCATCTGGGCCGTGGTCGAATCGAAACCGATCCAGAGTCCGAGGCTGACCAGGAAGGTCAGTACGGCGAAGGTCAGCCCGATCCATTTGGAGAGATTCGCGGATTTATCGCCGCTCGCCAGGACCACCACGCCGCCGATGATCGGCAGCCAGATGACCAGTGTCAGCAGGGGGAACTCATTCATTCAGGGTGTCTCCCGTGCGCGTCAGAGCGTTACGAAAAGCGTCAGCAGGCCAACCAGCCCGATGATCATCGCAATGGCGTAATGGTAGAGGAAGCCGGTTTGCAGATGGCGCGCCGATTGTGCCATGCGGGCGACCCACTGGGCCGAACCGTTAATGATCGCCCCGTCGATCACCGCCCGGTCGCCGGTCATCCAGAGCGCCCGGCCCAGGTTGCGGCTCCCTCCGGCGAAGACCCGCTGATTGAAGTCGTCGAAGCCATATTTGTCTTGAAGGATCCGGGTGACGGGTCCGCCCCATGCCTGTAACTGCTCGTCGATGCGTGGTTTGAGCGCAAAGACGCCCCACCAGATGACGGCCGCCAGCACCAACCCGGTCATGGCCAGGAAGAAGGGCAGCGCGGCGAGACCATGCTGGACGAAGGCCGCCTGACCATGCCAGTGCTCGCGCAGATGGTGCAACGTGTCGTGTTCATGAGCGACCACGATGGGGCTCCAGTCGCCCGTGGTAAACCAATCGTTCACCAGGAGCGGCTCGACGGTATACCAGCCGATGAAGACCGACGGAATCGCCAACAGGATCAGCGGAATCGTGACCACCCAGGGCGTTTCGTGCACATGATGTTTGGTGTGTTCGTCCATGCGCTCCTTGCCATGAAAGACCAGGAAATACATGCGGAAGCTGTAGAGCGCGGTGATCAGCACGCCGACGGTCAGCAGGATCGAGGCATAACCGGCGCCGAAGAGTTGCGAGGCACCCACGGCCTCGATGATCGCATCCTTGGAAAAGAAGCCCGAGAAACCGGGAAAACCGATCAGCGCCAGCGAACCCAGCAGCGCCGTCACCCAGGTGATCGGCATGTATTTGCGCAGACCGCCCATGTCACGGATATCCTGCTTGTGGTGCAGCGCGATGATCACCGAGCCCGCGGCCAGGAACAGCAGCGCCTTGAAGAAGGCATGGGTCATCAGATGGAAGATGCCCGCCGCGTAGGCCGAGGCGCCCAGCGCGGTGACCATGTACCCGAGCTGGGACAGGGTCGAATAGGCGACTACCCGCTTGATGTCGTTCTGGACCAGTCCGATCAGTCCCATGAAGAAGGCCGTGGTCGCGCCGATGATCAGCACGAAGCTGAGCGCCGCCTCGGAAAGTTCGTAGAGCGGCGACATGCGCGCCACCATGAAAACGCCGGCGGTGACCATGGTCGCGGCATGGATCAGGGCCGAGATCGGGGTCGGGCCTTCCATCGAATCCGGCAGCCAGACATGCAGCGGCACCTGGGCCGATTTGCCCATGGCGCCGATGAACAGCAGCACGCAGATCAGGGTCATCAGCGAGACGCCGCCGAAGAGCGCGACCTGCGTGTCGGCCAGTTCGGGCGCCCGCGCGAAAACCTCGGCGTAATCCATCGAATTGAAATACATCCCGACCGCGGCGATGCCGAGGATGAACCCGAAGTCGCCCACCCGATTGACCAGAAACGCCTTCATGTTGGCGAAGATGGCACTCTCGCGGGTCGACCAGAAGCCGATCAGCAGATAGGACACCAGACCCACCGCCTCCCAGCCGAAGAAGAGCTGCATGAAGTTGTTCGACATCACCAGCATCAGCATCGAGAAGGTGAAGAGCGAGATATAGCTGAAGAAACGCTGATAGCTGTTCTTGCCGGTCAATGCGCCATGCGGCCAGTTGTGCTCGTCATCGGCCATGTAACCGATGGTGTAGATGTGCACCATCAGCGAGACGAAGCTCACCGTGGCCATCATCAGGACCGTGAGCTTGTCGACCAGGAAGCCGACCTCGAAGCGGATGCCATCCGAGACCATCCAGGTATAGACAGTGTCGTTGAACACCGGCTGATCGTGCCAGATGAAGCGCGACAGCACCCAGAGCGAGAGTCCGGTGGAGATGCCCACGCCGGCGATCGTCACCGAATGCGAGGCGCGCCGCCCGATCTTGCCGCCGAGGAAACCGGCAACGATGGCGCCGAGGAGTGGCGCGAGCACAATGGTCAGGTAGACGTTTTCCATCTCTTCATCACCCCTTCAGCGAATCCAGATCCTCGACATTGATGGTCTGCCGATTGCGAAACAGCACGACCAGAATCGCCAAGCCGATGGCGGCCTCGGCAGCGGCGACGGTCAGGATGAAAAAGACGAAGACCTGTCCGGTCATGTCGCCGAGAAAATGCGCGAAGGCGACAAAGTTCATGTTGACCGCCAGCAGCATCAGCTCGATGCACATCAGGAGCAGGATGACGTTCTTACGATTCAGAAAGATCCCGGCAACGGCAATGGAGAAGAGAAAACCGCCGAGGATCAGATAGTCGGAGAGTGCGATCATTCGGTCTCTTCCTTATCCTGAGAGTGGCCGCCCGCCAAGGCTGGCATCGGAACCTGGTCTTCCGTGGCCATCTTGACGATCCGAATCCGGTCCGGTCCCTTTTTGACGCTGACCTGGCGGGAGGGGTCGATGTACTTGGTGTCGGGCCGATGACGGAGCGTCAGTCGGATGGCGGCGACAATGGCGACCAGCAGAATCACCGAGGCGATCTCGACCGGATAGAGATACACCGTATAGAGCAGCAGTCCGAGTTCGCGGGTATTGCTGACATCCGCGCCTAGTGGTGCGGGCGCTGGAAAGGCATCCAGACCGAAATTCGCCGGCCCCACGACCAGAAACATCTCGATGGCCATCACCACGGTCACCAGGGCGCCCAGCGGCAGATAGCGGATGAACCCGGCCCGCAGGGTCGCGATGTCCACATCGAGCATCATGACCACGAACAGGAACAGCACCATGACCGCGCCGACATAGACCAGGATCAGCACGATCCCCAGGAACTCGGCCTCCAGCAGGATCCAGAGCGCCGCGCTCGTCACAAAGGCCAGAACCAGGAAGAGCACCGCATGGACCGGGTTGCGCCGGGTGATCACCATCCCCGCGGCCCATAGGGTGATGAGCGCGAAGACATAAAAGAGAAATTTTTCAAAGCCCATAAACCGCGTCCAGTGTGATATGCGTAGTTGTGAGTTGGAGCAGGCTCACTTGAACCAATGAACGTCACCGCTGACGCGGTTTAAAATATTCAATTTTTTCATCTTTTTATCATCTAAACCGCGTCTGGCGCCAAGGTCCGGATGTCGCTGAGGAGTTAGTATCCACTGAAAGCATCGTGTTTCACTCCGGGACGCGGTTTAGCGGTAGGGCGCGTCGGCCGCGCGGGCTGCGGCAATCTCGGCCTCGTATTGATCCCCGATCGCGAGCAGCTTGTCCTTGGTCATGATGTTCTCGCCGCGATTCTCGAAGTGATATTCATAGATGCCGGTCTCGACAATGGAGTCGACCGGGCAGGACTCCTCGCAGAAACCGCAATAGATGCACTTGAATAGATCGATCTCATAGCGCGTGGTGCGACGCGAACCATCCTCGCGCGGCTCGCACTCGATGGTAATGGCCAGCGCCGGACAGACCGCCTCGCACAGCTTGCAGGCAATGCAGCGTTCCTCGCCGTTCGGATAGCGGCGCAGCGCGTGCAGCCCGCGGAAGCGCGGCGAGAGCGGCGCCTTCTCCTCCGGATACTGGACGGTGAATTTGCGCTTGAACAGATAGCCGCCGGTCAGGGAAAGCCCCTTGAACAGCTCGATCATGAACAGGCTCTGGAGATAGTCGCGCGCGGCTTTCAGCATCGGTTGTCTCCGGTTCAAGCGGACCACCAGGGCGGCAGTCGGTAAATCACCGCCAGCGCCACGACCAGGATCCAGACGATCGTGATCGGAATAAAGACCTTCCAACCCAGGCGCATGATCTGGTCATAGCGGTACCGGGGAAAGGTTGCCCGGAACCACAGGAAGAGGAACATGAAGAAGAAGGTCTTCAGCAGCAGCCAGTGGAATCCGTCATCCAGCAGAAAGACGCCAGCCACCCAGGACTGCGGCAGCGGCGACAGCCAGCCGCCCGCGAACAGCAGGGCGGTCAGGGCCGAGATGAGGATCATGTTGGCGTATTCGGCCAGGAAGAAGATCGCGAAGGCCATGCCCGAATATTCCACATGGAAACCGGCGACGATTTCGGACTCGCCTTCCGCCACGTCGAAGGGCGCGCGGTTGGTTTCGGCGACCCCGGAGATCACATAGACCCCAAACAGCGGCAGCAGCGGCAGCCAGAACCAGGTGAGGATGTTGCCCGACTGCGCGTTGACGATATCGCCCAGATTGAGGCTCCCGGCCGCGACCAGCACCCCGACCAGCGCGAACCCCATGGCGATCTCGTAGGCCACGATCTGGGCGGCGGAACGCATGGCACCGAGCAGCGCGTATTTGGAGTTGGAGGACCAGCCGGCGATGATGATGCCATACACCCCGAGCGAGGTGAGCGCCAGGATATAGAGCAGACCGGCGTTGATATCGGCCAGCACCAGACCTTCATCGAAGGGGAACACGGCCCAGGCGGCCAGCGCCGGGGCGATGGCGATCATGGGCGCCAGCAGAAACAGCACCTTATCGGCCTTGGTCGGGATGATGATCTCTTTCATCATCAGCTTGACGGCATCCGCGATGGGCTGCAGCCAGCCACGCCAGCCGACGCGGTTGGGACCGATGCGGACCTGGATGTAGCCGATGACCTTGCGCTCGGCATAGGTGTAATAGGCCACCAAAAGCAGCAGGGGCAGGACGATGGCGGCGATCTTGAGCAGGATCTGGATCACCAGCGGGAGTGCGTTCCAAAGTTCGATCATCGTTGCCTCGTCACTGCTCGCCAGTGGTCGACGGTTCGGTCATGCGCGCGAGGCTGATCGGGCCGATCTGATCGCCCAGCCCCGCGCTCCCCTCGACACCGGCGGGAATGCAGGCGCAACCCGGCGGCACCCGCTCGTCGATGAACACGCGCGCCAGCACCTCACGCTCGCTCACGTCGACATCGCTTGGCGCGGGCTGCTTCACCAGGACCAGATCCATGGCGGCGAGTCCCTCGCGGGCGGCCTGCTCGGGATGCAGATAGACACCGAAGGCCGATCCCGGCAGTTGCGTCTGCTGAAGGGCGGGCGCGCGCCGAACCAGCGGGTCCGTGGCATACATGGGCACGCCGCCGATGCGCGTCAGATCCGCTTGGGCAGGTTGACCCGCCACCTCGAAGTTGCCGCGTGGAGCATTGTCGAACTGGCTGTCGCCACAAAGCGCGGCGAGTTCGTCATGCACCTGAGCCCCATCGCGATAATCGAAGCCTTTCAGATCCAGCAGATTGCCGAGCACCCGCAGCACCTTCCAGCCCGGACGGGCCTCGCCCGGCGGCGGCACGACACCTTGGAAGCGCTGCCAGGTTCCACTGGCATTCACATAGGTTCCCGAGGTTTCGGCGAAGGCACCGATGGGTAGTAGCACATCGGCCGCCGTCTCCAGCGACGGCGAGCGGAAGGCCGAGCAGGCGACCACGAAATCGGCCTTGGAGCAGGCAAACATGGCGCCGGCCGGATTGCCGAGGTCGAGATCCGGCTCCAAGCCCCAAAGGACCAAGGTCTTGAGCGGAGCGGTCAACATTCCGGCAACGGACAAACCTGGCTGATCGGTCGGTTGAGCACCCGGCAGGCGATCCGGATGCGCTCCAGCCAGATAGGCGCCGACGCTGTTGGCGGAGGCTGGCAGATAGCCCAACCGGCAGTGAGCGGCATCGGCGATCGCATGGGCCAGCGCCTTGAGCAGCGAGTAATCCGGATGTGCCGCAGCGAGTGCGCCAAGCAAAATCAAGCCGATCCCCTGCTGGCCGGCCTGACTCAGACAGGCTGCGGCGGCGGTATGCTCTTCGGTCGGTTCGCTCGCCGAGATGACATCTCTCAGCACACCCGAGCCGGATACCTCCAGCGTTTTGGCGATTGCGGCCAGATCCGCGACCATCGCCGACGGCGTGCCAACGAACTGACGGGCCGGATGATTCAGATCCAACCGAACCGGATTGACGCACACCACTTGAGCGCCCGCCAGAACCGCCTTGCGGACGCGGTGCGCCAAAAGCGGCTGCTCCTGACGGAAATCGCTTCCGATCAGCAGAATGCCCTGCTGAACCTCCAGTTCCGCAATCGTCACGCCCAGCCAGGGCAGGAGCGGATCGGCCGAGTCGCCGTTGAAATCCTGCTGACGCAGACGGTGATCGAGATTCGGGCAACCCAGATCGCGCGCGATGCGCTGGGCCAGATAGAATTCTTCCAGAGTCGCATTGGGGGCCATGAGCCAGCCTATGTCGGCGGCCTCGGCGGATTTGAGCCGCTCGGCGACCAGGGTCAGCGCATCCGACCAATCGACCTCGCGCCAGACCCCATCCTGTTTGAGCATGGGAGCCGTCAGCCGGTCGTCGCCGTTGAGTCCGGCATAACTGTAGCGGTCGCGATCCGAGATCCAGGTCTCGTTGACCGCCTCGTTCTCGTTCGGGTGCACACGCATGACCCGCTGGCCGCGCACATGCAGACGCAGGTTCGAGCCGACGCCATCGTGCGGCGCGATACTGTTGGCGCCGGTTAGCTCCCAGGCGCGGGCGGTAAATCGATAGGGCTTGGAGGTCAGCGCGCCCACCGGGCACAGGTCGATGACATTACCCGAGAGTTCGTGGCTGACGGCATGGGCGACGAAGGTGCCGATCCGCATGTCCTCGCCCCGACCGGTCGCGCCCAGTTCGCGGACACCAGCGATTTCGGCGCAGAAGCGCACGCAGCGCGTACATTGAATGCAGCGCGTCATGTCGGTCGCGATCAGCGGCCCCAGGTCCTCGTCCTTGACGACCCGCTTGCGCTCGGTGAACCGGGAGACATCGTCGCCATAGCCCATGGCGACATCTTGCAACTCGCACTCGCCGCCCTGATCGCAGATCGGACAGTCCAGCGGGTGATTGATCAGCAGGAACTCCATCGTGCCCTGCTGGGCCTCGATCGCCTTCGGCGAGCGCGTCCAGACCTTCATGCCATTGCCAACCGGGGTCGCGCAGGCGGGCACCGGCTTGGGAAGGGGGCGGCCGCCCTGCTCCGCCTCGACCAGACACATCCGGCAATTCGCGGCGATGGACAGCTTTTTGTGATAGCAGAACCGGGGAATGGAGACACCGACGCGGTCGGCGACCGCGATGATCATCTCTCCCGGCGCCGCTTCGCAGGCGCGACCGTCGATCTCGATGGTGATCTTATCCGTCATGAGTGTGTCTTTCCTAAGCCGCCAGCGCGCGGCCATGCTCGATCAGATAGGCAAACTCGTGCCGATAGTGCTTGAGAAAGCTCTGCACCGGCATCGCCGCCGCATCGCCCAAGGCACAGATGGTGCGTCCGCCGATCCGACCCGCCACGCTTTCGAGCAGATCCAGATCCTCGGGGCGACCCTTGCCGTCCAGAATCCGGCTGAGTACCCGCGCGAGCCAGCCGGTCCCTTCGCGACAGGGAGTACACTGACCGCAGGACTCGTGCATATAAAAGTGCGCCAGGTTGTGCAACAGCTTGACCATGCAGGTGCCCTCGGCGATCACGATGACCGCGCCCGAACCCAGCATGGAGCCCGCCTTGGCGATGCAGTCGTAATCCATGTCGACGTCCATCATGATCTCGCCCGGCACCACCGGCACCGAGGATCCGCCCGGAATCACCGCCTTCAGCGCCCGACCGTCCAGAACGCCACCAGCAAGATCCAGCAGATCCCGGAACGGAGTTCCGAGCGGAACCTCGAAATTGTTAGGCCGGTTGACGTGGCCGCTGACCGAAAACAGCTTGGGACCGCCGTTGTTGGGACGCCCCTGCTCCAGGAACCACTGGCCGCCCTTCTCCAGGATGACCGGAACCGAGGCGAGCGTCTCGGTGTTGTTGATGGTCGTGGGCCGGCCATAGAGTCCGTATTGAGCCGGAAAGGGTGGCTTGAAGCGCGGCTGACCCTTTTTGCCCTCGATGGATTCGAGCAGTGCCGTCTCCTCGCCGCAGATGTAGGCGCCGGCGCCCAGGTGCGTGTAGAGATCGAAATCGACCCCGGAACCTTGAATGTCCTTGCCGAGCAGACCCGCCGCGTAAGCCTCCTGGATGGCGGCCTCGAAGCGTTCGATGGGCTCGTAAAATTCGCCGCGAATGTAGTTGTAGCCGACGGTCGCGCCAATGCAGTAGCCGGCGATCGCCATGCCCTCGATCAACTGATGCGGGTTGTAGCGCAGGATGTCGCGGTCCTTGCAGGTTCCCGGCTCGCCCTCGTCGGAGTTGCAGACGATGTATTTCTGACCGGGCGCGGTGCGCGGCATGAAGCTCCACTTGAGCCCGGTCGGGAAACCCGCGCCACCACGCCCGCGCAGATTCGATGCCTTGACTTCGTCGATCAACTGGTTCGGATCGAGCTTGTCGCGCAGGATCTTTTCCCACTGCGCATAGCCGCCAAGGCCTCGATAGGCGTCCAGGGTGTGACGGACATCCGCCGCGAGATGCAGGTTGCGAAAGCAGACCGTATTCTGATTCTGGACCATGATCTCACTCCAACCCGTCGATCAGCTTGTCCAGCGACTCGGGGGACAGATTCTCGTGGTAGGTCTTGTCCACCAGCACTGCCGGCGCATCGCGGCAGGCGCCCAGACACTCGACCTCCTTGAAGGTGAAGCGGCCATCCGCCGTGGTCTCGCCAGGATGCACGCCATACTTGGATTCGACGTGATGGATCAAGTCCTCGGAGCCGCGCAGCAGACAGGAAATGCTGTTGCAGACACAGACCTTGTGTTTCCCCTGGGGCTCCAGATCGTACATGCCGTAAAAGGTCGCGACCTCATAGACCGAGACCTCGGGCATGTCGAGATAAGCGGCGATATCGTCCATCAACTCGCGCGTCAGCCAGCCGCCATTGGCGTCCTGCACGAGGGTCAGGGCGGGCATCGCCGCCGATTGTTTCCAGCCGGACGGATACTTCGCGATCAGGGCGTCGATGGCCGCGCGAATCTCCGAAGTGAAGAGGGCCGATTTGTCGCGATCATGGATGACGGCGAGGGGTACATTACGAAAACTCATCAGCGGTCGATCTCCCCGAACACGATATCCAGTGTGCCAATGATCGCCACGACATCGGCCAGCATGTGCCCCCGGGACATCTCATCCAGCGCGGCCAGGTGTGGGAAGCCGGGCGCGCGCACCTTCAGACGATAGGGCTTGTTGGCACCATCGGACACGATATAACAACCGAACTCGCCCTTGGGCGCCTCGACGGCGGCGTAGACTTCGCCGGGCGGCGGACAGTAGCCCTCGGTGAAAAGTTTGAAGTGATGGATCAGGCTTTCCATGTCGTCTTTCACGGCCGCGCGCTTGGGCGGCATGACCTTGTGGTCATCGATCGCGACCGGCCCAGGATTTGCGCGCAGCCATTGCACGCATTGTTTAACAATGCGATTGGACTGACGCATCTCTTCCATGCGCACCAGATAGCGGTCGTAGCAATCGCCATTGACACCGACCGGGATATCGAAATCGACTTCGCCGTAGGCGGCATAGGGCTGTTTTTTGCGCAGATCCCATTCAACCCCGGAGCCGCGCAGCATGGGGCCGGTAAAGCCCAACTGGAGCGCGCGCTCGGGAGACACCACGCCGATCCCGACGGTGCGCTGTTTCCAGATGCGGTTATCGGTCAGCAGGGTCTCGTACTCGTCGACATGCGCGGGAAAGCGGTCGGCGAAGTCATCGATGAAATCCAGCAATGACCCATGACGAGCGTCATTCCGCTGGGCAATCGTCTTCGCGCTGTGCCATTTGGAACTGCCCTGATATTGGGGCATGCGATCTGGCAGGTCACGATAGACACCGCCCGGACGATAATAGGTCGCGTGCAGTCGTGCGCCCGAAACCGCCTCGTAGCAGTCGAGCAGATCCTCGCGCTCGCGGAAGCAGTAGAGGAAGATACTCATGGCGCCGATATCGAGCCCATGCGCGCCGAGCCACATGAGGTGATTCAGGATGCGCGTGATCTCGTCGAACAGGGTGCGGATGTATTGCGCGCGCACCGGCGCCTCGACCCCGAGCAATTTTTCGATGGCGCGCACATAACCGTGTTCATTGCACATCATGGACACGTAGTCCAGCCGATCCATATAGCCGATGCTTTGGTTATAGGGCTTGTATTCGGCCAGCTTCTCGGTGCCCCGATGCAGCAGACCGATATGCGGATCGGCGCGCTCGATGACCTCGCCATCCATCTCCAGCACCAGACGCAGCACGCCGTGAGCCGACGGGTGTTGAGGACCGAAATTCAGGGTGTAATTGCGGATCTCAGGCATGTGCCGACTCCTTGCCATCCTCGGCCTTGACGTAGCGGCTATCCTCGCGAATCACCTTCGGCACCAACACGCGAGGCGGAATGGACACCGGTTGATAGATGACGCGCCGCTGTTCGGGGTCATACCGCATCTCGACCTGTCCGCTCAGCGGAAAATCCTTGCGAAAGGGATGACCGATAAAGCCATAGTCGGTCAGGATGCGCCGCAGGTCCGGATGGCCGCGGAAGAGAATCCCGTAGAGATCAAATGCCTCGCGCTCGAACCAATTGGCCGTAGCCCAGACCGAAATCACCGAGTCCACCATGGGCCGGTCGCCACCAGCATAGACGCGCAGACGCAGACGACGATTGTGCGCCAGCGAGAGGAAATGGTAGACCACGGCAAAGCGCTTCGGATCGTCGACCGCCAGGTCAAAATCGCGGTCCACGCCCCGCCCGAAGCCGGTATTCGACGCCTCCTCGGTCTCCCACTCGGACTGGCCGAAGGCCGCGTAATCCACACCGCAGAGGTCGATCAATTGCTCGAAGCGAAAATCCGCATGATCGCGCAGAATCCAGGCGACCTCCAGCAGACGATCCACCGGAACGATCAGGGTCAACTCGCCGAATTCATCGAGCAGATCGCAGCCAAATCCCGCGAAGCGTTCGCGAACGTTGGCGGCAAGCGCATCGAGCCTGGCATTGCGGGTCAGGGAATATGTAGCCATGTGATCTGAAATACTCAGCGGGCAATGGTATTCGTGCGGCGAATTTTATTCTGGAGTTGCAGAATGCCGTAGAGCAGCGCCTCCGCCGTGGGTGGACAACCCGGCACATAGACATCGACCGGCACGATCCGGTCGCAGCCACGCACGACCGCATAGGAATAGTGGTAATAGCCACCGCCGTTGGCGCAGGAACCCATGGAGATTACCCAGCGCGGTTCAGCCATCTGATCGTAGACTTTACGTAGAGCAGGGGCCATTTTATTGACCAAGGTTCCGGCGACGATCATCACATCCGATTGGCGTGGACTCGGGCGAAAAACGATACCGAAGCGGTCCAGGTCATAACGCGCGGCGCCGGCGTGCATCATCTCGACGGCGCAACAGGCCAGACCGAAGGTCATGGGCCAGAGCGAACCGGTGCGCGCCCAGTTGATCAGCTTGTCGGCGGTCGTGGTAACGACGCCTTCTTCAAGGATGCCTTCTATTCCCATTCCAGCGCCCCCTTCTTCCACTCGTAGAGAAAGCCAACGACCAGGATGCCAAGGAAGACCGCCATCACCCAGAAGGCAAGGATTCCGAGATCGCCGATCACGACGGCCCAGGGAAAGAGAAAGGCGATTTCCAGATCGAACACGATGAACAGGATCGCCACTAGATAAAAGCGCACATCAAACTTGAGACGGGCGGTCTCGAATGCTTCAAAGCCACATTCATAGGGGGCGTCCTTATCCTTGTCTGGCCGACGCGGACCGAGCAAGTAACCAAGTACGAGCGGACCGACGCCTACCAGAATCCCGACGAGGATGAAGATCAGGATCGGAAGATAGTTCTCAAGCACTGTCCCCTCACTGTCATTATTTTTATGCTTCTAGGCGATGTGGGAGTCTAGTGCAGCCGTTGTTTATATGTCAACCCAAAGATCAATCAAAAACATTAAGTTTTTCAAGCCTTTGGACTGCTTTGTTACCAAAAAAAACGGCATGCCGCGTAGGCGACATGCCGTTTTTTGCGATTGGTGCCGACGGCCAGACTCGAACTGGCACGGCTTACGCCACTACCCCCTCAAGATAGCGTGTCTACCAATTTCACCACGTCGGCAAGATAAATCATTTACTCGTTTCGTCATTCGAAGCGGGAGTTACGTCCGCTGCTGGCGATGAATCAACCCCGTCATTCGCTCTCTCTGAAGGCAATCCGCCCTGAATTTCGGGAACTGTCTCAACCGCGCCGGGCAATGCGGGTACATCGGTCGCGGTATCGCTCTTGATCGATCCAGAATCATCGGGAATCGCCGGGATGTCGGATACCGGAGCCTGATTCGGTTCGATCACCTTGGGAGACCCATCGATGATCGCGGTATCGCCAAGGTTGTCCATCAAGCCGGCGGGCTCGTTACCCTGAGTGGCATAATACGCCAGCGCCATACTCGTCAGGAAGAACAGGGTCGCTACGATAGCAGTGATTCGCGTCAAAAACGAGCCCGAACCCTGGGATCCAAAAACCGTCTGAGAGGCCCCGCTCCCGAAGGCAGCGCCAGCATCCGCCCCTTTTCCATGCTGAATCAGCACCAGACCGATCAGTCCGAGCGACAAAAAGACTTGAGCAACTGTCAAAATGGTTTGCATGCGCTACTCTTCGTTGGAAACTCAGCGGTCGAGTCTCAACCCGCCACCAGATCGCCAGCCTGACAGATCGCCAGAAAATCGGCGGCGACCAGGGAAGCTCCACCGATCAGACCCCCATCGATATCGGGTTGCGACAGAAGGTCGCGGGCATTCGCGGCTTTCATGCTGCCGCCGTAGAGAATCCGAATCTTCTCGGCAATCGTTTGACTGCGCTCCGCGATACGCTGACGTATGAATGCATGCACGTCCTGCGCCTGCTCGGGCGACGCCGTCATCCCCGTGCCAATCGCCCAGACCGGCTCATAGGCAATCTCGGCCTGATCGAACGCATCGATCCCAATTCGACCGATAACGCCTTCGAGTTGACCGGCAATCACGTCTTCCGTCAGTCCCTGCTCACGCTGCTGTAGGGTTTCGCCCACGCAGAGAATGGGGATCATACCCTGACTCGCGCAGGCGGTCAGCTTTTCCGCGATGATCGCGTCCGTCTCGCCGTAATATTCGCGGCGCTCGGAATGACCGCAGATGACATAGCGACAACCGAATTCAGCCAGCATGGCGGCGGACACTTCACCCGTGTAGGCGCCGACATCCTTGGTGCAGACATTTTGCGCGCCGAGTTTCACTGACGTGCCCGAAAGCAACTGCTGGCCGAGAGACAGAAATGGAAACGGCGGGCAAACCACGATTTCCGTTTTGGAAATCGTCAACGCGCCCGCGATCAGCCCAGACAACAGCGCTTCGGCGCTCGTCTTGGTGCCGTTCATTTTCCAGTTTCCCGCGATCAATGGCTGGCGCATAACGGATCTCCATAAAGTGAGCCAGCGATCATAGCCATTTTTTGGCGGATTTCAAGTGTAAGTTTGGCAGCGGGGTGTGAATCCAGGCAACATACAGCCAAGAGAACCATTTATACCCCCGGCATCTTTCCTTTAAACTGACGACATGACAAACGCTAAAAAAAGCAAGACCCCCGGCACCGCGACCATCGCTCTCAACAAGAAGGCGGGCCACGATTTTTTCATCGAGCAGCGCATCGAGACCGGCATGGTCCTTGAGGGTTGGGAGGTCAAGAGCCTGCGCGCGGGGCGGATCCAGCTCAAGGAAAGCTACGTCAAGATCCTGCACGGCGAGGGCTTTCTCATCGGCTCCCACATCTCCGCCCTAGCCGCCGCCTCCACCCACGTCAACCCGGACCCCACGCGCAGCCGTAAGCTGCTGCTCAAGCGCGCCGAACTGAACCGCCTGATCGGCCTGATCGAACGCGCCGGATACACCCTGGTGCCCACCGCGATGTACTGGAAACGCGGTCGGGCCAAGCTCGAAATCGGCCTCGCCAAGGGCAAAAAACAGCACGACAAGCGCTCGACCGAGAAGGATCGCGACTGGCAGCGCGACAAGGAGCGATTGTTCAAGACCGGCTGAACTTGCCACGGAACCAAAGCACGCCTATAGTGACCAATCGATCACCTGGGGGCGACATGGCTTCGACGTGGGTCGCAAAACCTAAGGTGCATGCCGAGGCGCGGTTACCTCGTAAATCCATCCGCAAACTTATAGTTGCCAACGACGACAACTACGCTCTCGCTGCTTAACCCAGCGAGCCTCTGACCGTTTCTCGCCTGTGGGCGACGGGTTCCAGGGGTAAAATTACACAGGATCGTGGAGACGGGCGTCCGGACCTGATCCACTAAAACTCACGGAATCGCCGACTCATCGCCCTGCCCCTCGGGCGTGGGAAGGTTAAAAACAATAGAACGGGCTAAGCATGTAGAACCAAGGGCAGAGGGCTTGCGGACGCGGGTTCGATTCCCGCCGCCTCCACCATTTCAGCATCCGCGACCATCCGTAGACGTTCGAGAACCCGCCTAAGTGCGGGTTTTTTATTGCAGGAGAGCGGATCATCCGCCGCTTGTGCGCGGTATTTTAGTAGGGGCAATTTCATTCGCCCCGTCGGCGGCACGGATTCAGGCGAATTTCGAGGAGTTGGGGTAGCAAGCCTTTTTCGGGGGTAACTTTAGAGGGTGACTCCAGCGAATGCTTTACGAGAAACTCTTTTTAGACAATCGGTTATACGTTCGATTCGGCAGATTCCGCCC
>NZ_CAIPNF010000217.1 GCF_903866365.1 uncultured Thiocystis sp.
CATCTGGTACGAGATGCGGGTCAGCGATCCGGTCGCCTATCTCTTCCGCAACGCCAATCCGGACGCCTCGCTCCAGGCCAACGTGGCCAGTTCCACCATCTCCACCCTGAGCAATCTGGAGATGGACAAGATGCTGGAGGACCGTCATCAACTGAGCCGGCGGGTGCGCGCCACCGTGTCGCCGCTCTCCGAGCTATGGGGCTATCAACTGGGCTCGGTCTACATCCGTAAAGTTGCCTTCACCGATCGGCAGATGGTCGACAACATCACCGAGAAGGTCGTCAAGCGTCTGGTGCAGGTCACCAGCGCCATGAAGCAGGACGGCGAAAACCGGGTCGGTCTGATCAAGAGCGAAACCGCCTTCAACGTCTCGCAACAGATGGCGGAGGCCGCCGCGACCCGTCCCGCGATCGTCGGCGAGGCGCTCAACGCCATTGCCCAACAGGATCCCGAGGTGCTGGATGCGGTGATGGAGGTGATGGAGACCGAGCAGCTTATCCATTCGGGGGCGAAGGTCGAGATGCTGCCGGCGGGGGCGGAGTTGATGGTTCAGGTCGGTTAGATCGTGCGTGGCGAGACAGGCGTTGCTCGTGAATGGACGCCGAACGCGGTGTCAATGATCGTCTGCTTCGATTTCGACGGCACGCTGGTCGACAGCGTCGATGCCGCCTTCCATGCCTTCCAGCACGTCGGCCCGCAATTCGGTTGCGCGCCGCTGACCCGCGAGCGGCTCGACGAACTGCGCGGGCTGCATGTCCGCGAGGTGATCCGGGTGCTGGGCGTTCCCTTGCATCGGGTGCCCCGACTCGCGAGCCGGATGCGCGGCGCGATGCGCGCGGAACTGCTGGAAACGCCGCCGATCGAAGGCATTGCCGGGGTGCTGGAGGAACTCTCCCGACGCGGTTTCCGACTCGGCGTGCTGTCGTCGAACGCAAAATCCAGTGTGCTTGCCTATTGCGAGCGGCATGGTTTGGACGGGTTCGATTTCATCGTCGCGGGCACCGGACTATTCGGCAAGGCCACCGCCTTGCGCGTTCTGCTCCGCCGGCAGGGGATTCAGCCGAAGGATTTGCTCTATGTCGGCGACGAACTGCGCGATCTGGAGGCCGCTCGCGCCGCCGGGGTCCGGTTCGCCGCGGTTGGATGGGGCTATACGTCGCTGGAGCGACTGGCCGCCGCCGGACCTGACATGCTCCTTCAGCGTCCTGGCGATTTGCTGGAACGACTTGTCGAGTCGGCCGAGGTTCCCTAAAATGCCATCATTCATTTGATCATTGATGGCATTCCGATGATTCGGGTCCAGATCCAGTTCACCGAAGATCAGCTTCAGTCGCTCCGGTGCCATGCCGCACAGGAGCAGGTGTCGGTGTCCGCGCTCGTGCGGCAGGCCGTCGGCGAGTGGGAGCGCAACCAGGCAGGAAGCGGCGATGAGGCGAAGAGGCGGCGCGCGATCATGGCCGCCGGACGTTTTGCCTCGGGGACGCGCGACGGTTCCGCCCGGCATGACGACTATCTGGCCGAGAGCTATCGGGCGTGATTTTCGTCGATACGTCGGCCCTCTACGCACTCCTCGACCGCGACGATCTGGCTCATGAACGGGCGCGGATCGCCTGGATCGACTGGTTGTCTGGCCGTCGTCCGCCACGCCTGGTGACCGGAAACTACATCCTCATGGAGTCTTGCGCGCTGGTTCAGGCGCGTCTGGGGATGGAGGCGTTGCGCGTGTTGATTGACGATCTTCTGCCGGTCATCGTGCTGGAGTGGGTCACGCCCGCGGATCATCAGGCTGCCATGCAGGCGCTCTTGACGGCTGAACGTCGTCGCTTGAGCCTGGTCGATTGCGTGAGCTTTCAACTTATGCGTCGGATCGGCATCAATCGCGCCTTTACCTTCGATGCCCATTTCGCCGACATGGGATTCGAGGTGTTGCCAGGGTGAGGCGCTCGACCGGCAAGATTCATGCGACGACCCGCCAACTCGAAAGGCCCGGCGGCTAAACAGATCGAATCCAGATGGAGAACCAACAACCTTGGACCAAAATCTCAAACCAGCCCCGCTCGCGGCGGTTCCCGACGCCACCTCCCCGACCGATCTGGCGGCCCGGTTCGCTGCCCTGCGCGAGCGGATCGCCCGGACCATCCTCGGTCAGCGCACCCTGATCGACCGGCTGCTGATCGCGCTGCTCGCCGATGGGCATCTGCTGGTGGAAGGCGCGCCGGGTCTGGCCAAGACCACGGCCATCAAGGATCTGGCGGCCGGACTGGAGGGCGATTTCCATCGTATCCAGTTCACCCCGGATCTGCTCCCGGCGGACCTCACCGGCACCGAGATCTATCGGCCGAACGATGGCAGTTTCCGCTTCGATCGCGGACCCATCTTTCACAATCTGCTGCTGGCCGACGAGGTCAATCGCGCCCCGGCCAAGGTGCAGTCGGCCCTGCTGGAGGCGATGGGCGAGCGTCAGGTGACGGTCGGGCGCGAAACCTATCCGCTGCCACGCCTATTCCTGGTCATGGCGACCCAGAATCCGATCGAACAGGAGGGCACCTATCCGTTGCCGGAGGCGCAGCTTGACCGCTTCCTGATGCATGTGCGGGTCGATTATCCGGACCTGGAGACGGAACGCGCGATCCTGCGGCTCAATCGCGACGAGGCGCGCGGCGAGCGGCCGGGCGGCCCCGACGTGGTGGTCAGTCAGGCCGAGGTCTTCGCCGCGCGGCAGGCCATTCTCGGGCTCTACATGGCGCCCGAGATCGAGAACTATCTGGTGCATCTGGTCATGGCGACCCGCAACCCCGGCGCCTATTCCAGGGATTTGGACGGTTGGCTGCGCTTCGGCGCCAGCCCGCGCGCGACCATCGCGCTGGATCGCTGTTCGCGCGCGCTGGCCTGGCTGAACGGTCGCGATTATGTCTCGCCCGAGGATGTCCAGGCGGTCGCGCCCGATATTCTGCGCCACCGGGTGCTGCTGTCCTATGAGTCCGAGGCGGAGGGGCGGCGGCCCGACGATTTCATTGCCGCGCTGCTGGCGCGGGTGCCGGCGCCTTAAGCGGCGTTTGGCGGGTCGAATTCGACCTTGTCGTACAGGTCGTCCAGGCGCAGCGCGCAGTCCAGGCTCGCGAGCGCGACACTGTCGTTCATGGCGGTAAACTCGGTCAGAACCCAGCGCTCGTTGGGTTCGCGGCTATACCGTTCGACATGCACCCGCTGTTGCGACACGAGCAGGTACTCTTGCAGAGTCGGAATCCGTCGATAGAGGGCAAACTTGTCGCCACGGTCGTAGGCTTCCGTGGATGGCGAAAGCACCTCGGCGATCAGGCTGGGATTGAGCAGGACATCGCGGCGTCCATCGTCGAACCGGCGTTCGCCGCACAAGGCGACGAGATCCGGATAGGTGCCGGCATTGCCGGCGGGGATACGGACCTTCAGATCGCTGGCATAGACGCGGCAGGGACGCCCTTTCATCTGGAAGCTGATCTCGCGCACCAGATTGCAGACGATCTGATTGTGGTTCTCGCTCGCGCCGGCCATCGCGAAGACCTCGCCGTCGAGGTATTCGGAACGGGAGTCGAGCGCGTCGCGCTCCGCCGCAAGCCAATCCTCGAACGTCGGTCTCGGCTTGGGTTGCAGTGACATCGAGGCGTCTCCGTTGGGTTGCGATCACGCAATGATAGGCTTGTTCGTGAATGTTGGTTGTCCCGGAGTTTTTCACTGTCGATCCGAGGCAATCTCCAAATTCTTCCAGGTAAACGAAATGACCGAACTCAGCACACTCTATCAAACCGATTATTCCACCTGGGCAACCCGGAATGCCGAGCTGCTGCGCGCCGGGCGCTACGCGGAACTGGATGTCGAGCATCTGCTGGAAGAACTGAGCGATATGAGCAAAAGCGATCAGCACGAACTGGAAAACCGGCTGACCATCCTGCTCGCGCATCTGTTGAAATGGGAATATCAACTCCAGACCCTGTCCGAGCGCTGGCGCGAATTCGATGGCCGCAGTTGGCGCGCCACCATCATCGAGCAGCGCAACCGCGTGACAAAGCATTTGAAAAAATCGCCCGGTCTCAAGTCATTGCTGGCCGAAACCATCGCCGAGGCCTATATCGATGCCGTTCAATTGGCCAGCGACGAAACCGGCCTGCCGCCGGAGACCTTTCCGGCCGATTGCCCCTATCTTGCCAATCAGCTGCTCGATAACCGCTTTTATCCCGCACCCGACACACAGGACCACTGATCCTCCACTGCCTTCATGATGACTGTCATTCCACGCCAGACCGCCGCGACCGCCGGCCTCCGTCCCGATCTCAAGGAGCTGATCGCCCTACGCGGACAGGCGCGGCGGCTCGATCTTGCGCCGCGCGGGCGGGTGCTCGCGACCCGTAGCGGCGGCCATCTCTCGCGCTTTCGCGGACGTGGCATGGAGTTCGACGAATCGCGCGTCTATCAACCGGGCGACGATCCGCGCAACATGGACTGGCGGGTGACGGCCCGCGCCGGTACGCCCCACGTCAAGCTGTTTCGGGAAGAGCGTGAGCGCCCGGTCTGGCTGCTGGTGGATCAGGGCGTGTCCATGCGCTTCGGTACCCGCGTCGCCTTCAAGTCCGTGATTGCGGCGCAGGCGGCGGCGCTGCTCGGCTGGGCGGCGGTCGACCGGGGCGATCGGGTCGGCGGGCTGGTGTTCGACGAAACCCGCCATCTGGAACGCCGGCCCGCAGCTCGTGGGGCCGGGCTGCTCCCGCTGCTCGATCGGCTGACCGCAGCTCCAGGCGAGCCTGGCGGGAACGGTCATGGTTCCATCGTCGCGGCCGCCGAACATCTGACCCGTCTGATTCGCCCCGGCAGTCTGGTGGCGGTCATCAGCGATTTCGCGGACATCCGGCTTGAGCACAGTGGCTGGCTCGCGCAACTGGCGGCCGGCAGCGAACTGCTGCTGATTCTGGTGCATGACGCGCTGGAATCCGAAGCGCCGCCGCCCGGACGCTACCCGGTGGCGGACGGCGCGCGGCAGGCCCCGCTCGCCGAGGCGCGAACCGGCATCCTGGATCTGACCAGCGCACGCCTGCGGGACGCCTATCGGGGACATTTCCAACGTCGCTTGGAGACCTTGCAGCGACTGGCGCAACGCGACCGCGCCCATCTGCTGCGGTTGGCGACCCATGAACCAGTGGGACCGGCGCTAGCGCGCGGACTGGGCGCGCGGTTTGGCGCTGGCGTGGCGGGTGCGCCGCGATGAACCCCGATCCGCTGTCCGATCTGCGCGACTGGCATCTGCCCGACCCGGTGTCCTGGTGGCCGCCCGCGCCCGGCTGGTGGCTGCTGGCTGGGCTGATTCTGGTGGGCCTGTGGCTCGCGATCCGTGGTTGGCGTCGCTGGGATCGACAGGGCGCGAGCACGCGCGCCGCGCTTCGGCAACTCGACGCTCTCGGGAAGGCGCTGGCGACCGACGGCGATCGACGCCGGTTTGTCGCGGGCGTCTCTCAACTGCTGCGCCGTCTGGCGCTGGTCCGGTATCCGCGCGAGCAGGTCGCCGGGCTCAGCGGAGCTGCCTGGCTGGCCTTTCTGGACGCCACCGGGGGCGGGGGCGGTTTTACGCAGGGCGCGGGTCGGGTGCTCGCGGAGTCGGCCTATCGCCCGGACGCCGACGCCGAGCGGGACGTCGGTCCCGAACCACTCAGCAGGCTGGCCGCCGACTGGATTCACGCTCACCGGAAACCTCGCCCATGATCACACTGGACTGGCCCTGGGTGCTGCTCGCGCTGCCGCTGCCGTTCCTGGCGACCCTGCTCCCGCGCGCCCGCTCTCGGGTCGGGGCGGCGCTGCGGCTGCCGTTCTATGCCGAACTGCCGGCGGTGACGGTCGCACGGTCGCCGGGCGCGTCCTGGCCGCGTCTGCTGCTGGCCGTGCTCGCCTGGACCCTGCTCGTGCTGGCCGCCGCGCGTCCGCAGTGGATCGGCGAACCCATCGGTCTGCCGGTCGCCGGACGGGATCTGATGCTGGCGCTGGACATCTCCGGCAGCATGGAACAGGAAGACTATGAACTCAATGGTCGCGCGGTCACCCGGCTGGCGGCGGTGCAGGCGGTGGCGACCGATTTTGTGAAGCGGCGAGACCAGGACCGGCTCGGGCTCATCCTGTTCGGGACTCAGGCGTATCTTCAGACGCCGCTGACCTTCGATGGGGCTACGGTCGCCACCCTGCTGAACGAGGCGGTGGTCGGCCTGGCCGGGCGCGAGACCGCCATCGGCGACGCCATCGCGGTGGCGGTCAAGCGGCTGCGCGAACAGCCCGAGGGTCAGCGGGTGCTGGTGCTGTTGACCGACGGCCAGAATACCGCCGGCACGCTCGATCCGCTGGCCGCCGCGAAGCTCGCGGCGCAGGCTGGCGTGCGCATCCATACCATCGGCATTGGCGGCGGCGAGATGGGGATTCGGACACCCTTCGGGATCCGCCTGATGCGCCAGGGCAGCGACTACGATCCAGCCACGCTTAAGCAGATCGCCGAGATCACCGGCGGGCGGTTTTTTTCGGCGACCAATCGCGAGGAACTGGAGACGGTGTACGCGGAACTGGACCGACTGGAACCCAATGAGCGCGACGAACGGACCTTTCGACCCCAGCGCGCGCTGTTCGTCTGGCCGGCCGCCGCCGCCCTGTTTCTGACGGTCGGGCTGGCGGTTGGGTCCGCTCGGCGTGGGCGCGTTTAGCGCCTGATCCCAGGAGCCCAACGCGAACACCTCCACTGACGACGACAAAATGACCGCCATGCCATTCGATGCCCATTTTCTCCGTCCGCTCTGGCTGCTGGCCATCCTGCCACTGGCGCTGCTGCTCGCGATCCTGTGGCGACAGCGGCAAGCCGGCGCGTCGATCTGGCGGGATCTGGTCGATCCGCATCTGCTGCCGCATCTGCTGGTGGGCGAGGAGGGAAAATCCCGACGCTGGCCGCTCGTCCTGCTGGGACTCGGCTGGTCGCTGGCGGCGCTGGCGCTGGCGGGTCCGGTCTGGGAGCGACTGCCGCAGCCCGTCTTCTCCACCGCCAGTCAGAGGGTCATCCTGCTCGACCTCTCGCCCAGCATGAACGCGGCCGACTTGCCGCCCTCGCGGCTGGCGCGGGCGCGTTTCGAGCTGCTGGATCTCCTGAACGCATCGACCGAGGGTCAGGTGGCCCTGCTCGCCTTCGGTCCCGAGCCGTTCGTCGTCTCGCCGCTCACTGGCGATGCCCGAACCATCGCCGCGCAGGTTCCGCAGTTGACGACGGATCTGATCCCGGTCCCGGGGCCGCGTCGCACCGATCTGGCGCTCAAACAGGCGGGCGAGATGCTGGAGCGCGCGCAAGGGGAGGGCGGGGACATCGTCCTGATCACTGACGGAGTTGGCGAGCTGGCCGCGTCGCTGGAGATCGCCCAGCGACTCCAGGCCGCCGGTCACCGCCTGTCGGTGCTCGCGGTGGGGACGACGAAAGGCGCGCCCGTGCCGTCCAGCACGGGCGGATTCCTCCAGGATGATGCGGGCGGTCTCCAGCTCGCCCGGCTCCAACCGGAAACCTTGCGCGAACTGGCTCGGGCGGGCAAAGGCCGTTATCTGGAGGCCGAGGTGGGCGATCGCGATACCCTGGCGCTGATCGCGGCTGGGCCGGAACCGGGCGAACGGATCGCAGAGACGGCCCTGACCGCCGATCAATGGCGCGAGGAAGGCCCCTGGCTCCTCCTGGCGCTGTTGCCGCTGGCCGCGCTGGCCTTTCGGCGCGGCTGGTTGCTGCCGGTCCTGTTGCTTGCCTTGATTCTGCCGCCGCGTCCGGGATTCGCCGTCGGCTGGTCGGATCTCTGGTCGCGTCCCGATCAGCGGGCCGCGCGTGAGTTCGAGGCCGGCGATGCACCGGCGGCGGCCGATCAGTTTCGCGACCCCTCCTGGCGGGCGGCGGCGCGCTATCGGTCGGGCGATTATCCCGCCGCGCTGGAGGATCTCGCGGGTCTGGAAGATCCGGAGGCGGATTACAATCGGGGCAACGCGCTGGCGCGTCTCGGCCAGTTTCAGGAAGCGGTCGATGCCTATGAAGCGGCCTTGAAACACAACCCGGATCAGGCCGACGCCCGGCATAATCTGGAACTGGTACGCAGGCTTCTCGAACAACAAAACCCGTCGGATCAACAACAGAACCCGTCGCAACAAGGGCCATCGAAGGGAGATGGCGACGAGTCCTCGGGGGACGGGCGGGATCAGGATCAGAAGCAGGATCAGAAGCAGGATCCGAAACAGGATCAAGGGCAGGATCGGAGCGAGGCGGGATCCAGCGAGCAGAAGACCACCCAAGGCGATCCGGCATCCGAGCAGGAAATGACTAACTCGCGGGGCGATCAAAACGAGGAGGCGGCATCCGCGTCGAATGAAGATGCCGAACCAGCGGGCGAACAGAAGACGCCCCAGGGCGACAAACAAGGCTCGGACGCGGAGACGGCTGCTGCGTCGGAACCTGATTCAAATCCCCCGGACGCCAGCGATTTTAGCCCGGACGCACTCAACGCCGGGACAAAACAGGACGAATCCAAGCCCGCAAGCGACAAACAGGCCGAGACTGCGGGCGCCACCGTGACCGCCCCGGCTGACCGGCGACCGGCCGGGCAGCCTGAGTCCTCTGTCAGCGCCACCGATTCGCTCACCCCCCAGGAGCGCGAACGGCAACAGGCCATGGAGGCGCAACTGCGACGCGTGCCCGACGATCCGGCCGGACTGCTGCGCCAACGCTTTCTGTTACAACATTTGCGTCGAGAGGGACGTTTGCCGTGATGCCAAAACGCCGACCACTGAAACTGCTGTCCGGTCTCTCGATCCTGCTGCTTGCGACATCGCTGGCGTGGGCTGCCACTCTCCAGGTGCAACTGGATCGCCACCGTCTGACCGCGCAGGACACCCTGACCCTGAGGCTGATCGCGGACGGCACCACGAGCGGCGAGCCCGATTTCGCGCCGTTGACGCAGGATTTCGACATCCTGAGCCGCGGACAAAGCAAGACAACGAGCATCGTCAATGGCGCCATGTCCCATACCCGCCAGTGGACCCTGGAACTGGCGCCCAAGCGAATCGGTACCTTGTCGATTCCGTCCCTTTCGTTCGGAAACGCACTCAGCCAGAGTCTGACGGTCGAGGTCACCGAAGCGAATAGCGGCGACCCGGAGACTGGATCCAGGCCCATTTTCCTGGAGGCCGATGCCGACACCAAAACGCCCTATGTTCAACAGACGTTCGAGTATCGGGTGCGGGCGTATTTTCAAGACGAACCGCTGCGAGCCACACTGTCCGATCCGGTTGCCGAGGGGGCGACGATCGAACGGATCGGCGAGGATCGCGGCGGCGAAGAGTTCGTCGACGGTCAGCGCTATCTGGCGATCGAGCGTCGTTATCGCGTCATTCCCAATCGCAGCGGTCCGCTCGCCATCCAGGGTCCGCGGCTGGAGGCCGTGATCCCCGAGACCCGCGCGGGCCGTCAGCGCGACCCCTTCGCGGATCTGGATCAGGCGTTTGGCGGGTCGCTCTTTCAGGGCTTTCCGACGATGCCGGGTCTGGGCAATCCGGGGCGGCGGCTGGTGGACCGGGCGGGGGATCTGGCGATCCAGGTCCGCGCCCAGCCGGACGGTTCCGAGACGCCCTGGCTGCCGGCGACCTCGGTGCAGATCGCCGACGAGTGGACACCCAGTCAGCCGACCTTGCGGGTGGGCGAACCCCTGACCCGCACCCTGACCGTCACCGCCCAGGGCGTGACCGCGGCCCAGTTGCCGACGCTGGATCTCGGCGCGCTGGATGGCGTTCAGGTCTATCCGGATCAACCTCAGGGCGAGGATCTGTCCGGTGCGTCGGTCCCCACGGCCATTAAGAGTTTCAAGGTCGCGCTGGTGCCGACGCGCGCCGGCGCGCTCACCCTGCCCGAGATTCGGCTGCCCTGGTGGGACACGGTCGCCGACGAGCCGCGGGTTGCCGTCGTCCCGGCGCGTACCCTGGAGGTGGCCGCCGCGCCATCCGGAGGCGCCGCGCCGTCGCCCGCGACCGACATCGCATCCACAACCGAGCCGACGGAAAGCGTCGAATCCTCCCTGGATGCGGCGCGGCAACCCAGGTCGCCGGAAGAGCCCGGCGTCGGCATGACCGGTTTCTGGCCCTGGCTCACGCTCCTGCTGGGACTGGCCTGGCTGGGAACGCTCCTCTGGTGGCGTCGGGAGCGGCGTGCGCGGCTGACCGTCGCCAAGCCGATTCATGAAGCGCAAGACCGGCGAGCCGCGTCCCTGAACGCGGCCCGCCGCCAGGTCGAAAAGAGCTGTCTGGCCGGCGATGCGCGCGCCGCGCGCGCGGCACTTCTCGACTGGGCGCGGGCGCGCTGGCCCGATCATGCTCCGCAAGGACTGAGCGAGTTCGCCAGCCGGTTGGGTGGGGAGGCGAGCGGCGATCTCCTGAATGCGATCGACCGCGCCATCTATGCCCCGCCCGGCGAGGTTTGGGATGGCGCGGCGGCCTGGCAAACGCTGGCGCTCTGGCTCGGCGGCACGGTGAAGGACGGAACGACGCGGACAGCCGATCCGCTTCCGGAACTTTACCCGCGCACGTAAGCCGGCGGTATCGAATGCGTTTATTGTGCGTGGGGTAAGCGCGAAATGATCTGATGGTACTGGATCTTCTGCGTCAACTCGCCGATCGGGAGTCCGAATTCCGGGTGAATGGTCTCGGGTGCAATTTCGATCATCGGCACCAGCATGAAATCACGGAGCAGTAAACCCGGATGCGGAATTTTGAGATCGCGGTCATCGAGGATCGCGTCACCGCAGAAGAGAAGATCCAGATCGATGGTCCTTGGGCCGTTTTTCAGGTCGCGGAGACGTTCCAGGCGGGTCTCGATGGCTTGTGTCTCGGCGAGCAATTGCCGTGGCGAAAGCCGTGTCTCCAGGGCGACCGCCAGGTTGACGAAATCCGGCTGCGACACGATCCCCCAGGGGCGGGTCAGGTACCAGGAGGATTCCGCCACCATCCTTGAATCGGGGATCGTCCGCAACAGATCCAGGCAGCGGCGAATGTTCCGCAGCGGGTCGAGATTGGAGCCAATAGCAAGATAGGCACAGGTGTTCTGCATCATCCGGGTATGATACCGCGACAGGATGCACGGTTTCGCCTGGCGCCGATCGTCTATTGTTAAACTGTGTTCGCAACATTCCACGCCGTTTCGACTGGTTGGGCAGGTTGGCTTTCGCTCAAGACATGTGACGCCGGCGCGGCTTAAAATGCTTGGGCGATCAAGGGCGATCAAGGGCGCACGGCCCGGTTCCCTTTTTCCTGTCGATTGTCAGAAGGCCACCGAATGAACGAAGTACAGACGGTTTTTATTGTGGATGACGATCAGGCGATAAGGGAATCGCTCGCCTTGATTCTCGAACTGGCCGGTTATCGAGTCAGGAGTTTCGCCTCTCCTCAAGATTTTCTGGATGGTTTATCGCCCCTGGAACGTGGCTGTCTGCTGTTGGACCAGCGAATGCCCGAGATGACCGGGATCGATCTGCAGAATCTGCTCCTGGAGCGTCATTGTCTCTTACCGATCATTTTTCTCTCCGCTTTCAGCGATGTCCCGACGACCGTGCGGGCAATCCGGGGTGGTGCGATCGATTTTCTGGAAAAGCCCGCCAATCGGGAAACTTTGCTTCAGCGGGTCGAGACGGCGTTGAATGAGGATTGCAAGCGGCATGCGGAGGCCACCACGGAAAGCGAGATCCTGCGGCGTTTCCGCCAATTGACGCCTCGTGAGCAAGAGATCATGTCGTTCACCACCCAAGGGCTGACCAATAAGGATATTGCCCGCGAACTTGCCATCAGTCATCGTACCGTAGAAAACCATCGCTCACGCATGATGCTAAAAATGTCCGCGGCGAACTTCGCCGAATTGTGTCGTTTCTCGGCAATTTGCGAAGCGGCTTCAGCGAAGCGCCAATGTCCTCGCGAACCAATCGATTGAGTAGTTTTACGGATACTTTGAAATCATGTACTAAACTATGCTTGATCAAAGATATGGACGCTTGAGTTGAAAGGACCGCCTTGGAAAATGCCGATAACGACCAACGCCAGTCAGGCGTTGCGCGTCTGAACTTGGGATTGCGCCAAACTGGGCGGTGACAGTCCTACCTCTATCCTCGCGAGGCATGATGATGAAACTCGACAGCAAGATCCAGGGCGCGACTCCAGGAACGCTTTCGTCGGTCTCCGTGCAGGTCAAACAGGAAGCGGAGCGTTGGAGAGACGCGGCATCCGCGAACCATTGGGAGGTGCTCAACACGCCGCTCCGGGTTGAGCCAAATGCTCGCGGCCCTCGCCAGATCACGTCGGTGTCTTGGCGCGGTCACTAACCAGCCACGAAATTGCCTGGCGTCCACCGCCAGGCGATCTGTCCTGAACTCTAAGGTATGCCAAACGCTGACGTAACACGTGGGGCCTGCCAGGACATCTGTGAAACCGATGGATCATCGACTGGGCCAACGCGTTAACGTCGCTCTCCCCGTGCAGCTGCGGTTTCAGGATCGACCGAGCCAATCGGGCGTCGCGGTGAATGTCGGCAGAGGTGGGATGTTCATCGAAACGCTCGCTTGCGATCATGAACATGGCAATGGTTGCGTCGATATCCAACTCGCCATTGAAATGCCGGATGGCGGGCAAATTATCCGGCTCTCGGCATTCGTGGTCCACCGCCGCGGCAGTGGTTTGGGTTTGATGTTTCGCGAGCTCGACGCATCAACCTGGCAGCCGATTGGAAATTTATTGTCCCAACTTGACTGACGGCTGTCCGCCACGCCCCTCTATGCCTTGAACGGCATGATTGTCTTCCAATTTCCGCTATTCTCGCTGCGATCCGAATCGACCGCCGATCACTGGCTGTCCGCCATGCAAACAGGTTAGAGTGTGCACCGGCTCTGGCGCGGTTTCCGCATCCGTGGCAGGGATCAGGGCGCGAGGTACGCCGCTGGGCGGCGGCACCTCGGGAGCAGAATCAAAGCGATTTCCAGAGTGCATGCCATGGCGAAGACAATCCTCACGGTGGATGACTCCGCGTCCATCCGTCAAATGGTGTCCTATACGTTGAAAGACGCCGGTTACACGGTGACCGAGGCGGTCGACGGACAGGATGGCCTCGATAAGGCCCGTGCCGGGCGTTTCGATCTCGTGTTTACCGACCAGAACATGCCACGCATGGACGGTCTGGCCCTGATCAAGCAACTCCGTGCCCTTCCTCAATACCAGTCAGTGCCGATCCTGATGCTGACCACCGAATCGAGCGACACGATGAAGAACCAGGGGCGCGCGGCGGGTGCGACGGGCTGGCTGGTCAAGCCCTTCGACCCGCAAAAATTGCTGGACGTTGTCCGCAAAGTGATCGGTTGAGCGCGCGGTTCATCCGCCAGCGAGGGGAACGGGCATGACCATCGATATGAGTCGCTTCTATCAGGTGTTCTTCGACGAGGCCGGCGAACATCTGGCCGCGATGGAGGCCCTGCTGCTGGAGTTGGATGTGGACGCGCCCGATCTGGAGACGCTCAACGCCATCTTCAGGGCCGCGCATTCCATCAAGGGCGGCGCCGGCACCTTCGGCTTTCTGGACATGGCCCAGTTGACGCATGTCCTGGAGACGCTGCTGGACCGTCTGCGCAAGCAGGAGACGCGCCCCACCGTCGAGATGATCGATGCCTTCCTCGGCGCCTGCGATGTGCTGAAGGCGCAACTGGCGGCGCATCAGGAGGGTGCGGAATACGCGGATCCGCAGATCGCCGAGGTGTCCGCCCGTCTGGAATCCTTATCCGAGATTGCCGCGACCCCCGCCAGCCCCGCGCCGCGACCGCCCTCGCCAGCCCTGCCGGGGACCGCCGCGACAGCGTCGATCTGGCTGATCGAGTTTCGGCCGGACGCCATTGACTTCCAGTCCGGCGCCAACCTGCATGCGCTGAGGGATGTCCTGGCTGAAATGGGTTCAGTCGAATGGCTGTCGGAGGGTGATGCCGAGGTTTGCGTCTGGCGCATCAAGACGTGGTTCGGAAAGGAGGAAATCCTCGAAACCTTTGCCTTTGTGTGCGATCCGGAGCGTATTTCGATCACGGCCAACACGGACGTTTCGCCCGCCTCTCTCGCCAATGCCGATGATCGCGATGGAGACCCTGGTTTCGGATTCTTCGCGGGCGCGCCAGGGAGCGAGCGGGCGCTGGATCCGGTGGAAACCGATTCCGATGAAGAGTTGGGATTCGGTTTCTTTGCCGGCGCCCCTGGAAGCGAGCAGGCGCTGGATCAGGATCTCGACGGCTTCGGCCTGTTCGGCGGAAGTCCTGGCATGGAGCAGGTTGCCGCGGTCGCGAATCAGGGGCGTGCGGAGCAGGAACAGGGTTACGGGTTTTTCGATCTGGCCCCCGGTACGCCGCGGATTGCCGATGGGAACGCTGCGCCTTCAGCCGAATCGACGGTCGAGCGACCGTCTCCGACGTCTGGCCTTGGCGCTCCAGGGCCTGGTGCCGCACCGAAGCGGCCGGCCGTGGCGGATACCTCGATCCGGGTCAGCGTGGAGAAAGTGGACCAGCTGATCAATCTGGTCGGTGAGTTGGTGATTACCCATGCCATGCTTGCCGAGTCGGCCTCCGATCTGGATCCGGTGATGTATGAGCGGATTTTCGGCGGTCTCTCCAACCTGGAGCGTAATTCGCGCGATTTGCAGCAGGCGGTGATGTCGATCCGGATGCTGCCGATCAGTTTCGTCTTCAACCGTTTCCCTCGGGTGGTGCGCGATATCGCCGCCAACCTGGGTAAGAAGGTGACGTTGAAACTGATCGGCGAGGATACCGAACTCGACAAAGGCCTGATCGAGCGACTGGCCGATCCCCTGAATCATCTGGTGCGCAACAGTATCGATCACGGCATCGAACAGCCCGAACGTCGCCGCGAGGCGGGTAAATCGGAGACCGGCGAGATCACCCTGCGCGCCAGTCATCGGGGCGGCAGTATCCTGGTCGAGGTGCGTGACGATGGTGCCGGTCTCGATCGCGAAAAACTTCTGGCCAAGGCGGCCCAGCAGGGTATCCCGATGCCCGAGAACCCATCGGACAAGGAGGTCTGGCAGTTGATCTTCCACGCCGGTTTCTCGACCGCCGAACGGGTGACCGATATCTCGGGGCGCGGCGTCGGGATGGATGTCGTGCGGCGCAATATCGAGGCGATGAACGGCCGCGTCGAGATCGACTCGCAGGCGGGCCACGGCACCCATATCGCCATCCGGTTACCGCTGACGCTGGCGATTCTCGACGGTCTTTCGGTGCGGATGGGCGAGGAGATTTTCATCCTGCCGCTGACCGCCATCCAGGAGTCGCTCCAGCCCACCAGGGATCAGTTCAAGACAGTGGCGGGCAGGGGGCGGGTGGCGCACGTCAATGGCGACTATCTGCCGTTGGTCGTATTGCGCGAGGTGTTTCATCTCGATGGGCAACCGCCGCGCCACGAGGATGGCATCCTGGTCATCGTCGACACCAGCGAAGGGCTCGCCGCGCTGCTGGTGGACGAACTGGTGGCCCAGCATCAGGTCGTCATCAAGAGCCTGGAAACCAATTATCGCAAGGTCGACGGCGTGTCCGGCGCCACCATCATGGGCGACGGACGGGTCGCCCTGATTCTCGACGTGGACGCGCTGGTGCGTCTGAACCGCAAGAATTCCTGAATCCGCGTGAGCGAAGGGGTGAACCACGATGAACGACGAACGCAAGGACGGAGCCATGATTAACCCCGAGGGGGCGAGGGAGTTTCTTACCTTCACCCTCGGGGACGAAGAGTATGGCATCGATATTCTCAAGGTGCAGGAGATCCGGGGGTATGACGCCGTGACCCGGATCGCCAACGCGCCCGCCTTCATCAAGGGCGTAATCAATATGCGCGGCGTGATCGTGCCGATCCTCGACATGCGGCTCAAGTTCAATCTGGGTCAGGTCGAATACAACGAATTCACCGTCGTCATCATCCTCAATGTGGCCGATCGGGTGGTGGGGATCGTGGTGGACGGCGTCTCCGATGTCATCGCGCTCAAGCGCGAGCAGATCCGGCCGGCCCCGGAATTCGGCGCGCTGATGGATACCGCCTACATCGACGGACTGACCACCCTGGACGATCGCATGGTCATCATGGTGGATATCGAAAAGCTCATCACGAGCGGCGAAATGGGGCTGGTGGAACAGGCGCGGATCGATATGGCGTGATGGCTCGGGAGTTTCCTTTCAGGTGCATGGGTATGGACCGACTCAGTAAGGTCATTGACGGCGCTTGGCGTCAACTTTTTGAAAAAAGAATTAAGAGAACGGAAACATGGCCAAGATGAAAGTGGTGACACGACTGGAGTTGGGGTTCGGTGCCATGCTGATGCTCTTGGGTCTGGTTGCCCTTGTCGGTTACAGCAGCATCCGCACGCTGAATGAGGATGTGCATCAGATCGTTCAGGATCTTTTTCCAAAAACGGTCTGGGCCAACAATGTCATCGACAACATCAATGAGGCGGCGCGGGCGGTGCGCAATGCGCTGATATTCGACGACTCGACCACGATTGCGCGCGAGCTTGACCGGATTGACAACACCCGAAAGGCGATTGACGAGAACCTGAATGAACTCAAAAAGACCGTCGCCTCCACCGAGGGTATCAAACGACTGGCGGCGTTGACGAATGCCCGCGTGCCCTTTCTCCGCGCTCAGGATCGCCTCGTTTCACTGATTCGCGAGGGTAAGAAAGATGAGGCGAAGACCCTTCTGCTGGGTGAGTTTCGCACGTTACAACGTGCCTATTTCGACGCGGCCACGGATCTCATTAAACACCAAACCAAACATATAGAGGAGGGTGGCCGACAGGCCGAAACGAATGTCGATGCCGCCATCCTGTCCATGCTGCTGCTGTCCGCGCTGGCGCTCCTGTTCGGCATCGTGACCGGTGTTTGGATCACCCGCGCATTGATGAAGCAACTCGGCGGCGAACCCGATTATGCCGCGTTCATGGTTCAGGCGGTGTCCGCCGGCGATCTGTCGCACCGCATCGCCATCCGGGACGGGGACACCACCAGCCTGCTGGTTTCGCTCAAGCAGATGCAGGAAGGACTGAAGCGGCTGGTCGAGGAGATTGCCGCGATCGTCCAGGCGACGACGCGGGGCGATTTCAGTCAGCGTCTGGCGCTCGGCGATAAGCAGGGTTTCGGCAGGGAGATCGGCGAAGGGCTCAACCGCTTGGCCGAAACGACCGAGATCGGCCTCAAGGATGTCACTCGGATCGCCAATGCCCTGGCCGTCGGCGACCTGTCGCAGACTATTTCCGGTGACTATCCGGGACTGTTCGGCGAGATGAAAAACGGCATCAATGGCACCGTGATGGCCTTGACCAGCGTGGTGAACGAGATCCGCCAGATCGTGGATGCCGCCAATCAGGGCGATTTCAGCATCACACTGGAGCTGACCGGCAAGCAGGGGTTTGTTCTTGACATCGCCCAGCTCCTCAACCAGATGTCCGAGACCACCGAGGTGGGCCTCAAGGATGTGATGCGCGTGGCCAGCGCGCTGGCCGAGGGCGATCTGACCCAGACCATCGTCAAGGACTATCCGGGACTCTTCGGCGAGACCACCGCCGGGGTCAATACGACGGTCGTTAACCTCAGGGAGCTGGTTTTCCGCCTTCGGGAAACGGTTGAGACCATCGGCACCGCGTCCAATGAAATCGCGACCGGCAATCAGGATCTGAGTCAGCGTACCGAGGAACAGGCCAGTTCGCTGGAAGAAACCGCGAGTTCCATGGAAGAACTGACCAGCACGCTCAGGCAGAACGCGGACAATGCCCGTCAGGCCAACCAGCTTGCCGTCTCGGCATCCGACGTGGCGGTGAAGGGCGGGTTGGTGGTGAACGCCTCCGTGGAGACCATGGCCGCGATTGCCGAATCCAGCAAGAAGATCGCTGATATTATCGGTGTCATCGACAGCATTGCGTTTCAAACCAATATCCTGGCCCTGAATGCGGCGGTCGAGGCTGCGCGGGCCGGCGAGCAGGGGAGGGGCTTTGCCGTGGTGGCCGCGGAGGTGCGTAATCTGGCTCAACGCTCGGCCAATGCCGCCAAGGAAATCAAGCTCATGATCGGCGACAGCGTGTCCAAGGTCGACGCCGGCACGCACCAGTTCAATGAAGCCGGCCAGCGTATGCGGGAAATCGTCGATGCGATCAAGCGCGTGACCGATCTCGTGGCCGATATTTCAGCGGCGTCGGTGGAACAATCCTCGGGCATCGAACAGATCAACCAAGCGATCATCCAGATGGACGATACGACCCAGCAAAACGCGGCCCTGGTGGAGCAGGCCGCCGCGGCCGCCGAGGCGATGGCGGACCAGGCCCGACAGCTTGGCGAGGCCGTTTCGGTCTTCAAGGTCGGTCAGGATCCTTCCCGTTCAATGGCGTTGCGTGCGACGCCGATGGCCACCACGCCAAGGATGTCCACCGCGCCTGTCGCGAAAACAACGCTCGCCTCCCGACAGCCGATCAAGACCTCCGACGATGATGAATGGTCAGAATTTTAATCGCGAATTCCCATTCACCACGCACGACTTCGAGCGCATCCGTGGTCTCATCTACGAGCATGCGGGGATCTCGCTGAATTCCGGTAAAGCCGATATGGTCTATAGCCGGATCGCCCGGCGTCTGCGGGCGACGGGTCTGACCTCGTTTGAAGACTATCTTGAGTATCTGAATCGCGAGCCCGATGAGTGGCAGCACTTCATCAATTCGCTCACCACGAATCTGACCTCTTTCTTTCGGGAGTTGCATCATTTTCCAGTCCTTGCGGAACAGGTCATCGACGCCAAACGCAAGGGGCGAAGCCCGATCCTGCTCTGGTCCTCTGCCTGCTCGACCGGCGAGGAGCCGTATTCGATGGCCATGACGGTCATCGATGCGCTCGGTTCCTGGACGCCGCCGGTGAAGATCCTGGCGACCGATCTGGATACCAACGTCGTGCGGCAGGCCGCCGAGGGCGTCTATCCGATGGAGCGGGTGGAAAAACTTCCGGAACGGGATCTGAAACGATTTTTCCTACGCGGCAAGGGCTCCCAGGAGGGGATGGCGCGGATCCGCCCGGAGGTGCGCGCCCTGGTCAGTTTCCATCCGCTGAATCTGTTGAGTGATCGTTGGCCCATCAAGGGGCCTTTCGATGCGATCTTCTGCCGGAATGTGTTGATCTATTTCGATAAGCCAACGCAATACCGGCTTCTGGCACGCTTCCATCCCTTGCTGCGCCCGGATGGTCGGCTCTTCGTGGGTCATTCCGAGAGTCTGACCCATGTCGCGAATCTTTTTCGGCTACAGGGAAAGACCGTGTATTCCCCCCTGGCGAACACCTGAGGCAGGTCTGAGATGGCACATCAATGCGAGGAAGTGCTGGCGCCCAATCTCTATTTCGACCGCCATTTCAACCTGGATGCCGTCAAGATCTTGCCTGGCGAATATTATGTGTCCGCGCGCGAGCTGCTGATGGTGACCGTGCTGGGTTCCTGCGTCGCCGCCTGCGTGCGCGATCGCGTCAGCGGGATCGGCGGGATCAACCATTTCATGCTGCCCGATGACCGGCGCGACGAAGACAGCCGCTTTGGCCGCTCCATGCGTTACGGCGACTATGCGATGGAGATCCTCATCAACCAACTGCTCAAGATGGGCGCACGGCGTTCCAACCTGGAGGCCAAGGTGTTTGGCGGGGGCAATGTGTTGCCCGGCTTCAAGAATCATGTGGTCGGAGAACGCAACGCGCGCTTCGTGCTAGATTATCTGACCACCGAGGCGATCCCGGTGGTGGCGAAGGATCTGTTGGGCAATCACCCGCGCAAGGTGTATTTCTTTCACGCCAGCGGACGGGTGCTGGTGAGAAAGCTGCGCAGCATGCACAACGACACCATCATCGAGCGCGAACTCAATTATAGCGAAACCCTCCGCCAGTCCAGGGTCGAGGGCGACGTGGAGCTGTTTTCCTAAACCAAGGCCGTTGTGTCGTTCGCGGCTGTCGCGGCATCCGCTCGGCGCGATCAGGAGATGATTGAATGGACAAATTGATTGCATACTGGCCGCCGCTCCTGCTCGGCATCCTGGTTCTGCTGCAAACGCTGCTGCTGCCTGACCTTCTGCCGGCCTGGGCCGGGGTGTTGTTATTGACCCTCGCCTGGTCGGTGGCGGTCGCGTGGCGGATCGCCCGACCGACAGCCGGGACGGCCTCGGGCAATGCGCCGGACGTCACTGCAAATCGCCAGGCCGAACGGGAGTTATGGGATCTCGTGGTGGAAACCGATCGGCTGGTTGGCCCGCAGATGACCGAGTTGCGGGATCTGGTGGCCCAGGCGACCGATCTGATCGGGCACGCCGCCAGCGATTTACAGAGCAGCTTCGAGGGGCTTTCCTCCGAGTCCAGGGCGCAACATGAACTGGTGCTGCGATTGGTCTCGAAGAACGGCCAGGGCGACGCCGACAAGACGAATATGATCGATGTGAACGCCTTTCTGACGGCGAACAGTCAACTGCTTTCCGAAAATATCGATCGCTTGATCGACATGGGCAAGCACAGCGTTCAGATCGCCCACCAGATCGACGACCTCTCCGCGCAGATGAACGAGATCTTTGGCCGGCTCGAAAGCGCCAAGCGAATCGCGCGGCAGACCAATCTGCTGGCGCTCAACGCGGCAATCGAGGCGGCGCGGGCGGGCGAGGCTGGGCGCGGCTTTGCCGTGGTTGCCCAGGAGGTGCGCAAGCTCTCCCAGGACGCCGCCGAGTTCAACGATCAGATCCGTCTCCAGGTCGAGCAGGCGCAACTGGTCTTTGCCGAGACCCGCGGGATTGTCGGTCGGATGGCCTCGCAGGATATGAGTTCCTCGATCACGGCCAAGGGCGCCATGGACGAAATGATCCAACAGGTGCAGGGGGCGAATACCATGTTGGCCGAGGGTCTGCGGGAATTGACCTTCGTGGTCGAGCGCGTGCAGGGTAACGTGGGCGCGGCGATCCGCCTGCTTCAGTTCGAGGACATCACCCGTCAGGTGCTGGTTCAGGCGCGGATGCGCATCGATTTTCTGGATCGGTTCGTGGCGGAATTGCGGCTGATCCCCTTGGGCCAGGCGCGCTCGCCCGAGGATGTGGCGCAAGCCAAGATGCGCCTGGAAGGTCTGCGGGAACAACTGATCGCGGCGGATCATCGCCCGGCGACTCAGAAATCCATGCACGAAGGCGACATCGAGCTTTTCTAGGCGATTGCCGGAGATCTTGACCAGTGTTTTTTCAACTCAGGCGTGGCGAGAGTCGATGTGACTGAATCCATTCGTGTCTTGATCGTCGATGACTCGGCCCTGGTGCGCGGGATCCTGACCGAGATTCTGGACGCGGCCCCCGGCATCGAGGTGGTTGGCACGGCGGAGGATCCCTACGTCGCCCGCGACAGGATCAAGGCTCTCAACCCGGATGTCCTGACGCTTGACGTGGAAATGCCGCGCATGGATGGGTTGACCTTCCTGCGCAATCTCATGCGGCTGCGGCCCATGCCGGTAGTCATGGTCTCCTCGCTCACGGCGCGCGGCGCCGAGGTGACGCTGCAGGCACTGGAATTGGGAGCGGTCGATTTTGTCCGCAAGCCCGAGTTGGCTCGGGAACAAGGTTTACAGGATTATGCGGGCGAACTGATCGACAAGATTCGGATGGCCGCCAAGGCCAAGGTTCGCGCGCGGCCAGGACAGGTCGCGCCGGCTGCGGCATGCGCTCCGTTCGTGACAGAGCGGATTCCGGAGCGCATGCTCCAATCGTTTCGCGTCACGGATCGCGTCCTAGCCATCGGCGCCTCCACCGGGGGCACCGAGGCGATTAAAGAGGTGCTGCTTCGCCTGCCGCCGGACACCCCTGGAGTCGTCATCGCCCAGCATATTCCAGCGGGGTTCAGCGCGGCCTTCGCCGAGCGCATGAACCGCCAGACGGGTCTGGTCGTCAAGGAGGCCGCGGAGGGCGATCGCGTCATGACCGGCCATGCCTATATCGCCCCCGGCAACCGGCACCTGCTGCTGGCGCGCGAGGGCGGTCGCTATGTCTGTCGGCTCAGCGACGGCGAACTGGTCAATCGTCACCGACCGAGCGTGGACGTGCTCTTTCGTTCGGTGGCCCAGGCGGCGGGCAAGCAGGCCAGCGCGGCGCTCCTCACGGGCATGGGCGCGGATGGCGCCCAGGGTCTGAAGGAATTGCACGATCTGGGCGTGCAGACCATCGCCCAGGACGAGGCGAGCAGCGTGGTGTGGGGCATGCCGGGCGAGGCGGTGAAACGCGGCGCGGCGTCCGCAATCCTGCCGCTGGCGGACATCGCGAACGCCCTGTATCGGGCCGCGACGGTGCCGGGGCGATGACTAAGGCCACATTGGGCCAAATCAGACAACACGGAGAAAATCCGGGAGATCAATCATGAGTGTCATTCGTCGAATCGATGAACAGAAGTCCCAGGTGACCATCGCGATCGATGGACGCTTCGATTTCGCGCAGCATAAGGCGTTCCGGGACGCCTATCGGGATATCGACCCGAAATCCAAGACCTTCGTCGTCGATCTGTCCGGAGCCTCCTATCTGGACAGCTCGGCCCTCGGTATGTTGCTGCTGTTGCGCGATTTCGCGGGGGGGGACGCGGGGCGGGTGGCGATCAGCGGTTGCGGCGAAGACGTGCGACGGGTGCTGAAGATCGCGAATTTCGAAAAACTGTTCAACCTGGATTGAAGATTCGAGCATGACACCCCTGGAGTCTCCCGCAGCACCCTTGCATGACATGACAGCAGATCCCCGGTCCAGGACGGAGACCGGCGCTCGGGGATGTGCGCTCATCGTGGACGATGATCCGACGAATCGCCGTCTCCTGAGTTTGATGCTGAAGCGCGAAGGTTTTCGCGCGGTGGAGGCCAGCGACGGCGCGCAAGCGCTGGCGCTCTTTGAGACTGATCGGCCGGATATCGTGTTCATGGATATCATGATGTCGGGCATGGACGGTTTCGAGGCCACGAGAAGAATCAAGGCGATGTCCGGGATGGATTTTATCCCGGTGATCATCTTGAGCGCCTTGAAGGACGAAGAGTCCCTGATGCGTTGCACCGAGGCTGGCGCGGACGATTTTCTCGCGAAACCCTTCAGCCTCATGGTGCTCAAGGCCCGCATCCTCGCCATGGAGCGCGTGCGCGATCTGCAGCGCGCCATCGCGGCCAAGCAACTGGTGCTGTCCGAGTTACTGGAGCGGGAGCGCGAGGAGCAGGCACTGGCCGAACGGGTCTTGAGCCGCGTGGTCATGAATCGTAACGTCGCCATGGACCGGCTGGGCCTGGTCCAGCGTCCGGCCTCGGTCTTCAACGGCGATCTGGTGCTGACCCAGCATCTTCCGGATGGCGGATTTCGTCTGTTGGTGGGCGATTTCACCGGGCATGGACTGGCCGCGGCGATCGGCGCCTTGCCCGTGGCCGACGCCTTCCACGCCATGACCCGCAAGGGCGTCGACGATGCCCGCGTGCTCGCGGAAATCAATCAAAAGCTCTATCAAATCCTCCCCCCCGACCGTTTTCTGGCGGCCTGTCTGATTACGCTCTCGGGCAATGGCAGCGAACTGCGCTGGTGGAACGGTGGCATGCCTAGTGCCTGGCTGCGAACCAGCGATGGTTTGCATGAACTGCACTCCCACGCGCTTCCGTTGGGCATCCTGTCGGAACTTCCCGCGCAGCAGGCACCTAAGCGGATCCGTTTGGGTCAGGGTGACCGCCTGCTGCTGATGAGCGATGGGCTGCTGGAAGCGAGCGATGAGCAGGGGCAAATGTTCGTCAATACCGGATTTCAGGCGTTGTTAAACGCTTGGGAATTCGCTCGACCGCTGCTTCCGGCACTGATCGCCGCGCTCGACGCGCACAGTGCCGAGACCGAGCAGAGCGACGATATCGCGGCCGTGGAGATTCCCATGGATTGCGAGTTGCTCGCGCCCCCGAAGCCGGCCCTGGATTCCGTGCACGGCAGGAGCGGCTGGAGTTGGTCGTTGGAACTGGTGGACGGACGCCTGGGCGGTCAGCCGTCGATCATGGCGGCCCTGCGACCCATGGGGTTCCTCGATCAACTCGAATCGCAGGCGGGCGCGCTGGAGATCATTCTGGCCGAGCTGTACTCCAATGCCCTGGAACATGGCATTCTGAAACTCGACTCGTCATTGAAGTCGACCCCGGATGGTTTCGATGCCTATTATCGCCAGCGCGAGCAGCGCCTGGCGGGCGGTTGTCGCGGCCGCGTGACCCTGAGCCTGCGTTATGAACCCGGCGAGGATGGCGATTGCGTGCGGATTCAGGTCACGGATACCGGCGACGGTTTCAGCGAGCGTGAGGTGTTCGAGCTGGCACCGGATCCCATGCGCCCCTGGGGACGCGGCATCGCCATGGTTAGGGATCTCTGCGACTCCGTGACCTATCGAGGGAATGGCTCTCGGGTTGAGGCGATCTATCGATGGTAATCGAATTGATTCTCTAGGAAAGATCACGCAATGTCGTCATCGGAACAGACACGCGGCTGGTTAACGGAGCCCCTGTCGGCGCGGGCTGGCGGGCGAGGACTGGCGTTGATCGTGGAAGACGATCCAGTCGGCCGGCAGTTGCTGAGCAGCATGCTGCGACATGAGGGATTCGCAACGCTGGAAGCCGGCAGCGGACCGGAGGCGCTGAGCCTGTTCGAGAGCGAACGCCCCGATCTCGTCTTCATGGACGTCGTGATGCCTCTGATGGATGGTTTCGAGACGACGCGCAGAATCAAGGCCATGTCTGGATCGGATTTCGTTCCGGTGATCTTCCAGACCGCCCTGCGGGATGAAGAGTCGCTGCTGCGCGGCATCCGGTCAGGCGGTGACGATGTCTTGATCATACCTTTCAGCCAGGCCGTGCTGAGGGCGCGCATCCTGGCCATGGAGCGGATGCGCGACCTCCATCGCCGCATCGTCGCGGAAAACCAGCCGCTGGCCGAATTGCTGGAACGGGAGCGTCAGGAGCAGGCACTGGCCGAGCGCGTCTTCAGCCGGGCGATCAAGAACCGCAACGTCGCCACCGACCAACTCGGTCTGATGCAGCGTCCGGCCGCCATGTTCAGCGGCGATCTGGTGCTCACCCAGCACCTGCCCGATGGCGGATTGCGTGTCCTGGTGGGCGACTTCACCGGACATGGCCTGGCGGCGGCCATCGGCGCGCTGCCGGTGGTGGATGCCTTTCACGCCATGACCCGCAAGGGTGTCGAGGATCTGGACGTCCTCGCGGAAATTAATCGCAAACTCTATCAGCTCTTGCCGACCGACCGCTTCATGGCGGCCTGTCTGATGTCCATTCCGGGCAGCGGTCAGGAACTGCGCTGGTGGAACGCCGGCATGCCGAGCGCCTGGTTGCGTAGCCGGGACGCCCTGCACGAACTGGCATCCCACGCATTGCCCCTGGGGATCCTGCCGGAATTACCCGACGGAGAGACGCCCCATCGGATCGGACTGCGGCCCGGCGATGGCCTGCTGATCTTCAGCGATGGGCTGCTGGAGGCGAGAGACCGGACGGGGATCCCCTTCGGACATTCCCGATTCAGGCATCTGCTGGACGCTTGGCGGCATGCTCACGCGATCTTTCCGGAGTTGCTCGCGGCACTGGATGCGCATTGCCTGGAGACCGTGCCGTCCGACGACATCGCGATTCTGGAGATCCCGCTGAACGCCCAATTGTTCGCGGCCCCGCGGATCGCCAGTCCCTCATCGACGGCGGGCGGCTGGACCTGGTCGCTGGAATTGCAGGACGCGCATCTGGGCGGTTTGCGCTCGGTGGAGTCGATGCTCCGGCCGCTGGGATTTCTGGACGGACTCGATGCCCATCTGGGGGCGCTGGAAACCATCGTTGCCGAGTTGTATTCCAATGCGCTGGAGCATGGCATTCTGCAATTGCCCTCCTCCTTGAAGTCGGCCCCGGATGGATTCGAGGTGTATTACGGTCGGCGGGCCGACTTGCTGGAGGCGGGCTGCACGGGTTGGCTCTGTCTGGAAATCAGCCATGAGCCACTGGCGGAAGGGGCGGAAGGAGGGCGTCTGAAGATCCGGTTGCGCGACAGCGGCGAGGGGTTCGAGCAAGCCGACTGGGTCGGCGCCGAAGCCAGCCCGGCGCGCCCCTGGGGGCGCGGCATCGCGCTGGTTCGGGAACTGTGCGAGTCTCTGACCTATCTGGAGGGTGGGCGGCAAGTCGAGGCCGTTTATCGCTGGTCGTCGGATCCGCCGCTGCCCGCCATCCCTATTGAATAATAAATCCGGTGAAGTAAAGTTCTCTGATCGTGGGCGCGCCTGCCACCTCGGTCAGGGTCTCGCGCAGCTTTTCCAGTAATTCGGCGCGCAATTGCTCGCGCGCTTCCGTGGACATGATCTGATCGGCTTCGCGTCCGCCGAGCAGGGTGATCAGACGGTTGCGGATCACTGGCAGATGCAGCGTCACCCGTTCGGCGTCCTCGGCGGTGTCGAGGTAAAACTGGATATCGACCCGCAGATACTTGGTCTTGCGCTCGCTCGCCAAATTGACGACCAGCGAGGGTGCGAGCGCCAGATAACCCGGATAGGCGCCTGCCTTGTCGCCGCTCGCCTTCTCGCTTGCCTGTCCGAGCGCGGGCGGCAAGCACAGCAGCAAGGTCAGAAAAGAAGCGGTCTTGAGGTTGGTCGGTTTCATGCTGGTCTGTCCTTCGGAGTTGAAAGGGTGGCGTCGGTGTCGCAACGAGCGTAATCATGGCACAGGCTGAGATGCGTCAACGGCAAACTCGCGTACCCAAGCCGGCTATTGTGACGGCAATGTCTACGCTGATCGGACAAATCCGCGCGTCGATCCCTTTCGATGCCCCCGAGGCGCGGATCTGTTCGGGTTCCTGCCAGGGATGTTCCATGAAGCTGCTCGACTTTCTGGCCTCTGCACTGGAGGATTGCGAGCGCGGATTGAACGCGGGCGTCAAGCCGACCCTGAAGGATCTGTCCCGCTTGATCAGGATGGCGCGCAAGGTACACGACGTGCTGCGGAAGAATGGATTGGTCGATGCCGTGGATCCGACATCGCCGACAGCGGCGGAAATCCGGGTTCCTGGCAGTCGATGAGGAGACCGCATGGACGCGCATCAGCCGGTCTGCGCGCGCAACCGTTGGGTCTGCGTTTCCACGTCGCGAAAGGTCTCCGCGCTCCGCGCCGGATCGCCGATGCGGGCGGCCCGCTCCAGCGCCTCGATGGCCGCATCCAGAGCCGGGACACCGCAATACCGCGTGGCGCCGCGGATGTGATGGGCGGATTCGGCCAGCCCCAGCCAATCGGAATCGCTGAGGCAAGCGCGCAGATCCGCGAGCTCGGCGGGGAGTCCCGCCAGCAGCGTCTCCAGCAATTCATCGGCGAGCGCGTCATCGCCGCCGGCGCTGACGCGCGCGGCTGCGGCGTCCCGCGTGGGCAGGGCGGCGGTTCCAGTTGCGTCGGTCATGGTTATCTCGGTGTCTCATTCCGGCCGATGGAGTGGCGAACTCTAGTACAGACGCGCCGAAATTTCAGTCGGGATCTCGTAACACCGCCGAACGGTGTCAGGCTCAGGACGGGTCGGCAGAGCGCAGTGCCTCGACCTGTGCCACGCGCAGTCCCGTGGCCTGGGCGATCTGCCCATCGCTGAGCACGCCGAGCGCGATGAGGTTGCGGGCGGTGTCCTGCGCCGCCGCCAGGCGGCCTTTCTGCATCCCGAGCCGCTCGCCCTCCTCGCGCGCCTCCTTGAGCAAGGACACCTCATCGTGCAGCGCCCGCTCGCGCACGAAGGCCAGGCGCCGCGCTTCCTCGTCGGCGCTCAACTGACGCACGCGGTTCAGCGCCTCTTGAATCGGGGCATGTTCGATCGCGGCCATGGTTTGCTCCTCGCGCCAATGCTCGAAAAAGGTGATCCACGCGGACAGCGGATCGGCACCGAGCCCGAGCCGGTCCGCTTTCTTCAATTCGATCAGGTTCAACTGGAGTCGGTTCCCCAGGATGACGCTGGGTTGGTCCGCGTCGCGCATCTCGAAACGCCACCGCGACTGCGCGCGCTGCTCCGGCGTGTCGGCGAACAGGTCGAAGTCCAGCAGATGGATGCCGACCGCCGCGCGCAACGTGGCGTAGTCCTCGCCCTGCTCCAATTGATGCGCCAGCATCCGCGCCAGATAGTAGAGCGCCCGCTGGTGCCAGGCAACATAACGGCGCACCTGGATCTCGATATTGTAGGCATGCCCCTCGCCATCGCGCGCCAGGACGTCGAGGATGATGTACTTGCCGCGCAATTCCTCGGCGTTGATGCCGGGATTGAGGATCTCCACCGAACGGATCTCGGGCAGATCCGGGCGCAGGTCGTTGATCAACGACACCAGCAGCTCGGGGGCCTCGCCAAAGAGGCGCTTGAAGACGTAGTCATTCTTGGGATCGAGCAGCGCGTCAGGCGCAACGGCGGGCATGGCGGGAGGCGGTCAGGGTGTCTGAAGTCACCAGAGTATAACCGTCTCGCCCGCTCGGATGCCCTTGCTTGCAGGGCGAGCGCGGATAAATTTTCTTACGGACAAGCGATTGCGGCATGATAATGACGTTTTCACGCTGGACGCGGTTCATCTTGGTCGTCCGTGCGACATGAGGCGGATTTCTCGGGTCAGTGGCCATGTTAAAGCCAACAATTTTGATCGTCGATGACGAGCCGGCCAATCTGTCGGTGTTGACGAAACTCTTAAATCCGGACTATCAGGTCCGCGCCTGCAAGACCGGCGAGCAGGCACTGGCGGCGGTCCTCGTCGCGCCATGTCCGGATTTGATCCTGCTGGATGTCATGATGCCGGGCATGGATGGCTATACCACGCTGGCCCGATTAAACGCGGATGCGCGAACCCGGCGGATCCCGGTGATATTCGTCACGGCCTTGAGCGACGACATCGATGAGGAGAAGGGGCTGCGGCTCGGCGCGGTGGACTATCTCGTCAAGCCGGTCAAGCCCGCGATCCTGCTTGCGCGCGTGCGCACCCATCTGGAAATCAAACAATCCCGCGATCGGCTGTCGGTGCAGAATGCGTGGCTGGAAACCGAGATCGACCGGCGCACCCGCGAGAATCTGCTGATTCAGAACGTCAGCCTGGCGGTGATCCTGGAACTGGCCGAGACGCGCGACACCGAGACCGGCAATCATATTCTGCGCACGCAGACCTATGTCGATCTGTTGGGCCGCCAGCTTCAGAGCCATCCGGATTTTGCTTCGGATCTCGACCCGTTGCGTCTGAGCGTCATCGTCAAGGCCGCTCCGCTGCACGACATCGGCAAGATCGGCATTCCGGATCGGATTTTACTGAAACCCGGCAAGCTCGACCCCGAGGAGTGGGAGATCATGAAGACACACGCCCGCCTTGGCGCCGAGGCGATTCGGCGCGCCATCGACAAGTCGCTACTCCTGAACGCGGGCGGGACGGACGACGCCAAGCCGCGACCGCTGGCCATGCTGGAAGTGGCCGAAGTCATCGCCATGAGACATCACGAGAAATGGGACGGCACCGGTTATCCGCAGGGGCTGGCGAGGGAGGCGATCCCGCTGCCGGCCCGCCTGATGGCGCTCGCCGATGTCTATGACGCACTGACCATGCGCCGCGTCTACAAGACCCCCTGGGAACCGGACGCGGCGGCCAACTTCATCCTCGAACAGCGGGGCAGGCATTTCGATCCGGCCGTCGTCGACGCCTTCGTCGCGCTTCGAGACGCCTTCGCCGAGGTCCAGGAGCGGTTCGCCGATCCCCTGCCACGAGAGACCGCATGAGCGCGACCGACCTTCCCCCCGACGCGCGCGTGGCCGAGCGCCGGGCGCAATTGCAGGAATTCGTCCTGGAATCCTGCCTGACGATCCCGGATCTCTATTTTCTGACCGATGCCGATGGCACCCTGCTGGACTACCGGACGCGCCGGGACGTGTCGCTCTATGTCCCGCCCGAGGTCTTTCTCGGCAAGCGGGTCGAGGAGGTGCTGCCGCCCGAGGTCGCCGCGCGGTTCAACGAGAAGCTGACCGCCGCGCTGTGCACCGGCGAGCTGGTGCTGTTCGACTATGCGCTGCCGATGCCGGATGGTCTGCGGTATTACGATGCTCGGGTGAGCCGCGTGGCCGACGGTCAGGGCTGCGTCACCATCATCCGCGACATCACCGGCGGCATACGGGCCGAGGCGCAGTTGCAACGGGAGCGTTTCCTGCTGGGCGAGCGCGTGAAGGAGCAGCGCTGTCTCTATGAGGTCTTTCGTGTCTCCGAGGATCCCGTCGCCCCGATCGAGACGATCGTCGGTCGCGTGCTGACGCTGCTCGGCCCCGCCCTGCAATTTCCCGCGCTGGTGACCGCTCGCATCGCCTGGGGCGCACGCGAATACGGTACGCCGGGCTTTGCCGTCAAGGACTGGATGCTGACGGTGGAAGACCGGACCGGACAGGGCGAACCCATGCATCTGACGCTCGCCTACGACCGCGCACCGCCGCCGGGATTGAATGACGCTCCCTTTCTGCCGGAAGAAGTGCAGTTGGCGCAAACCATCGTGCGCCGCCTGGTCGACATCGTCGATCGCCGTCAGGCGGAGCGCGTGCTCCGGGAGCAGGAGACGCTGGTCGAAACCATGTTCGGCCAGACCACGGACGCCATCCTGCTGGTGGACCCCCTGACCAACCGCTTCGTTCAGTTCAACGCCGCCGCCCATCAGGGACTCGGCTACACCCGCCAGGAGTTCGCGCGACTCTCGGTGGCCGACATTCAGACCGATCACTCGGCGGAACGGATCGCGGCGAATGTCGCCGCCCTGTTCGACGGCAGGGCCGCCGGATTCGAGACCCGCCACCGCTGCAAGGATGGCGGGTTCCGGGAGGTCGCCATCACGTTTCGGATGGTGAACCATGGCGGACGTCCGCTGATTTCGGCGGTCTGGCGCGACATCGCCGAGCAGAAGGCCCGCGAGCGCGAGCAAGGGGAGCGCGCCGAACGGCTCCAGTTGCAGACCCGGCTGATCCGCGAACTCAGCGTCGCGGAAGCCGGCATCAATGGCGAACTGGAACGGTTCGCGGGGGAATTGACCGAACGGCTCGGTGCGGCGCTCGGGATCGCGCGGGTGTCCGTCTGGCGCTTCAACGTGGACACGACCCAACTCGAATGCGTCGATCTGTACGATGCCGCCAGCGGGCGGCATTGTGCCGGCGACGTGCTGGAGGAGGCCCAGTTTCGCGCCGAGTTTCAAATCATCAAGACCGATCGCTATGTCGACGCCAGCGACGCCCTGACCGATCCGCGGACCGCGGGCTATGTGGACGCCTATCTCAAGCCACGGGGGATTACCGCGATGCTCGATTGCGGCATCTTCTCCGGTGGACAGCCGCGCGGCATGATCTGTTTCGAGCAGGTCGGACGTTCCTACGCCTGGAGCGCGGATCAGGTGGCGTTCGGCTGCCAGGTCGCCGATCAGCTCGGCATGGCGCTGCTCAATCGGGAGCGTGTGGAGGTCGTGCGCGCGTTGCGCCAGAGCGAGTCCTTTCTCAATCGCGCCCAGGCGGTCTCCCAGACGGGTCACTGGCGTCTGGATGTCGTTCAGAATCAGTTGGTCTGGTCGGAGGAAACCTATCGCATCTTCGGTCTGCCCGCCGGTACGCCCCTGACGTTGGAAACGTTTCTCGGCTGCATTCATCCGGACGACCGGGCGCCGGTGCTCGACGCCTGGACGCGCGCCTTGAGCGGCGAGCCCTACCGGATCGTCCACCGCGTTTCGGTCGGCGAGGAAACGCGCTGGGTCGAGGAGCGGGCGGAACTCGAATTCGCCGCCGATGGCCGGCCCATCGCCGGGTTGGGAATCGTGCAGGACATCACCGAGCGGGTCAACACGACGCGCGAGCTGGAGGATTATCGTCTGCATCTGGAGGATCTGGTGGTCTCCCGCACCGCCGAACTGGAGACGGCGAAGCTTGCCGCGGAGGCCGCCAATCTGGCCAAGAGCGCCTTCCTGTCCAACATGAGCCATGAAATCCGCACCCCCATGAACGCGGTCATCGGCTATGCCCATCTGATCCGGCGCGATCCGCTCACCGCCCGCCAGCTCGGCCAGCTCGACAAACTCTCCGACTCCGCCCGGCATCTGCTGCAAATCATCAACGACATCCTGGATCTCTCCAAGATCGAGGCGAACAAGATGACGCTGGAGGTCCAGGATTTCGAGCCGGCGCGGGTCATCGATCATGTCTGCGACCTCCTCGCCGACAGCCTCGCGACCAAGGGTCTGGACGTGCTGGTGGATCTGGATCATGTGCCGCCCGCGCTGCGCGGCGATGGGGTCCGCTTCAGCCAGATTCTGCTCAATCTGGTCGGCAATGCCGTGAAATTCACGGAACAGGGCGGTCTCTCCATCCGGGGCCAGGTGCTGGAGCGAACGCCCGAGCGCCTGCTCCTGCGGGTCGAGGTGTCGGATACCGGTATCGGCATGACGCGCGCCCAGGTCGCGCGTCTGTTCCGTGCCTTCGAACAGGCCGACGAGTCGACGACCCGCCGTTTTGGCGGAACCGGGCTGGGTCTGGCGATCAGCAAACGCCTGACCGAACTGATGGGCGGGCGCATCGGCGCGACCAGCGCGCCCGGCCGGGGCAGTCTGTTCTGGCTGGAGCTTCCCTTCGAGATCGCCAGCGATCGCCAGCCACCGTCGCGGACGCTGGAACCCTTCCGGGACATGCGGGTACTGGTCATCGACGACCATGCCGATGCCCGCGACATCCTGGCCAGCCTGCTCGCCGAGCTTGGCATGCGCGCCGACACGGCGGCGAACGGCGAGGCCGGACTGGCCGCCGCTGTCGCGGCCGACCGCATCGGCGATCCCTATCGACTGCTGATGATCGACTGGAGAATGCCGGGTCTGGACGGCATCGATACGGCCTTGAAACTGCAATCGCTGGCACTGGCGCGTCACCCCGACTTTCTGATGGTGACCGCCTATGGCGACAGCCTTCTGCGCGACGAGGCCGCGCGCGCCGGCATCACCGAAATTCTCGCCAAGCCCGTGACGCCTTCGGTGCTCCACGACGCCCTGGCCGCCGCGCTGCTGGGCCACGCCGAAGGCCGTGGTCCGGTGCTGCCGGAGATGCTGGCACGGGAACTGGAACGGCGCCAGGGCGCGCGCATCCTGCTGGTGGAGGACAATCTCATCAACCAGGAAGTGACCTGCCAGTTACTGGACGCGGTCGGCCTGCGCGTGAGCGTCGCCGACAACGGCCGGGTCGCGCTGGAGATGGCCCAGTTGACGGACTACGACCTGATCCTCATGGATATCCAGATGCCGGTCATGGACGGCTTGCAGGCGACCCGCGCGATCCGTCAGTTGCCGGGGCGCCAGTCCGTCCCGATCCTGGCCATGACGGCCAATGCCTTCGACGAAGACCGCCGCCGCTGCCTGGAGGCCGGGATGAACGATCATCTGGCCAAGCCTATCGAGCCGAACAAACTCTATAAAACCCTCCTGAAATGGCTCCCGCCGCCACGTCAGGCGGACGGGGGTGCCGATGACGCCGCAGCGGACGCCGACGCGCGCAACGCGCCGGTCGATGCGTCGGACGGGCTGAACGTGCTCGCGTCCATCCCTGGGCTGACGGTTGCGGTGGGGTTGCGTTTCCTGGGCGGTGACGTGGCCCATTATTTACGTTTGCTGGCGACCTTTCTCGCGATCCATGGGGATGACGCGACCCGGATCGCCGGCTGGATGGCGGCGGGCGATCTCGCGGCGGCGCGGCAAATGGCCCATTCGCTGAAGGGCGTGAGCGCCATGCTGGGGGCCGAGGGGGTGCGCGATCGGGCCGCCGAACTGGAACGCCTCGTCCGGCAGGGCGCGCCAGCCGAACAACGCGACCGGGCGCTGGAGGCGCTGACCAGGACGCTCAAGGCATTGACCGAGGGGCTGCGGAACCGCTTGCCCGCGATCGCGCCGGAGTCGCTTCAACGCACCGCGAAGGGTGGTGCCGGGACGGTGGATTGGACGCGCGTCACCGAGGTGTTGACGCGACTGGACGCGCTGCTGGTCAGCAGCGATACCGAGGCGAACGAGTTGTTCGAATCATCCCGTGGGCTGTTGTTCTCCGCCCTGGGCGCCGCGGCCCGCACCCTGGACCAGCAGATTCGGAATTTCGATTACGCGCAGGCGCTGGAAACGCTGCGTTTGGTCCGGGAGTCGGAGGTGTCGTCGACCGCGACAGTCGAACCAGGTCACGAATAGGTCCGTCATCGCGAGCGCGGTTCAGTCCGGCGCGTTTAAGTCGGGATTCGCGCCGGTTCGGACGCCATCCGGATAGACGCTTTCCCACAAATCGCCTTAGGTGAGGGTCTCCCGCTCGCTTCAGGCACCATTCGTCGCCGGAAAACGCTCCGGACGGGGCGAATGCCCTGGCCGGCTCTGAATGATCCGGAACTCCTTCGCGGGGCAGGAGTCGAGACGTGGCGGCGAAACCTCGGCCTTGGAAACGCCGCGCATGGTCCGGCAATCGGTTTTACACTTAAGACCATCGTCATCCTGACATCGAGTCAATCCCATGCCCTATCCAACCATCGAAGAATTCGTCGGCAAGACGCCGCTGGTCCGTTTGCAGCGTCTGCCCGGCGCGACCGACAACCTCATTCTCGCCAAACTCGAAGGCAATAACCCCGCCGGATCGGTGAAGGATCGCCCGGCGTTGAACATGATCCGGCGCGCCGAGGAGCGCGGCACGATCAAGCCCGGCGATACCCTGATCGAGGCGACCAGCGGCAACACCGGTATCGCGCTGGCGATGGCCGCGGCCATTCGGGGTTATCGCATGCGGCTCATCATGCCCGAACACATGAGCGCGGAGCGGCGCGGGGCGATGAAGAGCTTCGGCGCCGAGATCGTGCTGACGCCCAAGGAGGGCAGCATGGAGGCGGCCATCGATCTGGCCAACGCCATGGAGGCGCGCGGCGAGGGCATCCGGCTCGATCAGTTTTCCAACCCGGACAATCCCGCCGCCCATTACGAGACCACCGGTCCCGAGATCTGGCATGATACCGACGGGCGGGTGACGCACTTCGTCAGCGCCATGGGCACCACGGGCACCATCATGGGCACCGGGCGATCTCTCAAGGAACGGAACCCGGCGATCCAGATCGTCGGCGTGCAGCCGGAGGAGGGTTCCAGTATCCCTGGCATCCGCCGCTGGCCGGAGGCGTATCTGCCGCGCATCTATGATCCCGCCGGGGTCGACCGCATCATCGATGTCTCGCAGACGCTGGCCGAGCAGACCACCCGCGAGCTGGCGGCGAAAGAGGGGATCTTCGCCGGCATCTCCTCGGGTGGCGCGATTGCCGCGGCGCTGCGTCTCTCAGCCGAGGTCAGCGGCGCGACGATCGTTGTCATTGTCTGCGACCGGGGTGATCGCTATCTGTCGACCGGGGTGTTTTAAACCGTCGCCAGACAAATGCCATTTCAAACGATAGGGACGCGCAATGACAGAGCCGGATGACCGACCAGAATCGACCGCCCCCCAGAGCATGCGGCGCGGGGGCTCGGAACCGGATGCGGAACCGACCCTGCGACAGCGGGCCGAGCGGATCGCGCACGCAACCGCGAACCCGTCGCCGGAGGCGGGCGCGGCACTGTCATCGGAAGACCTCCAGCGGACCGTCAATGAGCTTGCGGTGTATCAGGTCGAGCTGGAGATGCAAAACGAGGAACTGCGCCGCGTGCAGGCCAGGATGGAGGCCATGCAGACCCGCTACTTCGACCTCTACGATCTGGCGCCGGTCGGCTATTGCTCCATCTCCGAACAGGGGTTGATCCGCGAGTCCAATCTAACCGTCGCCAGGCTGCTGGGTCTGAACCGCGGCGCGCTGACCGGTCAGCCGATCTCCCGATTCATTTTCAGGGAGGATCAGGATGTCTACTACCGGTTCCACAAACAGCTCTTTGAGGCGCCCGCGAACGCCGCGCCGCCCTCGGAGCCCGTCGTTCAGCCGCGGATGTGCAAGCTGCGTATGGCGAAACCGGACGGCGCGATCCTCTGGGCGCGGCTCGAAGCCACCATCGCCAGGGAGATCGATAGCTCGCCCGTTTGTCGCATCGCGATCATCGACATCTCGTCGAGCAAACAGGCCGAACTGGATGCGCTGAATGCGCTCATGACGGCGATTCCAGGGGTGGTGTATCAATTCCTGGTCCGACCCGATGGCACCTGGCGGTTTCTCTATCTCAGTCCAGGCATCGAAACCCTGTATCGCGTCACGGCGGAAATCGCCTGCGCGAACCCGGATGCGCTCACCCACTGTATCCATCCCGACGATCGCCCGTCCCATCGGGTCGCGGTGGAGCGCGCGAGCCAGACCCTCGCGCCCTGGTGCCATGAACATCGCATCCACCCTAGCGGTCAACCCGACCAACTCAAATGGGTGCGCGGCCAGGCCACGCCATTTCCGCAACCGGACGGAAGCGTACTCTGGAACGGCATTCTGACGGATGTCACCGAAGAGAAGCGGATCGAGGCGGCGCTGCGAGCCAGCAAGCAGCAACTGGACATGGCCCTGCAGGCCGCCACGATGGGGATCTGGGACTGGGAGATCGCCACCGGCCGGGTGGCCTGGGCGGGGGAACACGCGGCCTTGTTCGGCATTGACCTTGCCGATTTCGGGGGAATGATCGCGGACGTCCAGGCCTGCGTCCACCCCGACGACCGCGAGCAGGGCATGAGGGTCTTGCGTCGCACGCTGGAAGAGGGAGCCGAGTTCGACAATACCTACCGGGTCGTCTGGCCCGATGGAAGCCTCCATTGGATGCATTCCCTGGGCACGCTGATCCGTGACGAGGTCGGCGCGCCGCAACGGATCCTCGGAACGACCCAGGACATCACCGAACGCAAAGAGGCCGAAGAGCGTCTGCGCGAGAGCGAAACGCGGTATCGCACCCTGTTCGACCATATCGGCAGCGGTGTGGCGATCTATGCTGCCCGCGACCAGGGACAGGAGTTCGTGTTCAGGGATGTCAATTATGTGACCGCGCAGGTCAGCGGTCTAACGCGGAAGGAACTGATCAGACAATTGCTGACCGAGGTCTTTCCGGGGGTCGAGTCATTCGGCCTGCTGGAGGTCTTGCGACGGGTCTGGACCAGCGGAATCCCGGAGCGCTTCCCCGCCGCGCATTATCAGGACGAACGACTGACCCGGTGGTATGAAAATTATGTGTATCGTCTGCCCAGTGGCGAGGTCGTGGCGGTCTTTGACGACGTCACCGCGCTCAAGGAGCATGAACGGCAGCTCGAATGCCTCGCCTATTCCGACGCGCTGACCGCGCTGCCCAACCGCGTGCTGCTGCTCGACCGTCTCCAGCAGGCCATGGCGCAGACCCAGCGACGGGGACAACACCTGGCGGTGGTCTATCTCGATCTGGATGGCTTCAAGGCCATCAATGACCGCCACGGGCACGACGCCGGCGACCAGTTGCTGATCGCGCTCGCGCGCCGGATGAAGCAGACGCTGCGCGAAGGCGACACCCTGGCCCGGCTGGGTGGCGACGAGTTCGTTGCCCTGCTGGTCGATCTCGGCGACCGAGCCGCCAGCGTGCCGCTGCTCAACCGCCTGCTCGCCGCCGCCGCCGCGCCGGTGCCCCTCGGCGAGGTCGAGGTGCAGGTCTCGGCCAGCCTCGGCGTCACCTTCCATCCGCAGCCGATCACGGGCGACGGCGAAGGAACGGACGCGCTCGATGCGGATCACCTGCTCCGCCAGGCCGACCAGGCCATGTATCAGGCCAAACGGACCGGCAAGAATCGTTACCATGTCTTCAACGTCGAGCAGGATCGTCGTCATCGCGATCGACATGAAAGTCTGGAGCGCCTTCGCCACGCCCTCGCCGCGCGCGAATTCGTGCTCTATTACCAGCCCAAGGTCAACCTGCGTAGCGGGGAGGTCATCGGAGCCGAGGCCTTGATCCGTTGGCGGCATCCGGAACGCGGATTCCTGCTCCCGCAGGAGTTTTTGCCGGCGATCGAGGACGATCTGCTGGCGGTCGAACTCGGCGAGTGGGTCATCGAGACCGCGCTGACGCAGATGGAGGCCTGGCAGGCGAGCGGACTCGACCTCCCGGTCAGCGTCAATATCGGCGCTCGCCAGTTGCAGCAGGCGGACTTTGTCGCGCGTCTGAGTGCCCTCCTGGCGGCGCATCCCAGGGTCAAACCGTCCAGCCTCGCGCTGGAGGTTCTGGAAACCAGCGCGATGCAGGATCTGGTTCACGTCGCCCAGGTCGTCGCGGACTGCCTCGCGCTCGGGGTGAGTTGCGCCCTGGACGATTTTGGCATCGGTTACTCTTCGTTGACCTATCTGAAACACCTGGCGGTCACCGTGCTGAAGATCGACCGCAGCTTCGTCGGGGACATGCTCGACAACCCGGATGACCTGGCGATCATCGAGAGCATTCTGGGTCTGGCCGCCGCCTTCCGCCGCCAAACCATCGCCGAAGGGGTGGAAACCCTGGAGCAGGGCGAGCGGCTGCTGCAACTTGGCTGCGAACTGGCCCAGGGCTACCGCATCGCCCATCCACTACCGGCGCACGAGCTACCCGGCTGGGTAGCCACCTGGCGCACCGATCCGCGCTGGAGCGAGTGGCAGTCGTCTGCTGGTCGTTCTCAAGTCCCGTGAGGCGATAGATCCTCTTTTTGAATCGTTCCGAGCACTTGTGTGACCAGTCTTTGATCGCTTGAATCGGCGAGACGTGTCCCAGCGCCTTCTGTGGGATCTGATGATTGTCTAACCGAACATTAAGTCAATATCAACAACAAGACATTAAGCCGCCTCACGCGGTCTGACATCACGCAGGATGTCAGACCCCACCGCCTGCTCGGTCAACTTCAGGTCGAAACTGGCCTGCAGACTCAACCACGACTGCGCGTCGCCGCCGAAATAGCGCGCAAGACGCAAGGCAGTGTCAGGTGTCACCGCGCGCCGCTCCTTAACGATCGCATGCAAGCGAGTGGCCGGCACACGCAAGGCATACGCCAGCGCGTTTACGCTCAGGCCAAGCGGAATCAGAAAGTCCTCGCGCAGAATCTCGCCGGGATGCACCGGACGCAGACCATTGATGGGGTTCATGCGGTCGTCTCCTTAGTGATAGTCCACGATTTCCGCGGCATAGGCGTCGCTGTCGCGCCAGATGAAGCACAGTCGCCATTGGTCGTTGATGCGGATGCTGTGCTGTCCCGCCCGGTCGCCGCTCAAGGCTTCCAGGTGGTTCCCCGGCGGGCTGCGCAAGAACTCCAGCGTGGTGGCTGCGTGCAGTTGCGTTAGCTTACGTTCCGCAACCCGCTGGAAGGCGCGGAAGCCGCGCGGGCAGTGGCCGCCGAACAGCTTTTCGGTGTCTTTGCAGCAGAACGATTTGATCATGGGTCAAACGATATGACGCCGCGCGTCATACGTCAAACGGTCGACGCGGCTAGATTGAGCGGGGGAGCCACGCGGAAATGCGGATGCGGTTGCGGACGAGATCGTTGGTGGGCGCGCGGCCCCATTCGTCGCGGGCAACAACGGCGGGATTCGCCCTCAAGGCACGCTCCAATCGTCGAGATCTAACCCGAGTCCTTCGAAATGGGCGATATTGTTCGTGATCAGCACGGCACGCTGTCTCAGCGCAGTCACCGCGATGAGCAGGTCGGCATCCGCGATGGGTTTGCCGATCCGGTGACGCTCGGCCCAGAGGCGAATGGCGTGTTCCCAATGCGCATCATCGAAGGCGGGGGTCAGCCACAGCGCCGTGAGAGACTGGTACTGCGCCAGGTTGCGAGTCGCGCCCTTGAGGAGCAGATAGCGGCGGATCTCATAGTCAACGACAGGACTCAGGACGAATGCCGCGTCAGCGGAGCGCCTGACCGTCTCGAAGCTCGCCCGTACTCCTGGATGACCCCGCATCAGGTAACTGAGGATATTGGTGTCGAGCAGATACATCAGGGTTTGATGTCCAGCGTATCCAGGGTGACTGGATGCAGGGCGCGAAAGGTTGGCAGTTCCTCCCAGATCCTCCGCTCTTCGTCGTTCAAGGACCAAGCGAGTGGATCCGGTTCAGGTGTTGCCTGATTGGAAGCCTGAAGATCGTCCAGCAAGGTCACCAGCACGGCGATTGGCCGGGTAATCCGCACCTCTTCATCGAAGATGAGTTGACCGGATGGAGAGAGCGTTGCTTTTAAGGTATGCAGCATCGGTGCGTCCTCATGGGCGTTTCATTGACGTCCTTCAGCAGGGTTCTGTCGTGCGTCCAGCTCACGCTAGATGCGCTTGACCTTCCCCGCGTCGCTTTAAAGCTCCTGCGAGGCGAAATCGGCGAGCCGCGAGCGCTCTCCGCGCATGAGCGTGATGTGTCCGCTGTGCGGCCAATGTTTGAAGCGATCGACCACGTAGGTCAGGCCGGAGGTGGTCTCGGTCAGATAGGGCGTGTCGATCTGGCTGATGTTGCCCAGACAGACGAATTTCGTCCCTGGACCCGAACGGGTGATGAGCGTCTTCATCTGCTTGGCGGTGAGGTTTTGCGCCTCGTCCAGGATGATGTATTTGTTGAGAAAGGTCCGTCCGCGCATGAAGTTGAGCGAGGAGATGCGGATACGGTTGCGGATCAGGTCGTTGGTCGCCGCGCGGCCCCATTCGCCGCCCTCGGGGCGGTTCAGAACCTCCAGATTGTCCATCAGCGCGCCCATCCAGGGCGTCATCTTCTCTTCCTCGGTGCCGGGCAGGAAACCGATGTCCTCGCCGACCGGAACCGTGACCCGGGTCATGATGATCTCGCGATAGAGACTGCGATCGAGCACCTGCGTCAGGCCGGCGGCCAGCGCGAGCAGGGTCTTGCCGGTGCCGGCGGCGCCGATCAGGGTGACGAAGTCCAGCTCGGGATTCATCAGCATGTTGAGCGCGAAGTTCTGTTCGCGATTGCGCGCATTGATACCCCAGACGCTGTGGCGGGGCAGGCGATAATCGTCGACCAGCTCGATGACCGCCTCGGTGTCGGTGCGCTTCTCGCGCACGATCGCCTCGAAGGCGCCGTCCTCGCCCAGACTGACGCACTGGGCGGGATACCAGTCGGCGATGTCCGGACCCTGGATTCGATAGAAGGTCCGGCCCGCTTCCTTCCAGGCATCGAGCGTTTTCTCATGGTGCTCCCAGAAGTCTTCCGGCAGGACTTCCAGGCCGGTATAGAGCAGGCTGGCGTCGTCGAGCACCTGATCGTTGGAATAGTCCTCGGCGGGGATCCCGAGCACGGCGGCCTTGATGCGCAGGTTGATGTCCTTGGAGACGATGATCACCTGGCGGTCGGTGCGCACCTCGCGCAGCGCCTGGGCGGTGCCGAGGATGTTGTTGTCCGGCACCGTGCCGGGCAGCGAGTTTGGCAGTTTGAGATCGAGCGGTTCGGTCTGGAAAAACAGCCGGCCGGTCGCCGGCTGGACGATGCCGCCGCCGTTGACCGCGGCGGGACTGACCGGCAGACCCGCGTCGATTTCCTGCTTGTCCGCGTTGCACATGAGCTGGTCGAGAAAACGGCTGACCTGACGCACGTTGCGCGCGACCTCGGACATGCCCTTTTTACCGCGGTCCAGTTCCTCCAGGACGATCATCGGCAGGAAGATATCGTGTTCCTGGAAGCGGAAGATGGCGGTCGGGTCGTGCATCAGCACGTTGGTGTCGAGGACGAACAGACAAGGTTTGTCGTTTTCGCGTTTGATCATGTAAACCGCGTCCAGAGTGACAGGGATGGTTTTTGGTGACCCAGGCATCACAGCAACCACGGCGGTTGGCGAGACGCGCTTTACATCCAGAAAATCAAATCGTTCAAGCGCGTCATGCGGGAGGCGGCGCGGCAAGTTCGCGGGCGGCGTCCAGGACGTCCGCGACATGGCCTTTGACTTTGACCCCGCGCCACTCCTGGCGCAGGACGCCAGCCGCGTCGATCAGAAAGGTGCTGCGTTCGACGCCGACCGTGTCCTTGCCGAACATCTTCTTCGGTTTGATGACATCGAAAGCCCGGCACAGCGCTTCGTCCGGATCCGACAGCAGATCGAAGTTGAAGCCCTGTTTGGCCTTGAATGCGTCTTGTGCCTTGAGGCTGTCGCGCGAGGTGCCGAGGATGACCGTGTTGGCGGCGGCAAATTCCTCGAACGCGTCGCGGAAGTCCTGACCCTCCTGGGCGCAGCCTGGGGTGCTCGCCTTGGGATAAAAATAGAGGACGAGGTGCTTGCCCCGATAATCGGAGAGTTTGACGCTCCGGTTGCCGGTGGCGGGGAGTTCAAGATCTGGAATCGTTTCGCCGATCGATGCGGTCATGGTGTGATGCTCCGGTCTTCGAGGTGAAAGGATGGATCGCGGCCCGCGACCGCGCTGGATGACAAAGGGGTGTCCGGATTTCGAGTGATTCCGCTCAGACGGTCGACTGACGTCAGCCTTTCAGGGGTTCGAGGACCGCATCCAGGTTGAGTCCATCGCAATAATCCATGAATTCCTCGCGTAGCCCGGCGATATGGATGTCAGCCGGAATGCCGACCGTCATGTGCACCGAGAACATGGGGGTTCCGGTATGCGCCGCGGCATAGGTGCTGGTGGCCATGTCCTCGATATTGATCTTGCGGTCCGCGAAAAAACCCGCCAGATTGTTGATGATGCCGGGGTGGTCCATGGAGACCACATCGACCGCGTAGGGGAGCAGGTTGCGATTGGTGGCGCGTTCGCCGGTTCGTTTGGAGATGATCGTCATGCCGAGCTGGCGTTCCAGCTCGGGGAGCGTGTTCTCGATCTTGGCCAGTGTGTTCCACTTGCCTTCCACCAGCAGCATCGCCGCGAATTCTCCGCCAAGGACGGTCATGCGACTGTCCTCGATATTGCAGCCATGTTCGAGCACGGCCCTGGAGATCTGATTGACGATGCCGGGGTGGTCTTCGCCGAGTGCCGAGATCACAAGGTAGGTTTTCTGCCTGGTCATGTCCTTGCCGACGGTTGGTGATGAGGAAATTAAGGAATTAAGGGCGAGTGTAGCATGGAGCAACTGATGACCATATCGACGGGTCAGCGAGAGACATTTGCGCGATGCTTGTTGGCAGTGGCATTGGCGGGAGACACGGCGACAAGGTCGGGGACGGCGGTGTTTCGCGCCGCCACGCGCAACGTTCCGAGTTTGCCTCCCGCGTGGTGCAAACGAAAGGGTTGCATCGCTAAACCGCAGCGCAATTCAGTTGTTTAGGGGCATCGACAAGCTCTTTATGGAGGTGCCCCCAATGGCGTTCGTACTCGCGATACAGTGAGTCTGCCGCTTCGAGTATCATGCCGATAAAAGGAACGTGCATTTTCTTGGGGTTCAGGCGAGGCCGAACGGATATCCAAACGATGCAGGCCATGCCGGACACGGTTTAGATCGGCGAGTGACCTCGAGGAGTTTTCCCGTGCTTGAATTGATGATTGCCGGCGGTTGGCTGATGTGGCCGATTGCCGCCTGTTCCGTGATCGCCACCGCGATCGTGATCGAACGTGCCTGGACCCTGCGTCGTCGGCGCGTCATGCCAACGCATCTGATCACGCGGATCTGGCAGTTACACCGCGTCAACCAACTGACGGATGAGAGCATCGAGGCGATTCGGGAGGCGTCGCCGCTCGGGCGCATGCTCGCCGCCGGCCTGGTCAATCGTCATCACTCCCGCGAGGTGATGAAGGAAGCGATCGCCGATACCGGTCGTCATGTGGTCGCCGAACTGGAACGCTTTCTGAACACCCTGGGGACCATCGCGGCGATCGCGCCGTTGCTTGGACTGCTCGGCACCGTGTTTGGGATGATCCAGATCTTCAGCGTGATTCAGAGCGCTGGCAACGGCAACGTCGGATTGCTCGCCGGCGGTATCTCGGTGGCTCTGCTCACGACCGCCGCCGGGCTGTGCGTGGCGATCCCCGCGCTGATGTTTCACCGCTACTTCGACGGTCGCGTGGATCAATTGGCGATCGAGATGGAAGAGCAGGCACTGCGTCTGGTCGAGGTCATCAAAGGCGAGCGCGAAGAGCAGGATGACCCGACATGAATCTGCGTCCGCGTCGCCGCCAATCGGTCGACATCAATATGGCACCGCTGATCGACGTGGTGTTTCTGCTGCTCATCTTTTTCATGGTCTCGACTACCTTCAAGGACGAGGCGCGGCTGCGCGTGCAGTTGCCCGAGGCACAGGGCGAGTCGAAACCAGAGGAAGCGCCCGAGATGCTCCGCATCGTCATCGACCGGGCGGGGCACTTTTATTTGAACGATCAGGCACTGGTCGACGAGAAGCCACTGACCCTTGTGCGGGCGCTAACCGGCGCGCTTCAGGAGCGCCAGCCGCGAGTTTTAAGCGAAGCTGAAACACCGTCGGTTTTGATCCAGGCGGATGCCAATACTCCGCATCAGGCCGTCATGACGGCCATGGATGCGGCCAGTCAGGCGGGGTTGGTCCGCATCGCTTTCGCCGCGACCCGGCCGGAAGGCGTGGCTCCATGAGCAAGGAACCCGTGCTCACCAACGCCGACGCCCATCAGATCTATCGTCGCCTGCTGCATTACGTCAAGCCTTACTGGCGGATTTTTTCGCTCTCCATCGTCGGCATGCTGATCTTCGCCGCCACCGAACCCTTGTTCGCGGCCATGATGAAACCCCTGATCGACGGCAGTTTCGTGGAGCGCAACGAGGACATGGTGCGCGCCATGCCGCTCTTTCTGGTCGGGCTCTTTGTGATCCGCGGCATCGCGGGGTTCATCAATACCTATTTCCTGAGCTGGGTTGGGCGGCGGGTGGTCGCGGATCTGCGTCAACAGATGTTCGCGCATCTGCTGCGGGCGCCGACGCGATATTTCGACAACCACGGTTCCGGTCACATCCTGGCCAAGCTCACCTACAACGTGGAAAACGTCGCCAGCGCCGCGACCTCCGCGGTCACGACCATCGTGCGCGACGGCTTCACCGTCATCGGTCTGATGGGCTTCATGCTCTACATCAACGCCGCGCTCTCGGCGATCTTCCTGGTGATCGGTCCGGTCATGGCCGGCGCCGTCAAATACGCCACCAAGCGTTTCCGCCGCCACAGCCGGCGCATCCAGAATCGGGTCGGCGACCTCACCCAGGTCGCGCAGGAGGCGATCGAGGCCCATCGGGTGGTCAAGGCGTTTGGCGGTCAGGCGCGCGAGGCGCGGCGGTTCAACCTCATCAACGAAAAGACCCGCTCGCTGCAGATGAAGATGATCGCGACCGAGGCGGCCAGCGTGCCGCTGGTGCAGTTGATCTCGGCCGCGGCGATCGGCGTGGTGGTGTATCTGTCCACCATGCAGGGACTCAAGGAAAACATCTCGGTCGGCACCTTCATGTCCTTCGTGGTCGCCATGGGGCTGCTGTTGCCGCCGGTGAAACGGCTGACCTCGGTCAACGCCAAATTGCAGCAGGGCATCATCGCCGCCGAGAGTCTGTTCGAGCTGCTGGATGCGGAAGAAGAGGCCGATCGGGGGACACGCACGCTCGACCGGGCCGAGGGTCGGATCGACTATCGCGGCGTCAGCCATCTCTACGCGGACGACAAGCTGCCGGCGATCGAGGCGCTGGATCTGCTCGTGATGCCCGGCGAAAAGGTCGCGCTGGTGGGCCGCTCCGGGAGCGGCAAGAGCACCGTCGCGAGCCTGCTGCCGCGTTTCTATGACGCCACGGCGGGCGAGATTCTGATCGACGGCATCCCGATCCGCGAGCTGACCCTGGCCAGTCTGCGCGCCCAGATCTCGCTGGTGAGTCAGGACGTGGTGCTGTTCAACGATACGATCGCCAACAACATCGCCTATGGTCGCGACGAACCGCCGACCCAGGACGAACTGGAGCGCGTGGCGCAGAGCGCCCATGCGTTGGAGTTCATCGAAACCTTGCCTCAGGGCTTCGACACCCTTGTCGGCGACCGCGGCGTGATGCTCTCGGGCGGCCAGCGTCAGCGGCTCGCGATCGCGCGGGCCATGCTCAAGGACGCGCCGATCCTCATCCTCGACGAGGCTACCTCCGCGCTGGATACCGAGTCCGAGCGTCACATCCAGGCCGCGCTGGCCGAATTGATGGCGCGCCGCACCACGCTGATGATCGCCCATCGGCTGTCCACCATCGAGAACGCCGACCGGATTCTGGTGCTCCAGGACGGGCGGATCGTCGAGCAGGGGCGGCATGCCGAGCTGTTGGCGCTGGGCGGTTATTACGCCCGGCTGCATCGGCTACAGTTTCATGACGGAGGCGAACCTCCGGCGGCGCTGGTTTGACGTTAGATCGACCTCTTGAACGAGTTAAAAACTCCGACCGCGGGCGAGGAGCAATCAACTGTTCCTTGATTATTTTCCATAATTATTTATCATTGCTCTTATGAGCAAGATATACCGCATCAACGAATTTGCGAAACGGATCGGGAAAGCGCCCTCGACGATCCGGCGCTGGGAGCGCGAGGGCAAGCTCGTGGCCAAGCGTCATCCGTCCGGGCATCGCTACTTCGACGAAGCGGACGTGCGCCTGCTCACAGGCGGCGCCCCGGAGCGGCGCGCGGTGGTGGTGTACTGCCGCGTGTCGAGTGCCGGGCAGAAAGACGATCTGGCCTCGCAGGTGAAGGCGATGGAGACCTACTGCCTGGGCGCGGGGATCGCGGTCGACGAGTGGATACAGGAAATCGGCGGCGGGATGAACTTCAAGCGCAAACGGTTTCTCGCCCTGGTCGAGCAGATCGAACGCGGCGAGCTTCGCCAACTCTTCATTGCTCACAAGGACCGGCTCATGCGTTTTGGATTTGACCTGTTCGAGCATATCGCCCGACACAACGGCTGCGAGGTGGTGGTGGTGAATCAGGAATCGCTCTCGCCCCAGCAGGAAATGGTTGAGGATTTGTTGGCCATCGTGCACACCTTTTCCTGCCGCCTGTACGGTCTGCGTAAATACAAGCACGACATCAAGGCCGATTTTCCGGAATGCTCCGCCATCCAACCCAAGGCGCTTTGCGAATGAAGGTGACGCGCACCCTGCGCGCCGATGTTCCGCCTGAACTCACGCCAATCTGTCAGGCGATGGGCGATCTGCGCGGGGACATCTGGCGGCGCTATGGCGCGCTCGGCAATGTCGGGCGCTCTGCCCTGGACATTCGCAAGGACATCATCGAGCGGAATCTGTACGGCAGGCTGTCAGTGGACGGGACCATTCGCAACGAGACCACGAAGGATGTGGTCAATGACATTCTGACCTACAAAGCCGCCGCCAAGCTCAAGGTCCGGCAGGCCATCGCCGCTCACACGACCGATCAAGTCGAGCGCAAACGACTCTATACCGCGCTCAAGAACGACCGCTGGCTGGACGATCCCTTTTTGCATCGGCAAATGCGCAAGCACTTCCGGCATGGCGTTAGCCACACGGCCAATCAATTCATCGTGCGCTCCGACAAACAGTCGTCGTCCGTTGTGGACGGGCGGTTGGTCATCACGATTCGGATCGCCAAACAGGTCGGCGGCGACATCCGTCTGATCACGACCAGCAACGGAAAACACGTCAATCTCACCGGCTGCAATCTGCGCATTTGCGTGAAGGACGGCTTTACCGAGATCCACTCTGCCACCGAGAAGGCCACCGGGCGTCCGCACGGCGAACAGGCACTTGGGATCGATAAGGGCTACACCGAGGCGTTTACGGATTCGGATGGCGAGGCGCATGGCGTAACCTTCGGAGCCGTTCTGACCGATTACAGCGATGCCGCTGCCCAGACTGGACGGTCGCGCAATCAACTGCATGCGCTGGAGAAGAAGCATCGCACGGCAGGTCGAATCGCCAAAGCGGACCGGATTTGTCGTTGCAACCTGGGACGCAAAAAGATCGATGCGCGCCGGGCGCGCGCGAAAAAACGTTTACGCACGATTGCTTATCAGTCCGCGCATTCCATCGTGGATAAGGCGGCGCTGGTGGTCTCCGAAGATTTAACGTCGCCGATTGCCAGCAAAGTGCAATGGAAGCGATACAACCGTCGGATGAGTGGATGGGCGAAAGGCGCATTAGCCGATGCCATCGACTCCGTTTGTGAGCAGCGTGGTGCCAAGCATCTCTTGGTTAATTCTTCCTATACGTCGCAAATGGACTCGTCGACCGGCTTGCTGCAAGGCAAGCGGGTAGGCGACAAGTTTTACCGGATCACCGGGGACGTTCTTCAGGCGGACCACAACGCGGCTTTGAATGTGCTGGCACGCCTCGCCGATCCCGAGATTACGCGGTTTACCCCGTATCGGGACGTCAAGCGGTTGCTGTTGGCACGTTCTCCGGCGCCACTGAGCGTCAAGAGGCTTGAGTGGGGCGATCCGTCGCGTCCACCAAGTGCGGATAAGTCCATTGAGCAAGTTTGCTCAAGATAAATAAATGGAACAGTTTCCTGATCTGTTTGTAGAGAATCATTGATTGATTATTGACGCGTACCAGAGGAGGAACCATGGACATGCCGAGGAAAATGAAGCTTGGTACAAAACTCAGTCTCGGGTTCGGGCTGCTGCTATTCATCACCTTTTTACTTGGCCTCGTCGCCATCCTGAGCATGGAGCGCATCAAGAGCGAAAGCCGCTTATTGGCCGATGAGCATATTCCGGACTGGGATCTGGCTGACGAGATCCAGAAACTCCAGTTCCTGACCGGCTACCATCTCACGGCCTTCAGTTTTAATTATAGCGATGCCTGGTTGCGGGACGGTCGCGCCGCGCTCGCTGAATTGAGCGCCCGGTTGGAGCGCGGTGTCCAGGACGCATCCGAGACGAACCGCCACACGAGCCTGCTCCCGGTACTGCAAGACATGCAAGGGGAGGTGCAACGCTACCGCGAAAGCGTCGACCGCGCAGAGCAGAATGTCAAACGGGTGCTGGCGGCACACAAGCAAATCGAAACGCAGGGAAATCTGTTCGAGGAGGCCATCGTCGCCTATCGGCAGACTCAGTATGAGGCGATGTCCCAGCAGATTCAGGCGCGAGACACGCCCGAGGAGCTTGAGATCAGGCAGGATCGGATCCGCGCGGCGACGCGGATTCTTGATCTGTCACATCAGATATTGATCGGAACCTGGAGTGCGATCGCGGCGCGTGACGATGCGGCAATCGAGAGCGCCGCCGAGAATGCGGAGCGCCTCCTGGCCTGGATCGACGAGCTGATCGGTGTCACGCGCCAGCCAGTCAATCTTGAGCGTCTGGCCATCGTCCGGCGGGCGGTTCTGGATTACCGCGCCTCGGTCGACGAACTGCTCGGGGCCGAGCGGGAGGGGGCGGCGACCCGCGCGGAACGAATCAAGATCTATGAGACGGTGCTCGCCCATGCGAATGATTTTATCCAGGAGACCAAACAGGCGACGCTCACTGGCGCGGGCGTCACGCTGGAAGGGATCGCATTCGCGAGGCGCGTACTGATCGGCGGCCTGTTGATCGCGCTCCTGGCGGGCATTGGCGTCGCGCTTCTGATTACCCGGGGCACGCTTCGCCAACTGGGCGGCGAGCCGGCATTGGCCGTCTCCATCGTCCAGCGTGTCGCCACGGGGGATTTCAGTCTGGATATCCCGCTACGTCCCGGGGACTCCGACAGTTTGCTCGCCGCCTTTTCAGTCATGTTGAGCGGTCTGCGAACCCTGATGCACAGGATCGCCGCGGCGTCCTCGCAGGTCGCCGCGGCGGCGGAGCAACTCTCGGCCACCACCGAGGAGACCCGCGCTCAGGTCAGGCGGCAACAATCCGAAACCGATCAGGTGGCGACCGCCATGAACGAAATGACCGCGACCGTCGAGGAGGTCGCGCGTCACGCGGCGAGCGCGGCCAGCGCGGCGCGCGAGACCGACCGGGCCGCAAACGCCGGCGGTCAGGTGGTTGGCGAGACCATTGAGGCTATCGATGTCCTGGCCCAGGACATCGAATATGCCGGCCAGGTCATCGCTCGATTGTCCGAGGACAGCCAGGAAATCGGGGCCGTGCTCGACGTCATTCGGGGCGTTGCGGAGCAGACCAATCTGCTGGCGCTGAACGCCGCGATCGAGGCCGCGCGTGCTGGGGAACAGGGGCGGGGTTTCGCCGTGGTGGCGGCGGAAGTGCGAACCTTGGCCAGTCGCACGCAGGCGTCGATCCAGGATATCCACGAAAAGATCGAGCGCGTGCAAGGCGGCTCGGCGAGCGCCGTGCAGGCCATGGAAAAGGGGCGTGAGAAGGCTGGGCGAGGTGTGGAAAAGGCGCGGCTGACCAGCGATTCCCTGCGAGCCATCACGCGCTCGGTCACGGCGATCAATGACATGAACACCCAGATCGCCAGCGCCGCCGAGGAGCAGTCCGCCGTGGCCGAGGAAATCAATCGGAATCTGCAGGCGATCGCCGAAGTCGTCGGGCAAACGGCGGATGGTTCCAATCAGATTGCCGCCGCCAGCGAGGAGTTGGCACGCCTGGCCGCCGTGCTAAGGGAAAACGTCGGGCAATTCAGGCTCTGAGAGACGGCGCATGGCTGCTTCCCGCGCGCCTCTCGCCGATGCGTGCAGGCCCGGCTTGGGCGGCCGAGGTTTCCACGCGCGGCGGGACGATCTGGATCACCCGCCAGCGGTCAGCCGTCGGTTCGGCAACGAACACCCTTCCGGTCGATCCCGAGCTTGCGCATGCGCCCGCGTAAGGTGTCCGGATGGATGCCGAGCAGGCGAGCCGCGCCGAATGGACCTTCGATCCGTCCCAGTGTGTGGGCGATGGCCTTCTCAATGTGGCGTCGGTTCATCGCATCGAGTGGCTCGATCGTCGCGGAGGCGGATGCGGATGCGGGCGGAAGGTCGAGGGCGGGCGCTGGAGTCACCGGACTGGCGCCCAGTGCGCGCGCGATCTCCAGGCGGTGACCGCCGCCGAGGATGGCGGCGCGCTCGATCACGGCGGCGAGTTCGCGAACAGTGCCTGGCCAGGGGTAGTCGATGAGGCGGTCCAGGTCTTCGGGCGTGGGCAGGCGGGGTGTCAGGCCGAGGCGTTCGGCCGCGCGCAGCGCGAAGTGGCTCGCCATGGCCGGAATGTCCCGCGGTCGCTCGCGCAGTGCCGGCAACCGGATGGGAAACACGTTGATCCGGTACCAAAGATCCTCGCGGAACCGACCATCGCCCGCCATGGCCTGTAGGTCGCGATGGGTCGCCGCGATCACGCGGACGTCCACATGCAATTCCTGTTGTCCGCCGACCCGTTCGAAGGTTCCGTCCTGGAGGATACGCAACAATCGCACCTGCGCCGCGGGGGTCAACTCGCCGATTTCGTCGAGAAAGAGGGTTCCGCCGTCGGCGCGTTCGAACCAGCCCAGGCGCCGCCCCGTGGCGCCGGTGAAGCTGCCTCGCTCGTGACCGAACAGCTCGGAGTCAACCAACTCGGCCGGGATCGCGCCGCAATTGACGCGCAGAAATGGACCCTTGGGACGATCCGAGCCGGCATGCACGGCCCTCGCCACGACCTCCTTGCCAGAACCGGTCTCGCCCAGGATCAACACCGGCGCCTTGGATCGGGCGACCAGCTCAACACCTCGCATGACCTCCTTCAGCCCCGACCCCGCGCCGATCAGGGTGTCCGTGATGTCCTGGCGACCCAGCCGCGTCAGCAGCGAGCGTCGATCGGCCTCCGCCGCCTCGCGCAGCGAGGTCAGCTCACGCCACTGTTGGTCGTTGCGCAGGCTCACCGCGATGGGCTCACGCAGCGCGCGCATCAGCGGTTCATGATCGAGGGTGAAGGTTCCGACGGGTTGGGCGCCGAGAATCAGCGCGCCGAGTGGCTCCCCATCGCTGACAAGGCCGATCGCGAGCGTCTCTCCCGTCCAGTTGGGCGGCAGCAATCCGGGCGCTTCAGCGCTGACGTCCAGGGCCGCGCCACGGATGGTTTGACCGGTGAGACACCAGCGTAGCAAGGAGTCGATCCCCGCGCCCGAGACCGGCGGGGGCTCGGGCGCGAGGAGCGGCCAGCCGACTCTCGCCGCCGCGTGGAAACAGGCGCGATCGGCATCCAGTTGCAGGATCAGCAGGCGATCGAAGGGGATGCGTCGGTGAATGACCTCGGCAATCTCGGCCACCGCCTCGTCAATGCGGTGACGAGTGGCGCATTGGCGCCAGATCTCTAGGAGGACGGGGATAAAATGTTCCATGGCTGTCGGTCGGAAACGGTATTTCCGTTAAATATACCGATATTTCCCTGATATACAAAACAGTCAGCGACGGCAAGACGGATCGACGCCTTGGCAACTCGACCAAGAGCATGCTGGTACGGGTTATGCTGAAGCTCTGGCAGTGCCGATCCATCTTCATTGTCAGGAGTTAACCATGGTCCGTTCCGCTGTCTCTGCCGTTGAATCTTTTTATGACGCCTATCGCCGCCGCCTGCATCTCTGGGCCGCGCTGGTTGGTCTGACCATGATCGCCATTCTCTTGCAGGGAGCCCTGCAAGACGCCGGGTGGTTGGTCATCTCCGGGGAGACGCTCGCAACCGGCGCCTTGCTGGCTGTCTTTGTGGCTGCCCTGGCTTGCGAATATCTGGATTCGAGCCTGGGCATGGGCTATGGCACAACGCTGACGCCCTTGTTGCTGCTGGCTGGATTCGAGCCCTTGCAGATCGTCCCGGCCGTGCTCTTCTCGGAGTTGCTCACGGGCCTCGCGGCCGGAGCCATGCATCATCGCGACGGCAACATCGACCTGCTGCGCAACCGCGAGGCGCGTCGTACCTTCGCCCTGCTGGCCGCCCTGAGTGCGGTGGGCGCCATCGGCGCCGTCCTGATCGCGATCAAGATCTCGGCCTACTGGTTCTCGATCCTGATCGCCGGGATCGTCCTGGCGATGGGGGTGGTCACGATCCTGACCGCGCGTCGACAGATCCGTTACCGGGCTGGTGGCATCCTCGCGATCGGAATGGTGGCCGCCTTTAACAAAGGGCTCAGCGGCGGCGGTTACGGGCCGCTCGTTACCTCCGGGCAGGTGGTCTCGGGCGTGCCCGCAAAACACGCGGTGGCGATCACGTCCCTGGCCGAATCCTTTACCTGCGCGGTGGGGCTTGGCGCCTACCTGGTGCTCAAGGGCGGGATCGACTGGTCGCTGACACTGCCCCTCGCCACGGGGGCGCTCTTATCGGTGCCGATCGCGACGGCCACGGTCAGACATCTCCCCGAGACGGTGCTCCGGCGCGCCGTGGGTGTCCTGACCCTCGTTCTGGGGTTTGTGCTGATGGCCAAGCTTCTCGGCTGATCCGCCGATGATCCGAGTTCGTCTCGGCGATCAGCCCCATGCAAAAGCGGGACGGTTTGGGTCATCCGTCTCCGGCCAAGTCTGCTAAGCTTCCGGCAGCCGCGTGATCAGTGAGTCATCGCGGCTTTTGACCGTCATTCCTCATCCAGCACGCACGCCATCCCAAACGCAGACCGACAACGAAAACGCGGCGCGAACCGATCTGATGTCGGACCCCAGCCCGCTTCAAGGACGCCCTTCATGCGCATCGATCCCACCCCGTTCTGGTATGGTCGACCCTTAGACCTTGCTCCGGGCAAGCCCTTCGGCGCCGCTCACGGCTGGTTCTTACTCTCGCTGCTGCTCTTACCGTTGTCCTGGCTCTATTGCGCAGTCGTGCGGCTGCGGCGGCTCGGCTATCGGCTCGGCTGGCTCAAGGCCCGGCGTCTGCCGGTGCCGGTCATCGTGGTCGGCAACCTGACCGTGGGCGGGACCGGCAAGACGCCGCTGGCGCTAAGGCTTGCGTCCCTGCTGCGCGAACGCGGTTGGACACCCGGCATCGTCACTCGCGGCTATGGCGGTCTGTCCGCGACCTGGCCGCGACCGGTGCAGGCGGAGAGCGACCCAGCGATGGTCGGCGATGAAGCTGTCCTGCTGGCGCGTCGCAGCGGCTGCACCGTGGTGGCGGGACCGGATCGCGCCGAAGCGGGCGCGCTGGCGCTGCGTCTGGGCGGCTGCGACATCCTGCTCACCGACGACGGGCTCCAGCACAGTCGGATGGCGCGGGATCTGGAGATCGCGCTGGTCGATGGCGACCGCGGTTTCGGCAACGGCCGCTGTCTGCCCGCCGGTCCGTTGCGCGAGCCGCCGAGCCGACTGAAGCGCGTCGATCTGGTGCTCTATCACGGCGGGACCGGTCCTGAACCCCGGATGCGGCTGGTCCCCGGCGCGGCGGTGAATCTACGCCGCCCCGAGCTGACCCGTCCGCTCGCCGACTTTCGCGGACAGCGGGTGCTCGCGGTCGCCGGCATCGGTCATCCGGGGCGTTTTTTCGCGCTGCTGACAGACGCCGGACTCGACATCGACGCGCGGCCCTACCCGGATCATCACAAATTCACGGCCCGCGATCTGGCGCGGTGGCCGGAGGGTCCGGTGGTTATGACCGAAAAGGACGCCGTCAAGTGCGCGGCCTTTGCCGGCGACAACCACTGGTCTATCCCCGTGGGGGCGGTCCTGGACGCGGCGTTTCTGGCACGTTTCGAGGCTAAACTGGCGGCATTGGCCCTTCACCCCCGCTCAGGACACGCGCATGTCTAACCGCTTCAAGATCGTCATCCCGGCTCGCAACGGTTCCACCCGACTGCCCGGCAAGCCGCTGATCGAGCTTGCCGGCAAACCCATGATCCAGCATGTCGTGGAGCGGGCGCTGGTGAGCACGGCTGCCGAGGTCGTGGTGGCGACCGACGATCGGCGGATCGTCGCGGCCTGCGCCGGGTTGGGCGTCGAAGCCGTCATGACCAGCGTCGAGCATCGCAGCGGCAGCGACCGCATCGCCGAGGCGATCGGACGGCTGGGCTGGGACGACGACACCATCGTGGTCAATCTCCAGGGCGACGAGCCCTGTATGCCCGCCGCGCTGATCGACCAGGTTGCCGCGAATCTTGCGTCACTCGATGGAACCGGGATGGCCACCCTGGCCTATCCCATCCACGACAGCAGCGATCTGTTCGATCCTCATGTGGTGAAAGTCGTGACCGATGCCGCCGGATTCGCGCTCTATTTCTCCCGCGCGCCCATCCCCTGGCACCGCGACGAGTTTCTGGGCAGCAGGCAGTTCGTTCTGCCGTCGTCGGTGGTTTTTCTGCGGCACATCGGTTTGTATGCCTACCGCGCCGGCTTCCTGAAGCGCTATGTCGCCTGGCCGCCCGCGCCGCTGGAACAGGCCGAAGCGCTCGAACAGCTCCGCGTGCTCTGGCATGGCGAACGGATCCATGTCGGCGTGGCCGCCGAGGAGCCAGGGCAGGGGGTGGATACGGCGGAGGATCTGGCGCGGGTGGCGCGGCGGATGGGGGCCTATTGATGGAGAAGACCAAAGGCCCACATGCGAAAGAAGTGACTGACGCAGTTTTTGAAGTCTGCATATTTCGGAGCAGGAGCAGGCCCAAATGCTGAAAAGCGGTGGTTCGCGGGTGCGGAATCAGGTTGCCTGGGCACGTTAGTATTTGGCAACCCGGCATCTCCACGGATCAACCGCCAGACACGCGATGACCGAAACCATCCAGATTGTTTTACTCGGACATGCCGTCACGTTGATCGTCGCGATCAGTGGCTGGCAATTTGCTTATCGCATATAGATCTCTATTTATCATCCAGACATTTCATGGGAACAAAACTCATAAACATCTGTCTACAGCAATATAAGTTGAATCGATTTAGAATGACGGGGTGTATCATGAAACCTAATTGGTTATCAGACGCTCGGCTTATTCCTGATGAAGTCATGAGCTATCTTCGGAAGATAGCCGTGAATGCGGTTAATGAAAAAGGCTATCGCCCA
>NZ_CAIPNF010000218.1 GCF_903866365.1 uncultured Thiocystis sp.
CGGAGCGAGACTGCCGATGAGGTCACCCAGTACCTGACTTTCTCGGTGTCCGACGAGCGCCTGGCGATGTCGATCAATGCGGTCAAGGAGATCATCGAGACCCCGCAGGTGACGCGGGTGCCGATGACGCCCGACTACATTCGCGGCGTGATCAATCTGCGCGGCAGTGCGGTCCCGGTCATCGACCTGGGCGCGCGCCTGGGGCGCGGCCCGCTGACCCTGACCAAGCGCAGTTGCGTGGTGCTGGTCGAGGTTCAGGTCGGCGACGAAGGGCATGTGCTGGGCATGCTGGTCGACGAGGTCAAAAACATTCTTGACATCCCCCCCGAGGACGTCAAACCGCCGCCCGAGTTCGGTTCCGAGATCCGCACCGACTTCATCGAGGCGATGGGGCGGGTCGATGATGTCTTCGTCATCATTCTGAGCGTCGATCATGTCCTGTCGGTGCAGGAGCTGGCGGCACTGCGTCGACTGAGCGAGGATGCCGCCCCAAGCGGTTCGGATGGATGACCCTGTACAACGCCTGACATCCAGATCGAGACAAACCGATTGCTGGGGTGATCGATGTGGCGGGGAAACCCAGGAATCATCTAGAAGCGTCAGGCGCCGGAATCGCGTTTCAGTCGGAGACAGTTACAATTCATCACCTTTTAAAGCGGCCTCAACCCATGAATATCAATGATCTGAAAGTCAAAACAAAAATCTTGACCGGCTCCATGCTGCTGGTTTTGATCACGGTCATCTTTGGCGTGCTGGCCTACGTGTATATGGGGAAAGTCGCTGGCGCATTATTCGGCATTACCGACAATAACGCCAAGGCGGTCGAATATGCGACCGGCGTTGAGCGAATGGCGCTGCAAACGATCATGGAGGAAAAAAATTATTTGCTGCACCAGAAAGATGAAATCCACGAGCGCGCGGAGGCCAACGTCAAGGAATTGTTGGGTTATTTGGACAAAGTCGATGAGATCGCCAACAAGTACGACAATCGGGACTTGCGCGATCAATCCAAGCTCGCGCGCCAGGATACGACGCGTTATGCCGAGGAATACCGGAAAGGGGTAGCGGCCTTAAAGGCTAACAAGGAACTGGTGAAAACCATGGACGAAAAAGGCAGGGTTGTCGTCAACGCCGCTGAAAAATTCATGGAGATCCAGCAAAAGGCTTATGCCGAAGCGATGGCGCAAGGCGCCGACATCAAGACCTTGGATGGCTATGTCCAACGGTACATCATGACGGTGGCGATTCGAGTCAAGGCCAATCGAATTATTCGCCTGGAAAAGGAAGAGGTGAATTACAAGGATCGCGTTGCCTGGAATCAAATGGTGGTGATGCTGCCCGAGTTGATGCGTTTATATGACGATCTTGAAAAAATCAGCACGACCGACGCGGAACTGAAACTCATCGAGGAGGCCCGAAAAGCCACTGCTGAGTACGAGCAGGCCGCGAGGAATTGGATCAGTAACGACACCATGCTGGCGGACATTCTTAAGAGAATGCAGGACTATGGAAAAGCCGTCATCGAAGCGGCGCAATCCGCGGAAGGCGCTGGGTATCGACAGCTCGAAGCGGCGCGTCTTGAGGCGCAGCGCGTGGTTAACGAAGCGACGATCATCATTATCGCGACCATTGCGATCGCGGTCATTTTGGGTGTGCTGATTGCCCTGTTCCTGGCCGCGCTCATTACGAAACCCATCGTCAAGGGTGTGAGTTTCGCGGCGTCGGTCGCCGATGGCGACCTCTCGCAACAGCTCGATATTGAACAGAAAGACGAAATCGGCCAGCTTGCCAATGCCCTTAACGGCATGGTCAAGCGCCTGCGCCAGATCGTGGGCGAGGTGCGGGTGGGGGCCGACAATCTGTCCTCGGCCTCCAGCGAGGTGAGTTCCACCGCGCAATCGCTGAGTCAGGGCGCCACCGAACAGGCGGCGAGCGTCGAGGAAACCACCGCCA
>NZ_CAIPNF010000219.1 GCF_903866365.1 uncultured Thiocystis sp.
CCTGGGCGAAGGGACCAAGGTCACCATCATCCTCCCGCTCACGCTCGCCATCATCGAAGGCTTCCTGGTCGGCGCCGGGCGCGACCAATACGTCATCCCGCTCGCGCAGGGCGCCGACTGCGTCGAGATGACCGCCCTCGACACCCTCCAGCGCCACGGCGAGCACTACATCAACCTGCGCGGCGAAGTGCTGCCCTTCATCCGCCTCACCGACCTCTTCCAGAACGCCGACCCGCGCGCGGAAGGACAGCGCGAAAGCCTGGTGGTGGTGCGTTTCGGCCATCACAAGATGGGCCTGGTGGTCGACACCCTGCTGGGCGAATTGCAGACCGTCATCAAACCGCTCGGCAAGCTGTTCGAACGGTTGCGCGGGGTGGCCGGCGCGACCATTCTCGGCACCGGGGAGATCGCCTTGATCCTCGATGTCGCCGAGCTGGCCGCGGTCGGGCAGGGCGGTCGGCACGCCGCCGCAAAGCGTTCATCAACGATCTGATCTTGTTTGAATAACGGACTCAATTAGGAGAGCCTGATGTTTCATTCCATGACGATGGCCAAGAAACTGATCCTTGGTTTTGGCACCGTGCTATTTCTGCTGATTGTGATGAGCGCCCTGTCCTTCATCGCGATCGAAGGCGCCTCCACCGGGTTCGCCTCCTATCGCGAAAAGGCGGTCAGGGCCAACCGCATGGGCGAAATGCAGGCCAACATGCTGATGGGCCGAATGCAGGTCAAGGACTTTCTGAAGACCCACAGCGACAAGAACGAAAAGGAGTTCCAGAAATACCTGGACGCCACGAACGTGATCCTCAAGGAGACCACCGCCATCGTCCGCGACCCAACGCGGCTCGCCCTGCTGAATACCTCCGGCACCAATATCGAGACCTACGCCAAGGCGTTCGAGGACGTGGTCGCGCGCACGCGCGAAAGCGACCGCTTGGATAACGAAGTGCTGGCAATCACCGGTCGCGAGATCGAACAGCGGTTGACCAAGATCCTGGAGAGCGCGAACCAGGACGCCGACAGCGAGGCGGTTCTGGCATCGGCGCGGGGTCTGCGCAGCCTGTTGCTGGTGCGACTCTATGCGCGCCGGTTCCTCAGCGACAATGCTCAATCGGATGCCGATCGGGTCAATAAGGAATGGGCCGAGCTCGATACTCAATTGAGCGAGATGGGCGTCACCCTGCAGAATCCTCAGCGTCGCGCCTGGCTCGACGAGGCGGTGCGCTATAAGTCCGAATACAAGACGGCCTTTGATCGCGCGGTGCAACTGATCGAGGAACGCAATCGTCTCGTGACCGAAACGCTCGATGTCCTGGGACCTAAGTTCGCCGCCGATATCGATGAGATCAAGCTGTCCTACAAGCAGGAGCAGGATGTCATCGGACCCCAGGTGCAGGCATCCAACGACCGCGCCATCCTGATGATCTCGGTGCTGTCTGCCATTGCCCTGTTGTTGGGCGTTGGCATTGCGTGGCTGATCATCCGCGCCGTCATGGGTCAATTGGGCAAGGATCCCGCGATCATCGCCGAGGTGACCCGCAAGGTCGCGGTCGGCGATCTGGCGATCGAATTCGATCAGACCAACATCCGGGGCGTCTATAAGGACATGCACGGCATGGTCGAGCGCCTGCGCCAGATCGTGGGCGAGGTGCGGGTGGGGGCCGACAATCTGTCCTCGGCCTCCAGCGAGGTGAGTTCCACCGCGCAATCGCTGAGTCAGGGCGCCACCGAACAGGCGGCGAGCGTCGAGGAAACCACCGCCA
>NZ_CAIPNF010000220.1 GCF_903866365.1 uncultured Thiocystis sp.
GCCTGGGGTATTAGTCGACATCAGACGATACCGCTCCCGCCCCTCTGCCGCCAGTTCATCGGGCATGGCCTGCTCATCCCGGCGCCGCTTTCGGCACGAACGGATGGCGTGTCCCCGGACGCGAAAATGGCCAAAGTCGAGGAGAAAGGATACTTCATCGATTTTTTTGAATACGAAGAGGCAAATTTGTTGGAGATTGACGATGAAACCATCGTGGTCGCTGGAATCCCGATTGTCGCTGGAGTCTTGGCGCGCTTAGGAATCTCCCCACCCGAGTTAGCATCGGTTCCGGAATCAATTTCACATTACGCATGCCGTCGAATTTGGAATGGCACAATTGGCGAGGCGAGAAATGCTGTCGATCACGGCGGGTCTCTATTCATCAAACCGATCCCGCATGAACGTAAGCTCTTCGGTGGAAAGGTGGTATCAAACTACCGAGATCTCGCGATCACGGCATCTCTCCCTGATGACCACCCGGTCATCTGCTCTGATCCAGTTTCGATGGTCTCCGAGTACAGAGTTTTTATTTTGAAAGGCGATATCGTAGGCTGTCATCACTACAAAGGTGACTTCAGGCTCTTTCCAAACTTTCAAGTCATCGATTCGTTCGTGCAAGAGTTTTCCGAAGCCCCATCTGGGTATGGCGTTGATTTCGCGGTGACAAAGTCTGGTGAGACGATACTGGTCGAGGTCAATGAGGGGTTCTCGCTTGGTTGCTACGGTCTGCCACCCCTTCTATACAGCTCGATTATTGAAGCGCGGTGGGGAGATTTCCATGCACGCAAGAAATCGGGATAAACAAGACTTGCCCTCACGCAATCATTGCCTAACAAAAAGCGGACCCCGTAGACAGCACGGCGCTCATTCTGAAAAGGGAACAGCTTTATTTCTTGCCGTGCGTATCGATCTGGAGCGGCAGGCGCAGACCGCCCTGCGCTTGTGAGGCTTGCCCAAGGCGCAACGCCTCCCGCCCTGGGCGTGCCGACGCGCGGTGCATCGTGTGTGTAAACCGTCATCCCTCCCTAAGCGCACCGCCTCTTTGCGAAGGCCGTCCCGAGAAGGAACGGCCAAAAACACTACCCGTCCCGACTGGCCAAGCCCAACGCTACAGCTTGCGCGTACATCTGCTGGAGTCGCCCCGGATCGCGCGCCAGACCGTCCATCCATTCCGCGATCATGACCGGATCGTCCTCGCCCCAAGCCTTCAACACGGCCTGGGCGAGCGCGAGATCGGCAGGCGCCAGTGCGACCGCAGTCTCGGGCACCCGCTCAACCTCGCACACACCATCAGGATAATCCGCTTGCACATCGGCCAAGGGACAGGCCGGACAACGCGAGACGGACAGCACGGTCCCGTCCACCCGGATGACACTGAACCGGCGATGGCGATCCAAGGTTGGATCGTGCGCGGCGAGCGCGAGGAGCACGGCGGCCTTGTGTGCCCGGATCTCGGGGAGCGGGCGATCCAGGGCGGCCTGACGGCCGGCAAACTTCAGCTTGCCGTTATCGGCGAGGCTCAAGCGGATCCCCGCGTGGTGCGCGGCGGTCAGAATGTCAGGCGCGTTCACAGTTCGTCCTCCACGTCGGCCTCCACGTCGACCTCCACGGAGCGCGAGCCGCGAGGCTGAACACGCCCCCTGTCGCGCGCCTCCGGTTGACCCGATAAAAACTCCCCTAAACTCCCTAACTCCCCTCGGTGCGTCTGCCATCCGTCGCGAGGCGCTTGATTTTGTTCAAACTCGTGCGCGTGGCTCGGAGGGGAGTTATTGTCTTGAAACGCCCATCCCGATTCGGGCAAAGGGGAGTTTGGGGAGTTTGGGGAGTTTTTTTCCGCCTGCCGCGCCGCGTCGGACGCCACCATCCAGCGTTTCGCGCGGTGAC
>NZ_CAIPNF010000221.1 GCF_903866365.1 uncultured Thiocystis sp.
CGGCACGAACTGGCACAGCATGACCCCACTGAAAGCGGTGCAGTCGCGCATTGTCGGCTTGCTCGGATTTCCGGAAACCATTGATCAAGGGCTGGGTATGCAATCCGAGGACGCGGCTTTCAAAATGGGCGAACCGTGAGTACCTGATGGCCAAAGTTAACACCGGAATTCATGACGGCTTGGCGCAAATGATTGCGATCTTCAGGACACCAGACTGGATCGCGAATCTGGAACGCCGTGGCGACTATGTCCACGACTCGGGCTGTCTCGTCTGCCACTCCAGACTCGACCAGGCCAAGGGTCGAGAACCGACCTCGGCCTTTACCCATCAGACCTACTTCAGCGGTCACGACGCCATGCAGTGCGTGACCTGCCATGCTCACGTCGGCCATCGCGACCTTCTCCAACACTATGTCCGCGCGCTTGGGAGAAACCGAGAGCGCCGAGCCCCAGGCAGAAGCTGACCGACCAGGAAATCGCCGATTTGACCGTTTCCCTGCGATTGCGTTAAATCGCATCCGGCACGGCATGTATTGTTTCTAAAACCCGAACGCGCTTAACTTCAACCGCGAACAGTACTCAGGCTGTCGATGTCCGCAGGGCTTGCGGGAATTGAGCGCCATGATCGATGGGGCGTGCGGATTCGCGCAAGCGGGACGCCGCCGCGCGCGCTCGGGAACGCGCGCTCCGTTATGTCGGTTCCATCCGCTCAGCACGAGAAACAAGCCAGCAGGCCTCTCGCGACGCTATACTCGTCAGCCGATTTGCCGGCGGCAGACCTCCACCGGCTACCCTGACACTTGAACCAGATCATCATAAACAGCCGATGCCTAAGAAACCCAAGCAGCGTACCGCCTCCGGTACCGCCAAGCTCGCCCCCGAGGAGATCGAGCGCAAGTCGCGCGCGTCTCTGGCTGGCGGTTATTTCCGCGATGCCATCGACGGTTTCAAGCAGCTTCTGAAACTGGAGCCCCGCCCGGACTGGCGGTTCGCGCTGGCCGACGCCTATGCTGGACGCGCGCGCGCGCTGAGCGCCAAGGGCATGCTCAAGGAGGCGCTGGCGATCTGGGAGAACCGCGCCAATCTAGGCAAGGACATTGCTTTCGCGCCGGAGCAGGCGACGCTCCTGCTGCGTCTGGGGCGTCCCGAGACGGTGTGCGCCCTGCTGACGAAGGGTGCCACGTTGCCGCCGGCCGAGGCCGAGCGTCTGCGGACCTTGCTGGCCGCGCGCGTCCTGGCGGGAGAGACCGTCATTGCCGAGCGGCTGGCGCCCGAGGATCCCGTCAGACGCCATGCCGAGCCGGCGCGCGCGGCCCTGGCCGCCTATTGCGCGGGCGACGCGGCGGGTCTGCGCGCGGCGCTGGGTGCGCTCCCCTTCCGTTCGCCCTACCGCGATTGGGTGCAGATCCTGAAGGCGTTCGAGTGCCTGCCGGAGCGCCCCCGGGAGGCCGCCGATCTGCTTGGGCGGATCGGCGACGACTCGGCCTTCGCCGCGATCAGACAGGCCGCCGAGCTGGCGCTGCTGCCCGAGGTCCGGTTCATGGACGCCATCCGCGAGGCCGGGAAACCGCAACGTCCGGACCGAAGCGAGGTCCGCTTCGCCTGCGCCTTGCGCGGCTGGCCGCCGGAGCGGATCGCGCTGTGGGAGGAAATCGATCGGCTGGGTCGCGAGGCGCAACCCGTCGCCCTGCTACGCCTTCTCTATCGCCACCGCGACCGACTGGGCGCGAACTGGGTCCGTCAGCAGAGTCTGCGTCTCCTGATCCGCGACTATCCGGCGAGTCTCAAGTCGCTCCCCGCAGTGGGTGCCGTCAAGGCGAATCCGCTGGAAGCGCGCCTGGTCGCCGCCTGGCATGCCGAGCAGTCGAAAGATCCCTGGGACGTTCTGGACGGTTGGGAGAATTACGCGCGCGACCTGATCGGCGCCCGTGCGCCCGCGGAACTGACCCCGGATGACAAACTTTGCATCGCAATGGCCTTGCGGCGTGCCGACCAGTTCGGCCGGGTGCTGGACCGACCCGAGCCCTCCGATGATCCGGACGATCTCGATTGGCGGGTCGCGGAGCTGGTGGATGAGAGTCTGACTTGGGATCCGGAGGATCGCGACATCACGCTGCGTCTGCTTCAGTACTACCGCCGCGGCAAGCGCACCAAGGATGTCCGCCGACTGCTGGATCAGGTTTCCGAACGCTGGCCCCAGGATCCGCGCGTTTTGAGCGCGGCCATGGACGTGGCGCTCGATGCCGGCGCGTTCAAAAAGGCCGCCGGCCTGGCCAGTCGGATTCTCGCCGCGGATCCGATCAACACCGAGGTGCGCGAGCATCTGGTGGCGGCCCATCTCGCGCACGCCCGTAAACAGCTCCTCAAGGGGCGCGCGGATCTGGCGCGCAAGACGCTGGACGAGGCCGACGTCTGGGCACGCGGCGGTCATGCGCGCGAGCAACTCGATCTGACTTCGGGGCTCATCGCCGTGATCGAGCATGCCGATGCCGCGATCCTGCGCGAGACCGTCGCGCGGCTGGGCGGCGGACTGGCGGCGCAAGCGGCGCTGGTCCTCGCCGGGGACGCGGTCAAACTCCCGCCCCTCAAGCTGTTCAAGCAGGTCATTCTCCCGAAATTCGTCAGCCAGGGACCGGCGGATCTGCTCGCCGCGTTGACCCGGCTGCGGACCCATCTGGATGGCGGCGGCAAGCTCTCGCGCGAACTCGACGCCTATTTCGCCAAGTCGCTCGGCAGTGCGCCCTGGGCGCGACTGTCGCGTAGCGATCTGGAGTCGGCCTGCGACACCCTGCGCCGCTGCGGCTTCCACAAACTTCGCCGGCGTGTCGCGGACATTGCGCTGAAACAGTGGCGTGGCGCGCCGGTGTTCGAGCTTCACGCCTTCGAGGCCAAATATCCCAAGGGATTCAGCGGTCGCCCGAACCGCGATCTCGACCGTCTGGATGAAGCGCTGGGACAGGCCCGCGAGGAAGGGGATATGCGGACCGCGCTGCGGATCAAGGAGATCTTCGACGCGCTGAACCCGTTCGGCTTTGGCGGTCCTCTGGGCGCAAGCCCGTTCGGTTTTCCCTTCGAGGACGACTTTGCGGACGATGACGATGACGACGAACCTTTTACCGACGGGATGGCTACCGGCGCGGTCATCATGATGCTGCGCATGGTCGGCCTGGACAAGGCGATGCAAATCATGGATTTTCCTCCGGACTTGAAGAAGCTGCTCAAACGCCGGGCGCGCCAGATCGGCGAGCCGGCGGTAATCGAACAACTGATTCAAATCTTCGACCAGGTCCACGATGGCAAGACTCCGGACCTTTCGGACTTCTTCCGATGAGAAACCCCTATCTGATCCTTGGCGTCCCCGACGACGCGGACGACGCCGCCATCGAGACGGCCTATCTGGCGGGCATCAAACGCTGCCCGCCAGAGCGCGACGCCGACGGCTTTCAGGCCCTGCGCGCGGCTTACGAGGCCCTGCGCACCCAGCGCGACCGTCTGGCCTATGATCTCTTCGAGACCGCGCCACCCGAGCCGGCGGATCTGCTCGACCGGGCGTTTCCGCTGGAACGCTCCCCGCGCCCGGAGGATGCCGCCCGGACGCGCCCGGAACCGGCGCTGTTCGCCGCCCTGCTGCGCGGAGACGACTGATGGACGAGGCAGAGAAGGAGCGGCTGACCGACCGCTTTCGGGCCTATCTGGACGCGCATTCCCAGGCGGTTCCCGGCGACTCGGCTCAGGGAACGGATGACGATGCCGCGCCGGATCTCTTCACGCTCCTCTCGGAATTGGCCGCGCTCAAGAACGAGGTCAAGCTGGAGTCGCGTCAGGTCAAATCCGCGCTTGACGATTTTCGCACCCTCTTCGATACCCTGCGCGAGGCCAACGCCCGACTGGACGACGAACAGGAACGGCGGCGCGAGCAGGAGCGCGCGGCGGACCAGAAGGGCGAAAAAGACTTGCTGCTTGAATTGCTGGAACTGCGCGATCGTCTCCAGGCGGGACACGATCAGGCGCGGCGCTTTCAGCCGGGCTGGTTCGGCGGGCGCACCGCCGCCTTCGTGGCGTCCATGGCCGAGGGCATGGGCATGAATCTGCGTCGCTTCGACGAAACCCTGGCGCGTCGCGAGGTGCGCGAGCTGCCCGCTCTGGGCCAAACCTTCGACCCGCGGACCATGCACGCGGCGGAACTGGCACGCAACCCTTATCGCCCCGAGGGCGTCGTGGTCGGCGAGCTGCGCAAGGGGTTTCTCTATCGGGACCGGCTGCTGCGACCCGCCGAAGTGGTGGTCAACCGCCCGCGCGGCCGCGCGCTCGGCAGTCCCGACGGCGTACCGCCGCCGGGCGTCTGGTCGCTGGGCTGAACCGCGACGAACTTAGGCGATTTCCGGTAAAGTTTTTTACGGAATCAACCCTTTAAATGGACAGGATTAACAGGATTGCTCAGGATGGACAGGATTTTGTCAAAAGCTGTTTTTAATCCTGTGAATCTTGAAACATCCTGTGAATCCTGTCCATTTTGAAGCCTTGGGCATGGGGTTATGGACTTTCCCGGAAATCGTCTTACCTTATACGAACACGGAAACACGCATGAACGACATCATCATCGGTATTGACCTGGGCACCACTAACTCCGAGGTGGCCGTGGTGCAGGACGGTCGCACCCGCATCATCGAGGTCGACGGATCGAAGATCCTGCCCTCCATGGTCGGGCTCGCCGACGACGGCACGCTGCTCGTGGGTCAGTCCGCGCGCAATCAGTACGTCATCTATCCGGAACGCACCATCCGCTCGGTCAAGCGGCGCATGGGCGAGGACGTGCGGCTGCCGATGGGCGAGCAAAGCTATACGCCGCAGGAGATCTCGGCACTCATTCTGCGCCGGCTCAAGCAGGCCGCCGAGGACGCGCTGGGCCAGCCGGTGTCGAAGGCCATCGTCACCGTGCCCGCCTATTTCTCCGACGCCCAGCGCCAGGCCACCCGCGACGCCGGCGGGCTGGCGGGGCTGGAAGTCGTGCGCATCATCAACGAGCCGACCGCCGCCGCGCTCGCCTACGAGGCCGACCATGAGACGGCCAAGACCATCCTGGTCTACGATCTGGGCGGCGGCACCTTCGATGTCTCGGTGGTGCGCCTGAACCGGGACGTGACCGAGGTACTGGCGAGTCACGGCAACAATCATCTCGGCGGAGACGATTTCGATGCCAAACTCGTTGAACATGTCATTACCCATCTGAAAGAGACCTTGGGCGTCGATCCCAGCGAACAGCGCGCCGCCATGGCCCGTATCGTCCGCGCCTGCGAAACGGTCAAGATCGCGCTCAGCGACGCGCCCTTCGCGCGCATCGAGGAAGAATATCTGCTGGAGCGCGACGGTCAGCCGGTCAACCTGTCGCTGGAGGTCGCGCGCACCGAGTACGAGGCGATGATCGCGCCCTACATCGACGAGACCCTGGAGGCGGTGCATATCGCCCTCAAAGGTGCCTCGCTCACGGTACGGGACATCGACGAGGTGCTGCTGGTGGGCGGCGCCACCCGTACCCCGCTGGTGCAGACACGGCTGGAGGAGACGCTCGGCATGCAGCCCCGCGCCGAGGTCGATCCCGAACTCTGCGTGGCCGCGGGCGCGGCAATCCAGGCGGCGGTGATCGCCGGCGAACAGGTCTCCCGCGTGCTGGTGGATATCACTCCCTATACCTTCGGAACCAGCGCGCTCAGCGATCTCAACGGCGAACTGTACCCCTACACCTACATCCCGCTGATCCGCAAGAACACCCCGATCCCGGTGACCAAGAGCGAGGTTTTTCAGACCCACTACGACGGTCAGACCACCATCGAGGTGCAGGTCTACCAGGGCGACGATCCGGACGCGCTCAATAACACCGAGATCGGCGCCTTCCGCATCGAGGGTCTGAGCGATGTCCCGGCGGGTAACCTGATCGTCACCACCTTTTCGCTGGACCTGAACGGCATCCTGCACGTCAGCTCGCGCGAGAAACGCACCGGACTGGAGACGCGCATCTCCATCGATAACGCCACCACCCGTTTCGAGCAACGGGAACTCGATGCCGCTCGCGAGCGCATCGGCGCCCTGATCGACGGCGAGGCCCGCGATGTGTCTCATGAGCAGCGCGAGACGGTCCAGGCCAACGCACTGATCGAGAAGGCTGAACGACTGCTGGAGAGCGCGAATCCGGAGGATCGCGAAGATCTGGTCGATCTGATCGAAAGGGTTCGGGACGCGCTCGAAGCCGACGCGAGCGACACGCTGGAGTCGGCGGTCACCGCGCTGACGGATCTGCTCTATTACCTGGAGTCCTGATGGAGCGGTGTCCGAACTGCGCGGCCCGCTGGGAAGGCGGCGGCACCTGTCGGCGATGCGGCATGGAGCTGACTGGCCTGATCCGGATCGAACAGGCGGCCGAGTCGCTGATCGCTCGCGCCATCGCGCATCTGGAGAGCGCCGATCCCGAGGCGGCGAGCGCGGACCTGATCCAGGCGCTGGCCCTGCGCCGCACGCCTTTTGCGCAACACCTGTTTTGTTTCGCCCAGTGGCTCGCAAGCGTGGAAGGCGCCGATGCAACGTCGTTGACCCATATAAATAGACAGCTAGAGGATTCACGACAGTGGAGAAAGTCAAATTCGCGATTCTGAGCACGCAACGCAGTGGCTCAACGTTAATGTATTCTTCTCTTGCGAGTCATCCGCTCATCAAGTGCTTAGGCGAGATCTTTTTACCCACCTATAAGGCCGATTACTCCTATTTCGAGCATGTCAGGCAGACGGGTATTTCAAGGCCTTTGGAACTCCTGCGGAGAAAAAATTTGGTTTACGGGTTGCTGGATCGTCTTTACGATTCCTCCACCGAGTCCGCGATTGGCTTCAAATATATGTACTCCCATTCGTGGCACGTACCCTATCGATTTCCAATGGTCATGAAATACATAAAGGAAAACGATGTCCGCGTGCTGCATCTCTTGCGGGACAGTCCTTTGAATACTTGCGTCTCCAGGCAGATGGCCAAGTCCACTAGCACCTTTCATTCCCGCACGGTAAAGGATCAGCCAAATATACGCATCGATATCCCACTGATGATGAAGCAGTTGAAACGAATCGAGACGCAGAAAGCCAGATGGCGCTCACGCCTGCGGAAGCTGGATTCGCTGGAGATCAGTTATGAGGAATTCGTCGAGAAAAAACGTGAGACATCGATCCGCATTCTCGATTTTCTCGGCGTGGATCATGACATTGAATTGGTGTCGCCACTGAAGAAGCTCATCAGCCGGCCGTTGCGGGAAACCGTGGAAAACTATTCCGAAATGGCAAGCGCCGTGAAAGCCGCGGGATATGGTCAATTTTTGGTTGAATGATGGAACGACTCATCCGATGATGTTCGGCGAGATGATTCAGAATCACCGCGCCATCCACCAATCCATCATGGGGGTTCATATAAAGCCCCGCGATGCGCTTGAAAAACGTCACGGCCGATTAGCGACGCGCGCAATGGGGGCGGATTAAAACATGAAAGCCAAGACGACACCGCGTATTGTGATGCTTGGAACTCAGATATCAACGAAGGGCGGCATCGGTTCGGTCATTCGCAATTACGTTGAACGGGGAATGTTTGAGCGTCTCGGAGTACACTACTTGCCCACTCACCGCGATGGCAATCGGTTGACAAAAGCCTTGTTCTATCTTGTCCAATCACCGCGCATCATCGTTTCGATCCTAGGCTCCGAAATCATCCATTTTCATACCTCGCAGGGCTGGAGTTACCGGCGGCTGTTTTTACTTTTCCTGATCGCGCGGGCGTTTGGCAAACGGACGATCTGGCATGTTCATGGCAGCTCGTTCGACAATTATTACGCAAAATCCAATCGTTTGGAGAAGGCCGCAATCCGCTTCGGTCTCTCGCAGGCCGATGCCGTCATCGCTCTGTCGGAGTCCTGGCTGGTGAAATTCCAAGAAATTTCACCTTCATCTCGGGGGGTGATTATTCATAATGGCGTCAATGTCGAAAAATATCATGTCGAGCGAACCAGACCTCACGCACCCATGGTCGTTCTCTTCCTGGGCCGGATCGGAGAACGCAAGGGCACCTTTGATCTGATTCGTGCCGCAGAGCGTCTAAAAGCAATTGACGTACACTTTCTGATCGCCGGGGACGGAGAAGTCGAGCGCGCGAACGCCGCTATCCGCGCGGCCGATCTCACGAATCACGTCGAAGTGCTGGGCTGGGTCGATGACAAGCGGGTGGTCGAACTGCTCGGACACGCGGATCTCTATGCGTTGCCCTCGTATGACGAGGGGTTGCCCATGGGAATCCTTGAGGCGATGGCGTCCGGACTGCCGATTATTTCGACACCGGTGGGCGGCATTCCCGATGCGGTCACCAATGGAGCGAATGGTTATCTCATCGAGCCGGGCGACAGCGAGGCGCTGGCCGATCGCATCCTGACGTATTCGAATAACACGACCGCGTGGCTTGAAGCAAGCCGCCTATCACGTAAACGCGCCGACGAATCCTTTAGCATGGAGTGCGTCGAGCACGCATTGAGCGCCTTGTATGCCGAGATTGGTCGATAAAATTCAACGAATCGCTCCACTCACGTCGTCCGCTGATTCACGCAAGGTCGAATTTACTCGCAATGCCGCATGTCATCCTCGACGCGGTTGAATAGGATACCCAATGGCGCGGCAATCCGAAAAATTGAACTGGTATCTGAATCGGCTGCGCTGCATGTCGGTTGGAGAGATCTTCCATCGCCTGCACAAGAAGTTGAGAGTGACCACGCGGCGGCTTCGCGGAACCCATGGCAAACCTCCGGTTCCCAACCCATCCGCAACGAGCAAGCCATGGCTTCATCCAGGAGATCGTGTCGGCGCCAATGCGTATTCCATGGCAGCGGATCGAATCCTCGCGGGTCATTATGCTGTTTTTGCGCTCTCCGACGTCTATTTGGGAATCCCTCCGGATTGGAACCGGGATCCGAAAACGGGCACCCTGGCCCCGTCGACCTTTGGGATGGCACTCGATTATCGTCAAGAGGCGCTCGTCGGAGATATCAAATATCTCTGGGAGCCTAATCGACACCTAGAGTTCGTCACCTTGTGTCAAGCCTATTGGATCACTAGGGATGAGCGTTATCTGGAAGGTTTTAAGCGACTTTTGTGCTCCTGGATCGAGCAATGCCCCTATCCCCGGGGCCCTAACTGGTCAAGCTCGCTGGAGGCCGGGATTCGGTTGATCAACTGGTCGATCTGCTGGCAACTGATCGGCGGCGCGGAGAGCCGCTTGTTCGCGGGCGAGGACGGCAGACATGTTCATTCGGCCTGGCTCGGTTCGATTTGGGAGCATTCGTGTTTCATTGCGGAAAACTGGTCGCGCGATTCATCGGCGAACAATCATCTGATTGGCGAGGCCGCCGGACTCTTTATCGCTTCCGTGACCTGGCCCGCCTGGTCAAGGTCGTCCGCCTGGCGAGCCGAATCGCACACGATCCTGGCGAGGGAAGCGGTCCTCCAGGTTCATGCGGACGGGGTTCTCAAAGAGCAGACCGTCTCCTACTTGCAATTCGTCGGGGATTTTCTCCTGATCGCCGGGCTTGCCGGGCGTGAAAACGGTTTCAATTTCGCGGCAAGCTATTGGGAAAGTCTCGAACGCATGCTCGATTTTCTGGCGTCGATCATGGATGTCGGCGGTAATTTGCCGATGATCGGAGATGCCGACGACGGTTATGCGGTCCGGCTGGCTCAGGGAGAAAATTTCTGTCCCTATCGATCTCTGCTGGCCTCTGGCGGGCTCCTGTTCGAGCGCCCGGATCTGTTGGCTAAGGCCGGCGGAATCGACGCGAAGACCCGCTGGCTGATGGGCGCGAAGATTGACGATGCTCACGCGCTCCCGATTGACTGGCCTGACTCTGCTCGACCGGTTCGGACGAGTTTCCCGAACGGGGGTTACTACATCCTCGGCACGGATTGGGAGACCGACCGGGAAATTCGCATCGTCGCGGACACGGGACCTCTCGGCTATCTCTCGATCGCCGCGCATGGTCATGCGGATGCGCTTGCCTTCTCCCTCTCGGTCGGCGGCATTGAATTTCTCGTCGACCCCGGCACCTACAGTTATCATACGCAAAAGGTCTGGCGCGAGTATTTCCGGGGCACCGCCGCGCATAATACGCTGCGTGTCGACGGCCTGGATCAATCGCTGATTGGCGGAAACTTCATGTGGTTGCGTCATGCGCGCGCCCGTTCTCTGGCATGGCGCGACGATCCCGACGTAGCGGAACTGGTTGGAGAGCATGACGGTTATTCCAGTCTGCCGGATCCGGTGATTCATCGCCGGCATTGGCGATTCGAGAAGTCCGCCCGAGCGCTTCGCCTGCGCGACACCCTGGAGTGCGCCGCGGATCATCGGGTGGAGCGATGTTGGCATTTCTCGGAAGGTTGCCAGGTCGATTTCACCGCTCCGGGCGTTGTGGTGTCCAATGCCGGGCGACGCATCGAACTCGCGCTGGATCCCAGGTCGCAGGGTCATCGCGTGCTGTCCATCGGCTCGGACGATCCGATGACCGGCTGGATCTCGCGCGGTTTCGACCGCAAGCATCCCGCCTATTCCCTGGTGGAACGCTTCGACATTCGCGGTCAGACACAACTGGATGCGCTGATCGACATCGGCTGACCGCGCTGAATCCGCCATGGACGACCGGATGCCAAGCAATTCTTAGAGCTCTCGGCGGTTCCAGTACCGGATCTCGGGTTTTCGTCTACAGATGGGGTAGGGTTATGAAAGTCAGTATTTTCGGTCTTGGTTATGTTGGCGCGGTCTCCGCGGCCTGCCTTGCCAAAGAGGGTCATGAGGTCGTTGGTGTCGATCCGAATCGGACCAAGGTTCGTCTGATTCAACAGGGCGTCTCGCCGATCATCGAGGAAGGCGTGGGCGACATGATCGCCGATGCCATCGCCAAGGGAACGCTGACCGCCACGGAAAGCGTTCAGGACGCCATCGCAATCTCCGATCTTTCCCTGATCTGTGTCGGCACGCCAAGTCAAATCAACGGCAGCCTGGATCTGCGCTATGTGCGCCACGTCTGCGAGCAGATTGGCGAGGCACTGCGCGATCAAGATCGCTTTCACGTCGTGGTCGCGCGCAGCACGATGCTGCCGGGATCGATGCGGAATGTCGTCATCCCGGTGCTGGAGGAATGCTCCGGGAAGCGGGCCGGGGTTGATTTTGGCGTCTGCAACAATCCCGAGTTTCTGCGCGAAGGCTCGGCGGTCTGGGATTTTTATAACCCGCCCAAGACCGTGATCGGCGAAACGGACGATCGCAGCGGGGAGATTCTGGCCAGCCTCTACGCGGGACTCGACGCGCCCTTGATCCGCACCGAAGTCGAAACGGCCGAAATGGTCAAATACACCGACAACGTCTGGCACGCGCTGAAGGTCGGATTTGCCAACGAAATCGGAAGTATCTGCAAAGCTTCAGGGCTTGATGGGCGGCAGGTCATGGACATTTTTTGCCAGGATACGAAGCTGAACCTCTCCCCATACTACATGAAGCCCGGTTTTGCCTTCGGCGGCTCATGCCTGCCCAAGGATGTGCGCGCATTGACCTACAAGGCCCGCGAGTGTGATGTGGCCGTGCCAATCCTTGATGCCATCATGCCGAGCAACGAGCTGCAGGTGCGACGCGCGCTGGACATGGTCATCGCCGCCGGCCACAAAAAAATCAGTATCCTGGGCTTTGCCTTCAAGGCAGGGACTGACGATCTGCGCGAAAGCCCGGTCGTCGAGTTGATCGAGCGGCTATTGGGTAAAGGTTTCGATCTGAAGGTCTATGATCGAAACGTCAACATCGCCAGCCTCGTTGGCGCCAACCGGGACTATATTCTGAATCACATACCGCATATCTCGAAACTGATGGTTGACAGTATCGAGGAGGCATTGGCTCATGCCGAGACGGTCGTGATCGGCAACCCGTCCAAAGAATTCAAGGGAATGCTGGAGCGTTTATCCCCCCAACAAATCATGGTCGATCTGTGGGGCGTCACCGACCGGAAAAGCAGCGCAAGCCAGTATCGCGGCATTTGCTGGTAATCTCATCCCGGATACACCGCGTCCGCCCTCCCCGCGGTCGGACGCGGCCGCGCCGAATCAACGACGCGCCAACAGGAGCAAATCATCGCCACGCTGGACCCGCAGGCTGAGGAGTCCGCCGGCCTGACGCAAGAGAATGGCGATTTCGCTCAGACTGTCGATCCCTTGACCGTTGACCTGCAGAATGCGGTCGCCCTCGCGCAAACCCGCGTTCCAGGCGGGACTGTCGGTTTCCACCGTCCCCACGGGCACGGCGGGCACGCCGACCCGGCGGTCCAACTCACCGAAGAGCGCACCCGCCAGGATGGGCGAGAGACGGTCGCCGCGGACGAAGTCACGGTAGGGGTCGGCAATGATTCCGCTCAGACGGCGCGGCTTGCCGCCTCGCACGATCTCCAGTTCCACCCGCTCGCCAACCCGCAGCAGTCCGAAGCGATTGCGCAGATCCGCCGATCCCCGGATCGGTTTGTCGTTAACCGTGAGAATGATGTCGCCTTCGCGCAGTCCCGCATCGGCGGCTGCCGAGCCCTTTTCCACGCTCGTGACCAGCGCGCCATCGCGGTCCTCAAGGTCAAAGGCCGCGACCAATTCTCCGGTCAGATCCTGCACCCCGACACCGAACAGACCGCGCCGCACCGCACCATGTTCCACGAGCTGCTCCATGATCGCCCGCACCATGTTCGCGGGAATCGCGAAGCCAATGCCGATATTGCCGCCGCCAGGGGCAAGGATCGCGGTATTCATACCAACTAGTTCGCCACGCAGATTAACCAAGGGTCCGCCCGAGTTACCCGGATTGATCGAGGCATCGGTCTGAATAAAGCTCTCGTAGCCCTCAATGCCAAGCCCGGTGCGGCCCAGTCCGCTCACGATTCCGGAGGTCACCGTTTGGCTGAGACCAAAGGGATTGCCGATCGCCACGACGAAGTCGCCGACCCTGAGCGCGTCCGAATCGGCGAACGACAGGGCGGCCAGATCCTTGGCAGGGATGCGCAGAACGGCGACATCGGTGGCCGGATCGGCGCCAATCAACTCGGCGTCGATGGTGCGGCCGTCGTGCAGGCCGACCCCGATCTCCGACGCCTTGGCGATGACGTGATGGTTCGTCAGGACTAGCCCGCGTTTGGCGTCCACGATGATCCCGGAGCCCAGGCTATTGCTTTTCCGTTGCTGGCGTTCCTGCGGGATATCGAAGAAGTGGCGGAAAAAGGGATCTCGCAGCAGCGGATGATCCGCCGTCTCGATCTGGCTGACCGTGGAGATATTGACGACGGCCGGAACCACCCGATCCAGCATCGGCGCCAGACTCGGGAGTGGCTGACCGTCGATCGATGTCGGCAGTCCCGCGCGCGATGGCGCCGCCGACAGCAGAAGCGGGATAAGAAGGAAAGTGCGGACAAGACGTTGGATAAAGGTCATCGCTGGCAGTCTGGTGGAGATCGCATGACACTAAAAATAATGGAGCGAACCTGATTGCGCAATGGATGACAACGTTCTGCGCGCAACCGTCAAGAGGGGTGATCCTGACCTTCGATGAACATGGGTTAGCGAGACGCGCGCGATCGCTGCCAAAGAAAGCGGAAAGGCTGAATACAGACAGTGAGGCGACGGGGTCGAAAAAGAGGAACCGAACTTGAATGCGGGGATAGAAACCAGGCTTGAGAAAGCGTTTATCTTTCCAAACCATTGAGAAAATGGTGCCGAGAAGAGGACTCGAACCTCCACAAGCTTTCGCTTACATGGACCTGAACCATGCGCGTCTACCAATTCCGCCACCTCGGCATGAGGCTTGGAGTGTCATCAAGCGAGTGATGACGACACCGAGCGAGGCGCGAATATTAGTGAGGCGCGCCGGGCTTGTCAACGGTACACTTGACCTTTTTGAGAATGAACGAGATCACGTGGCAAAACGTCGACCCTCCAGCACCGTCAAAGACGCGGATCCGCATCGCCAGCGCGAAGCGAAGAAATACGCCAACCCCATCCCGAGCCGCGAATTTATCCTCGAAACGCTCACCAGCAACGGGGCGCCTCAATCCTTCGAGGAACTGGCAACCACCCTTGAACTGACCGACGACGAGGATCGGATCGCGCTGGAGCGCCGCCTCGGCGCCATGGTGCGCGACGGCCAGTTGGTCCGCAATCGCAACCAGGCGTTCTGTCTGGTGAACAAGCGCGATCTGATCGCGGGTCGGGTGATCGGCCATCCTGACGGGTTCGGCTTCGTGCGTCCCGACGAGGGCGGCGACGACCTCTATCTCTACGCGAAGGAGATGCGCGCGCTCTTCCACGGCGACCGGGTGGTGGTGCGGGTGAGCGGACGCGACCGGCGCGGGCGTCTGGAGGCCGCGGTGGTGGAGATTCTGGAACGCAATACCCGTACCGTGGTCGGGCGTCTCTATCAAGAGAGCGGCGTCGGTTTCGTGATGCCGGACAAGAAGCGTCTGACCCACGACATCGTGATCCCGAGCGACCGGATGGAAGGCGCGCAGCAGGGTCAGATCGTGGTGGCCGAGATCACCGATCAGCCAACCTCGCGCACCCAGCCCATCGGGCGCATTGTGGAAGTGCTCGGCGATCACATGGGGCCGGGCATGGAGACGGACATCGCGATCCGCACCCATGATCTGCCGGTGGACTGGCCCGATGAGGTCAAGGCGGAAGTCGCCGGACTGACCGCCGAGGTGCCGGAGACGGCGAAAGTGGGCCGCACGGATCTGCGCAAGCTGGCGCTGGTGACGATCGATGGGGCCGATGCGCGTGATTTCGACGATGCCGTCTACTGCGAACGCAAGCCCAAGGGCTGGAAGCTGCTGGTCTGCATCGCCGACGTCTCAAGCTATGTGGTTCCTGGCACCGCGCTGGACACCGAGGCCAGGTCGCGCGGCAATTCGGTCTACTTCCCGGACCGGGTCATCCCCATGCTACCGGAGATCCTGTCGAACGGACTCTGCTCGCTGAACCCCGAGGTCGATCGGCTGTGCATGACCGCCGAGCTCTATATCAATGCGGAAGGCAAGGTCACGCGCACCCGCTTCTTCGAGGGCGTCATGCGTTCCCAGGCACGCTTAACCTACGATCAGGTCGCGGCCATGGTGGTCGAGGGCGATGCCGAGTTGTGCGCGCAATACGCGGATGTGTTGCCCCGTCTGCACGAACTCTATCAGCTCTATCAGGTACTTCACGCGGCGCGGGCCGAGCGCGGCGCCATCGATTTCGACACCACGGAAACCAAATTCGAGTTCACCAATCAGGGCCGCATCGAGGCGGTGGTGCCGCTGATCCGCAACGACGCCCACAAGCTGATCGAGGAGTGCATGCTGGCCGCTAACGTGGCCGCCGCGCGTCTCTTCGAGCGCAAGCGGATTCCGGCGCTCTATCGCATCCATGACACCCCGAGCGAGGAGAAGCTCACCGATCTGCGCGAGTTCCTCGGTCAGTTGGCCCTGAAGCTACCGGGCGGCGCCAAGCCGACCGCCGCCGATTATGCGCAACTGCTGGAGCAGGTGAAGGAGCGCCCGGATCGTCGCCTGATCCAGACCGTGCTGCTGCGCTCCATGCAGCAGGCCATGTACAGCGCGGACAACGTCGGCCATTTCGGTCTCGCCTTCGATGCCTACACCCATTTCACCTCGCCGATCCGGCGTTATCCGGATCTGATCGTCCATCGCATCATCAAGCATCTGCTCGCGGGCGGCACGGCGGCGGATCTCGACTACTCCAAGATCGAGTTGCAGCAGATCGGCGAACAGTGTTCGGGCACCGAGCGGCGCGCCGACGAGGCGACCCGCGACGCCGAGGACTGGCTCAAGTGCGAGTTCATGCAGGACAAGCTCGGCGAGCAGTTCGACGGCACCATCACCAGCGTCAATTCGTTCGGCATCTTCGTCGAACTCGACGAGGTCCATGTGGACGGGCTGGTGCACATCACCGCGCTCGACAACGATTACTATCACTTTGACCCCATCGGCCACCGGCTGCATGGCGAGCGCACCGGGATGGTCTATCGTCTGGGCGACCGGCTGCGGATTCAGGTCGCCGCGGTGAATCTGGATGATCGCAAGATCGATTTCGTGCCGGTCGCGGTCGCGGGATCGGGCGGGCGCAAGTCCGCGAAGTTGGGCAGCGACACGTCTTCCGGGCACGCCGCCCCCAAGCCGGCCGCCGAACAGGGCAGTCGCAAGCCCGCCGGCCAG
>NZ_CAIPNF010000222.1 GCF_903866365.1 uncultured Thiocystis sp.
CAGGCAGGAGGTTCTTGATCCGCTCCCATTGATCGTCACGCAGGGCATAGCGACGCTGAGTCATCCGGGCTCCTCGTTCATTTTGAAGTGGTCGGGCGACAATATTCCCACACAACTACAATTGATGACACGCCCTAGAACAACTGCGCGATATGCGCCTGCAGCGATGCGGCATCCTCCCGCGTGAGATCCTTAATGACCTCTTTTTTCACGGCGCGTCCCAGCGCGTCGCTCATCTGCTCGCGTAACAGTCCGAGAAAATGCGGCGAGGCCACCACGTTCAGCGCCTCGAAGCGGTTCTCGTGGAGGCCCGACTCCAATTCGTCAACCACCCGTTTGGCGAAACGGATGGAACTCTGCTCCTTCGGATCCACCGGCGTCTGGGTGGCATGACGCTGACCGCCCATCGAGTCGAACGCCCGCCCCGGCTTGTCGGTCTTGAGATCCTTGCCTTGCAGCCGGTTTTCCGGGTTCACCAAATCCAGCAACTCTTTCGGGGCTGCGTTTCGACTGGCAACCTCGAACAGTCGCGCGCGTGCATCGCTTGCCACGAGCATCCAGGTCTTCATAGGAAACCTCCCGCTGTCGACTCACGAGGGTCTCCGCGTGCGAACGGCGCCCGCCGTTCGCCGGGGAACTCCTGATGTAACTGTAGTCAAGATCCGCCAATCATCCAATCTCCGCCGGGCTTGTCGGATCGAGCCATACCTGACCCTCGGCGACCGCCAATCGATAGGTGCGGATCGGTTCGTCCGCAGGCTCGTCGAGTGGCGCACCGGTCACGAGGCTGAATCGGCTTCCGTGGAGCGAACACTTGATCCGGTCGCCGTCCAGACAGCCATAGGACAGCGGATAGTCCTCATGGCTGCAATTGTCCTCGACGGCATAGAAATGTCCGTCCACATTGGCGACAAGGTAGGGCCGGTCTTCGACCACGACCTTGATGAACTTTCCGGGCGCAATGGCGTCCGTGGCGGCGACGGCAACGAATGGCTGGTCCATGATCAGCGCACCCGTTGCGCGGCCTTGCCGGAGTCCAGGATATCGCGCAGCCGGTCAGCGGCGACCGCGAGCGACGCCTCGCGTCCGAGATGCCAGAGGATCACCGATCCGGCGAACACCAGACTGTCGTAGGTCGGCCCCTGGACGCCATTGAGCGCGGCCATCCCCGCCTCGGCGGCGGCGCGGGCGGTCGCCGGGACATCCACGGCGACGGCAATCTCATCGCCCGGCCGGGTCGTCTGCGGCAGATCCTCGGGCAGCGGAACGGCGCGGACCGACTGCGCGATCCCGAGTTCGGCGGGATCGATCTCGAAGGATTGCTCCTCGGAGTGATGCTGATAATTGAAACAGGTGCCTTTCTGCCGCAGCGAGGGAATCACGCCGCCCTCGACGCCACGCACCAGCAGGGCCGAGTCGAATCCGGCATGACGGGCGAGTAGGGCATAGATACGCGGATAGGGCTTATGGACATAGCCCGTGACCAGATGCGTATGCTTGCGACCGTGAATCGGCCGGGCCATGACTTCCACCGTCGTCACCGCCTGCCGCTTGACGATGGCCGAGCGCAGGTCGACCAGATTGTGCAGCGGGGCGCAGAAGGCGCGCTGATCGACATAGCTCCAGCCGAGCGCGGGATCGGCCAGACGGTCGGCGGCTTCCACCGGGGACAGATCCACCGGTGCGCCGGCGGCTTCCAGGACATGCCGATGGGTGACGCCGAATTTCGGCCCCACGGCATGCGCGCCCTGGCTGATCGCCGCCACGCCGTATTCGGCGAGCAGCGGCATCAGGAAGGGCGCGGCGGGCAGACAGCGATTGTAGCCATCGTAGGGGTCGGCGATATCGACCACATCGTCCACCTCCGCCACCACATGCCCGGTCACCTCGCGGATCGCGTCCAGGATGCCCTTGAACTCCTCGTCGGTCTCGCGCTTCATGCGCAGCGCGATGAAGAAGATGCCGGCCTGGACCGGATCGACCGCATTGTCGAGGATCGCGCGCATGCCGATGCGCGCCTCTTCCATCGAGATGTCCTTGGATAGCTCGGGGCCGGTCGCGATGCGCTGAATGATCGAGCGCATCTGAAGTCTGGCGTCGCTGGTTGTTGTCGTCGTGCTAGTCATCGGGTGTCCTCCGGGACAGGTTTTTCAGGTTGTCAGTTCCAAGTGCGATTCGTGTTCTTTTTCAATAAGCCACCACCTGCAATCACTCGATCGTCTGTAGCCAGTGGGTGAAACTGACTGGCAGGGATACGCAAAACTGACCAGAAAATTGATCCCATGTACCTACTGTGTGGAATTGATGGCTTCAACAAACTGTGGGGCAAGAGCTGAACTAGCCGAGACAGTGAGATGAGTCGCGTCTTGGTACTGAAAAGCACCATCTTTGTCTGTGCTGCAAGTCTTTGCATCGCAGAACCACCTTCGAAGATCCAGAACTGAAGATCCAGTGGTTTTGGCAACTGCCTCAATAGCATCCCTTGAAGCGTGTTGAAGGTCGTCAATAAAGGCGGTTGGGATATCGCGAGAACATGTTCCGTTTCGGATGGCCACCAAGGAGCAGGATCGTGGATCCCAAATTGGCGTCGGGTTTCTGTATGTCGGTATAGACTGGACAAGTACTAAGTACTTCATTACAATTGTTTGTAGGAATGCAAATATGGTATTAGTTAAATTGAATCTTATATTCTTTTCCATATGATAATAAGATTCCCCGAAGTTCAGCTTCAAGTAATTTAAAATTCTTA
>NZ_CAIPNF010000223.1 GCF_903866365.1 uncultured Thiocystis sp.
AAGGTCTATGCGAAAGGCGTTACCCTCACCAAAGGGGCCATGAAAAAGGTCGAAGCGCGCTTGGAGCGCAGCCCGACCTTGCCCAAATGGGACATCCTTATCCGGCCCGATTGCGGGTAAGTTCTTTCGCGTAAATCGCCTTAAACATGCGGCGTATAGACAATCTTCAGGCCCATATCGGACCCGGACGAGAAGGCGCTGAAGTTGTATTGCACCTTCATCCCCGAGCGGGTCTCGATGGCTGGGGAGGTCAGCGGGATCTCGGCGTGATCGATGAGGATCGAGAGCGCGTCGCCGGCGGCATTGGTGTAGATCCATTCCAGACTCACCTCGTCGCCGGCCAGGGCCAGATCGACCATGGCGAAGTCCTGAAACACCATGTCGACCGAGCCGCTGATCTTGGTGCGGCCCTCGGGCAGACTGAAGCGTTCGCCCGCGGTTTCGCCGGTCGCGGGGAAGGCGTAGAGCGAGCCGTCCATCTCGTTGTCGATGCTGAGCGTGGCCCCGAGCACCCCGCCGACACGGGTGCCGTCGAGATTGACGATGCCCTGGTAGCCGGTCCAGCCCTCGTGGGTGGGATCGGTGAGCGTGGCATCGAGCGGCGCGGTGTAGATGCCGTAACGCTTGCCGAGCACATCGACGCTCAGGTCGATATAGCCCGACTGGTTGAGCGTGAGGCTGGCAGATTTGACGCGACAGTCGTTGAAACGCTCGACCTTGCTGGCGAGCTTGCTGGTGTAGTCCTTCTCGATGATGAAGGAGGTCGGCAAGGCTTTCGGCACATAGGTCAGGATCCCGCTGCCGGTGGGCGCGCCAAGGATCTGCTTCAGCCAGAAGGGGTGAGAGCCGGGCGCGACGGTGGTGGCGAAAGCGCCGGACACGTCGATATTGCCGCGTCCGGGGCGCGGCACCCCGCGACCGCCGGCGATGATCGGGTTGTCGATGGACTCCTGCGCGGCCTTGACGTTGAGCGAGCTAAAGTAGGCCTTGGTGCCGCTCGGGGTGCCTGGATCGACGCCGAACGCGGTTTCTTCGTAGAGCGCGACGGCAATGTCGACGCCGGAAATCTGAGCCATGAGCGGTCTCCTGTGGGACGGTCGGGGTTAGTCGCGCGGGCGCACCGGCGCGGCGGTTTCGGTCTGAAAAAACTCCACCCGGCGAAACAGCACCGCCGGATCCTCGCCGGGCTCCAGGGCGTAGCCGCCGAGATAGCGCAGGTGCGCCCAGTCGGGGCCGGGGCGCCAGCCTTCCAGCGTGTCGAACAGCGCGAGACGGATGGCGCGCAGCGTCTGCCCCGCGGCGCGTCCGGCGTCGGGGGCGGCCTGGCGCAACTGGATGGCGACGGCGATGGTTTCGCCGATCATCCGTCCATTGCCCAGCCCCTCGGGGCCGCTGGCCGCGCTCTTGCGACCACACCATCACGGCACGCCCCAGGGCGCGCGCGCGCCGCTCCTCGGCGCGCTCCAGGTCAAGAATCTCGCTCACCTGATCGACCGTCGCCGGGACGAGGGTCGCTTGGAGCGTCGCGACCAGGGGGCGAGGTCGAGAAAGGGGGCGCTCATCGCGATGCCGCACGCACAATGCAGTGCCAGCCGGGGACAGATTCCGGCGGCATCAGCTCAAGCCCAGCCGGGTTGATGTGGCGCTCATCCATCGGTTTTGCGCGCCAGCAGTTTGGTCTTGATCTCTGACCCTGTCGATGAGCCGAAATAGTAATTCGTGATCGACGAGGCCATGCCGCCAAGTACGCCAAGCAGGATGAACACTCGATCTTCGAGTTTTTAAGGTTTGACTTTACCCATGGGCAGGCGCTAGGCGTTGGCGCACACTTCGGCTACGCGATACCGTAACGACGGGGTGGACTCTTGTCGACCAAGGTCACGGCCACTCATGTGCTTGCTGGAAGGGGCCAAGGGAAACAAAGCTTTCATTTTGTCGGCCAACTGCGCGAACTGCTCGGCGGGATCCTCGGCGTTCAAGAGGCGTCGGACCACGTCCAAGAAGGCTTCACCTCGGCAATGCTGTCGGAGGCTGCCCACGGTGCACGCGGGCGCCTGATGGTTCAGGCGGGTTCGTTGCTCGGGGTGAAGGAGGAGGGCATGGTCGAGCAGCAGACTCAGGGCCAGGCTTCGGCTTGACCCTTCTTCATCCGGCTGTTTGGCCAGTTGCCCCCATCCTTCATTGAGCTTCCAATCCTCCAGAAACACTTCGACCAACCACCTCAAAGTATAGACTTGGACGATATCCAGGGTTCGCCAGGTCAAGTCCGTGGCGACCAGGTAACGCGCCTCGGTTTCGCCGGGGTAGCGCAGCGCGATGACGAACCGCTTCTGGCCGTGGGCACAGACATGGACCCGGGCGCTGCTGACCATCACCGTGATCGCGTCGCCACCGCGCCGACGAATCGGCTGAGGCACCGCGGGATACGCGTCGAAGAACGCCGTCAGCGCGCGTTCCCGACCGCGGAAGCGCACCTTTTGATTGCCGCGCAATTGACTGACCGTCTGGGCGCCGCCGCACGTGGCGCTCGCCTGATCCATGAACGTCTGCGTCCCGTACAGGGCATCGGCCAACACCGCTTTGATCCGTACCCGCGGATGGGCCTGGCGAAAGGTCTGGATCAGTTCCAAGAGCAGTTGGGCCTTGCTCGGATAGGCCGGATCCGCCGCCGGTCGAACCGGACGCTGGGCTTTCGCCACCTTCAACGCCTTCAACCGCTGCTCTTCCCGGCGCCACGCCATTTGCTTGGGGTCCGGGCAGGCAAAGCGAAACCCCACCGGCAGCGTCACCGTGGGCGTGATCAACACCAGAAAGACCAGTTCCTGCCCGTTGAAATAGCCACCGGTTTTCTTGTCGTAGAGCTTGTGGGCCCGATGAATTCGGGTGGTGCGCTTGGCACGCCGCTGATCGCTATCGTCGCCGCTCAACACCCCTTCGCCAATCCCATACTGCTCCAGCACCAGGCCGACACTGAGTTGCCAGAGCACCTCCCAGACGACTTTGGTGCGCCGGAACATCCATGACAACGCGCTGAACCGATACCCTCCCAGTCCCGCTCGCTCAAAGGCTGACCAACACACCGTATTGGTCAACAACAGACCCATCAGACAGAACTTCAGCCACCGTCGCTGGCCGCGCGTCAATCCCCGACCAGGCGCATGGCGCCTCAACGCGCCATCCAAGTCCTCGACATAACGCTCGATAAAGGGCAACGGGTCGGCAAACATGGTGGCAGATCCTCTTCACGCGAAGACCGCCATTCTCGCCCTTTTTGTCAAGCGGGAAAAACTCGAAGATCGAGTGACA
>NZ_CAIPNF010000224.1 GCF_903866365.1 uncultured Thiocystis sp.
AAGGTCTATGCGAAAGGCGTTACCCTCACCAAAGGGGCCATGAAAAAGGTCGAAGCGCGCTTGGAGCGCAGCCCGACCTTGCCCAAATGGGACATCCTTATCCGGCCCGATTGCGGGTAAGTTCTTTCGCGTAAATCGCCTGAGTTGGAGGCCAAGATCATCAGCGCCACCATTGCTGGGAATAATCAGGGGCCGCAAATCGACCACTGGCGCCGTGAGTTGCTGGCGGCAATCCCTGATCTGGTCGTGCAGGCGCTCCCGGCGCCACACCGCAAGCAAGGGGCGGATATCGCCCTGCTGATGGCCTTGGGTGCTGAGCTGGAGCGGCATCTCCGCGAACGCGTGGTCGTGGTCATCGTTTCCCGCGACGACCTGCTCATTGGCGCCGCTGAGCACGCCAAGGCGCGTGGCTGCCGAGCGTTGATCGCCTATGCCGACGGGGAGATCCCGACGGCACGCAACGCCCACCTGACAACGCTGTTGCTACCCGCCGTCGCGAAAGCGAACCCGGTCGCTCGCCCGGTATCGGCCACCACCCAACCTGCGGTACCCGTCGTGACGGCGCCGGCGGTAACACCGACACCGACCTCAAAAGGCGAGGGCACGTCGGTCGCCGCGCAACTGCGCGCGATGTGCACAAAACAACCAGGCGGTGGCTATACCGCAACCGATGTGGGGCAGGCGTTGTTCAAACTCGGCTATGACAAAGCGGCGCGAGCGCGCTTCCTACAGTCCTTGCCAGGACTCACGACCCGCGGGACTGGTGCGAATAAGATCCTCGTCTTTTGATTGAATGTGCGTTCCTGCCGACTCGATGCACAGTCGCCGGTCGTAACCACATCGCCCCGCCAACCCATTAGGTGAAAGCTCACGATGTCGCCGGAAATTACTGAACAGAGGCCAGTCGCTGTTGTGCCAGTCTCCGGTGCGGAGCTACAACCTTTCGTCCTCAAGGATGCTCCAGCGCTGATCGAAGCGGTTTTTCCGGCGCAGAAGGTTTCCTTCGAGGCGCAGCGCGAGCGCAAAGCCGGCGCGGGTCAGACCCTGACGGCCTTGGGTTCCTATTGGAAGGGCCGCAAGCCGCTGATTCTGGTACGGGCGATCATCTTGGGCAGCCTGCTGCCGCGGACGGACGATCCTGAAATGGATCTGGAGATTTTCGAGCAGTTGATGGCCTTCGACACGGGCGGGCTGGCGCGACGCGAGCCGAAGATCAGCGTGACCGAGATTGCCCGGCGCCTGACGCTCGCGGATCCCTGGCGCTACTTCGCCGCGTCTTACGAGGACAAGGCGGTCGCGTCGGAAGACCTGGCCTGTCTGCGGTGTCCCTTTGAACCCGATGACTATCCTGGCCTATCCATCCGCTGGCGGCGTGACATCGATCAGGCCGACAAGCTGGACCTGCTGGCTCAAGCGCTGGCAACCTATCCCACCTATGAGGAGCGCGCCGGTCTGTGCAAGCGTCCGGAGGAACTGGATCCAGCCATCCTCTATGCTCCGATCTGGCCCGCCGTGAACGCGCATCTGAGCCGATTCGGCATCGCGGCGCACTCCCATCCGGAACTGGTCGAGCAACTCGGCATCCTGCGCTTCGGCCATCGTCCCAAGGTTGGCGACACCTTCTGCGGCGGTGGATCGATTCCATTCGAGGCCGCTCGGCTTGGCTGCGATGTCTACGCCTCGGACCTCAATCCCATCGCCTGCATGCTGACCTGGGGGGCGCTCAACATCATCGGCGCCGCGCCCGAGCAGTGCGCGGAGATCGAGCGGGCGCAGTGCGAGGTGGCCAAGAAGGTTGATCGTACCATCACGAAATTGGGCATCGAACACGACAGCGAGGGCAACCGCGCCAAGGCGTATCTCTATTGTCTGGAGACCCGTTGCCCGGAGACTGGCTGGATGGTGCCGATGGCGCCGAGTTGGGTGATCTCGAAGAATCGCAACGTGATTGCCCGGCTGGTTCCCGATCCAGCGAATAGGCGGTTCGATATACAGATCCTGACCGGCGTCCCGGCCACCGACATGAAGATGGCCGAGCAGGGGACGGTGCGCGATGGCAAGCTGGTCTATGAGTTGGACGGCAAGACCTACCGCAGGCCTTGATCATAACTCCGGCCAAGACTGACTGCTGCGCTTGGTGATCGGTGTTGGAGGAATTGGCAGGATCCCCGGACTTTCATACCCTTGGAAGTGCCAACTCACCAAGGGGTGTGAACGATGCCCAATGATCCTGCC
>NZ_CAIPNF010000225.1 GCF_903866365.1 uncultured Thiocystis sp.
GCAGACCTGTCCGGCGACCCCGCCGATCTCCCCCGGAAACACCGGGACCAGCGGGGCGTCGTCCGTGCCCTCGCGATCCGTGACGCCCGCCGGCGCGATCGCCTGATTTGCGCCAGCCGCTGCGACGGCGGGTGTCGATTCCGGTCCGAGGTCGGGAATCCGCGCCACGGGCCGTGCGGTCAGCCGGGCGAATTCGCACTTGCGCCAAGCGTTCCAGAGGATCTCGTCGCAGTTTTTTTGAAAGGTGAGAAAATTGTCGCGGTTGTCCGTCGCGGCTTTCGCCTGGTAAGGCCGCAGACTGGTCAGCCAGCCGAACCGCTTGCGCAGGGGCAGACACACCGCCGCCGACGCCCCGTCGGCATCGGCGAGCGGAAGCGTCTGGGCGTGCCAGCGGGCATCCTTGAGGAGTTTTTCCTGCTGCACCGACCACACCAGCCCCATCGCCAGCACCAAGGGCTTCATCAGCACGAACGGCTGCCCCTCGACAGGCACCAAAAACAGCACGGAATGGCGAAAGAGCACGGGGATCAGCGGGTACATCAGCCTCCTTGTCGAGCAGGATTCGGGTTGGACGCACGGCTGGCGCTCAGGCCGAGAGCGGCGCGCCTTGGATGTGACGCGGGAGGCGGGCCATGTCGGTCCGCCAGGTGTCGGCATCGATCTGTTCCAGGTCTGTCGCGACCGCCATCCGGGTCGCACGGTCGTGCCACCAAGCGTCGCCATCCGCTGCCCGCGCGAAGCCACGCCAGTCCTCGCGCGTCCGTCGATGACGGGCTCACGGCGCGAGGACGCGCTCGCGCAACGCCGCCCGGTCGTTTGTCATGCCGAGACCTGCGCCGGTGTCAACACGTCTAAGAACGCCGCGTGCATCGCATCGAGCGACGCGACGGACTGACGCAACGGATCGCGCAAATCCTCGCACCGGGCAGGGTCGCGCATCGCTTGGCGGATCTGGAGTGCGCCTTCGATGGCGCTGATGTCGGTGTCCGCGACCCCTCGCTCATGGAGGGGGGGCGGGGTCGCGCGGGGAAACGGCAGCCGACATGGACGGACTCGCAGGCGGAAGGACAACGAGCAACCAGAGTACCTTTCTGACAGTTAAACGGTCAATCGATAAAAAAGTTTGTCACTGATCATACAGTCTTAAAACCAACCCTCAGTCGTCCAGAAAGGTCCGCATCAAGACCAGGAGACGCCGTTCGGAAAACCGTCCCGCCAGCACGGCGGCAATCATCTCCCGGAGCGCCTCGCGGGTGTCCTCGGACAGTCCGTGGGTGTCGAGATACCACCGCCAATCCGCCTGCGTTTTCGGCCCCACGCCGGTTTTCAGCCACTCCGCATTGACGCCGAGCGCCTGGGCGATCTGGATCGCAAAGCGCGTATCGCGCCCCACGTCATTCTCGATCTGATGAATGGTCTGCTGCGCCGCCCCGACCGTCTTGGCCAGCGCGGCCTGGGTGATATTGAGCGTTCTGCGCTCGTGTTTCATGCGTTCGCCGAAAGTCGACATGGAAACTCCTGTGGTGAGCAAAAACACCGTTCACGTTTAAAAACGGTTCACACTTCCAGTTTACTACAACTGTTTAATCTTTTCTTCGGCCAAAAAAACCGTTGATGATCGACTCTTTATCACGTAATTTAAGACACGCCACGCAATCGCGGATCGCCCACGGTCGATCCGATCCGATCCGATCCGGACCGGCCCACTGGCCGAGGATTTTCGTCGAGATGGAGAGACCCCGATGACCGCGCAACACGAGACCGTCGCCCTGTCGCCCGGCTCGGGCCAGGTGGCGAACATTGCCGACACCCCGACCGCCGCACCCAGCCCGCACGCGACGCGACCGCGGTCCGCGGTGTTTCAGCCCGGCGCCGTCGTGGGCGGCGTCACGATTCTGGCCCGACTGCCCCACGGCTATCGCGTCCGCTATCGCTGCTGCGACACGCTCGCCACGCTGTCGTCCTCGCAGCTCAAGGCGCGGCGCGCGCGCCCGGAAACGCAGTGCCATGCCTGCGCCGCGCAGGCGTCGATCCCGACGCGCACCTTCCGCCATAACGACGAACTGCCGGTCCACCCGCGCACGTTGGCCCCCAGTGCCGCGTTTCTGCTCGGCATTCAGGCCCGCGCGACCGCGATCGTGCGCCAGCGCCACGGCACCTAAATCCCCGCGCGCGCACCTCACCTTTCCAGGGGGGGCCGATGCCGACCGCCTTCACCCAGGTTTTCCCAAGCATGTCGGCGAATCCGTGACGCGGACCGTCAGTACGCTTGTCCATCCCGGCCTCGCCGAGGTCGAACGTCTTTCTCTGCACACAGGAATATCCATGCTTTCACGAGAGATTTTTATGCCGTCGCCGCGGACCGACCATCCGACCGTCGCCTCACTGCCATTAAGTTAAGCGCAACTTGTTGTATAATAGATAAAAATTATCCCTTAGTAGAGATTTTAGCATGTTTAAAAAAAACAATCCGTTGAAACC
>NZ_CAIPNF010000226.1 GCF_903866365.1 uncultured Thiocystis sp.
ATCAGGCGTTTTATCAAGAATTATGGGAGTCGCTGCTGGGCACCGGGCACTGGCAAGGCGAGATCTGGAACCGCCGCAAGACCGGCGAGATCTACCCGGAATGGCTGTCGATCACCGTGGTACGCGACACCCAGGGTCAGGTGCTCAACTATATCGCCATCTTTTCCGATATCTCGGAAAGCAAGGCGGCCCGGCAACAGATCGAGTTCCTCGCCCATTACGACCCCCTGACGCAGTTGGCCAACCGCCACCTGCTCGAAGAGCGGGCGGGGGAATTACTCGCCCTGGCCGCGCGCAATCGCACCCGGTTGGCCCTGATGTTCATCGATCTGGATCGCTTCAAGGTGGTCAATGATTGGCTGGGCCATGCCGCGGGCGACGCGATTCTGAAGACCGTCGCGCAACGCCTGCGGATCACGATGCGCGAGGTGGATATCCTGGCGCGGTTGGGCGGGGACGAGTTCGTGGTCGTGATGCCGGATATCGCCGAGACCAGTGAGGGGATTGGCGCCGTCATGTCCGTGGCGCGCCGGTTGCTCGAAGCCCTGGACGAACCCATGCCGATTGGGGGACATGCCCTGACCGTGACCGCCAGCATCGGGATCAGTCTGTACCCTGCCGACGGCAGCGACTACGAAGCTCTGCTGAAACAGGCCGATGCCGCCATGTATAGCGCCAAGAAGGCGGGGCGTTCCAACGTCCTGTTCTTCTCGCCCAGCATGAATCTCGCGCTGGAACAGGAACGGCAACTGGAAAATGCACTGCGCATTGGCCTGAAGAACCAGGAATTCGAGGTGTATTATCAACCTCAGATGGAGATCGCGAGCGGGCGCCTCATCGGCATGGAGGCGCTGCTGCGCTGGACCTCCGCGGAACTGGGGTCGCTGGCGCCGGGGCGCTTCATTCCCCTGGCGGAGGAGACCGGGTTGATTTTGCCCTTGGGCGAATGGGTGTTGCGCGAGGCGTGCCGGCAAACGGCGCACTGGCAGCGGCAAGGGCTCCCGGCCGTGCCGATTGCGGTCAATCTGTCCGCGCTCCAGTTCCGGCAGAGTCAGCTTCCGGAGATCGTGCGGTGCGCGCTGCACGACAGTGGCCTGGCGGCGGAGTGGCTGGAACTGGAATTGACCGAGAGCGTTGTGATGGAAGATGCCAAATCAGCCATCGCTAGTCTGCGCTTCTTAAAGAAGATTGGAACCACACTTTCCGTAGACGACTTCGGCACTGGCTATTCCTCGCTGTCCTATCTCAAGCGGTTTGCTCTCGACAAGTTAAAGATCGACCGGTCTTTCATCCGGAACCTCCCCCATGACAGCGATGATGCGAAGATCGTCCCGGCCATCATCGGTCTGGCCCACGCGCTGAACCTGAGGGTCATCGCCGAGGGCGTGGAGACCGAGGCGCAGTTGAGCTTTCTGCGCGAGCATCGCTGCGACGAGATCCAAGGCTATTGGTACAGCAAACCTCGGTCTGCCGCCGACATGGAGACCCTGTTGCGACAGGCGGGGACGCCAGCGGATTGAGCAGGCGTCCGCTCGGTCGTGCGCATCCCGCGCGGCCTTTGGCTGGTGCGATCATGGATTGGGTGATTTTTGCGATCCCCGCCCGCAATTAGGCAAAACCCAGTCAACAGCCGATGATCGATCGGCGACTCTCCCGTTCATCCATTCGACGACTCACCGCAATGCCGCGCCGTCTTCTCCCGTTGATCATCCTGCTCGCCGGTCTTGGCGGCTTTTTCGCCCTCAAGGAAACCCGTCCCACACCTCACCCCGTGGTGCCAACCGAACGCATCTGGCGGGTCGCGGTCACTGTGGCCACGCCGGCGGATCACCGTCCGATCCTCTCGCTGTTCGGTCGCGTGGAGGCGCCGGATCGGGTGCGCGCCGCCGCCCCCGTGGCTGGTCGGCTGCTGGAGGTGCGTGTGCGCGACGGCGAACGGGTCAAGGCCGGCGCGGTGCTGGCGCGGCTCGACCCGCGCGATCTGGAACCGCGCCGCCGGAAGGCCCAGGCCGAGGTCGAACAGGAACGGTTGCGTCTGATCCACGACACCGAGGCGCTGGAGCAGGAACGCGAGCTGCTGCGCCTGGCCGATGCCGCGGTCACGCGCGCCGATACGGTCCAATCCAAGAAACTGGGCTCCATCTCCAGCGTCGACGAGGCGCGCGAACAGCTCGCGCGGGCACGGCTCGCGGTGACACTGCGCGAACAATCGATCGCCGAACACCCGTCCCGGCTCGCGTCGCTGAAGGCGACGCTGGCCGAGGCCGAGCGCGATGCCGCGCGCGGCGAGATCCTGGCGCCCTTCGCCGCGCGCATCGGCGTGGTCGAGGCGGCGGCCGGCGATCAGCTCCAGGCCAATCAGACCATTCTCACGATCGTCCCGCTCGATGGACTCTATCTGCGCGCCAAGATCCCGGGCGTCTATGGCGAGGAACTGCGCCAGGCGCTGAACGCCGGCGAACGCCTGACCGCCCACGGCCAGCATGCCGGTAAAACCCTGACGGCGGTGCTGGAGCGGCTCGCCGGCGAGGCCGACGCGCGCGGGGTCGACGCCCTGCTGCGGCTCGACGCCGGCGCCGACCTCCCGCTGGGCGCCTTCGTCAATCTGCGTCTGGAACGCCCGCCGGCGCCCGGCACCGTCGCCCTACCCTTCTCGGCGCTGCATGGCGGCGACCGCATCTTCGCAGTGGACGACGGCCGGCTGCGCGGGATCGCGGTCGAGCGGATCGGCGAAGTCGGCGGCGACACGACCGAGGCGGGACAGGTACTGGTCCGCGCGCCCGAGCTGACGCCGGGGACGCCGGTGATGGTCACGCATCTCCCCAATGCGCTCGACAGCCTCAAGGTGGAGACCATCCAGTGAGCGATGGATTGATCGCGGTCTTCGCCCGTCACCGGCTGCTCGCCAACCTGCTGATGATCATGATCTTCATCCTGGGCGCGATCAGTCTGACCCGGATGAACATCCAGTTCTTCCCGACCTTCGCGCTGGACATCATCTCGGTGCGGGTGGTCTGGAGCGGGGCGGCGGCCGAGGACGTGGAAAACGGCATCCTGATCCCGCTGGAAGAACGGCTGAAAACCGTCGACGGGCTGAAGAAAATCACTTCGACCGCCGCCCAGGGCATCGCCAGCCTGTCGTTGGAACTCCAGGAGGACACCGATCCGCTGCTCGCGCTGGACCAGACGCGCCAGCGCGTGGCCGAGTTCCGCAACCTGCCCCAGGACGCCGAAACCCCGCAGATCAGCCGCGTCTCGCGCTACGACTCGGTCGCCCGGCTGCTGGTCTCGGGCCCCAGTCTCGCCGATCTGCGCCCCTGGGTGCGTCAGTTCGAGCGCGAACTTCTGGCGCGCGGGATCGACCGGATCGACATCAGCGGGCTGCCCGAGGAACGCATCGCCATCGAGGTGTCGGGGCGGACCCTGGAGAGCCTGAAACTTTCGCTGGACGGCATCGGCGAACAGGTCGCCCGGCTTGCCCGCGACATCCCCTCCGGCCTCGCCGGCGATGCCGACGGGGCGCGCGAACTGCGCAGTCTGGAGCAACGCCGCGATCCGGTGGACTTCGAGGATCTGGCGATCGTCAGCGACGAGCGCGGTCTGGTGCGCCTGGGGGATGTCGCGACCATCGTGCGCGAGGCGCGTCCCGCCAGCCTGAATCTGACCGAGATCGCCCTGGACGATCCGCCGGAGACGCACCGCGAAAACGCCCCCGCCACCGTGGAGATCCTGGTCCAGCGCGCCGAGAACGGCAACTCGCTGACCGCCGCGCGGATCTTCGAGCAATGGCTCGCGGACACCCGCCCCACGCTCCCGCCCGCGCTCGAACTCACCATCTTCGACGCTCAGTGGGAGCAGATCCAGGACCGCATCGACCTGCTGGTGGATAACGGTCTCCAGGGTTTCACCCTGGTCCTGCTGCTGCTCTTCATTTTTCTGCCGGGGCGGGTCGCCTTCTGGGTGGCGATGGGCATCCCGACCGCCTATCTCGCCGCGCTGGCGCTGCTCTGGGTTTTCGGCGGCACCATCAATATGATCAGCCTGTTCGGGCTGCTGCTGACGTTGGGCGTCATCGACGACGACGCGATCGTGATCGGCGAATACGCCGAGTCGCGCTTTCGCGCCGGGATGTCGCCGGCCGAGGCCGCGATTTCCGGGGCGCGGCGCATGTTCTGGCCGATCTTCGCCTCCGCCCTGACCACGGTCGCCGCCTTTCTTCCACTGATCCTGATCGGCGGAATCATGGGCAACATCCTGGGCGACATCCCTTTCGTCGCCATCATGGTGCTGATGGCCTCGCTGGTCGAGGTCTTCCTGATCATGCCGGCCCATCTGCGCGCCGCCTTCGAGCATCACGTCGACGCCACGGTGCCGCGCTGGCGCCGGCGGGTGGACGCCGGTTTCGATCATTTCCGCGATGGCCTCTATCGCCCGCTGGTCACTTGGGCGGTGCGCTGGCGCGGCGTCACCGTCAGCGCGGTGGCGGTGCTGATGCTGCTGGCGGTGGGGTTGCTTGTCGGCGGGCGCCTCCAGTTCGTCTTCTTCCCGACCCCGGAATCGCAGATCGTCTTCGCCAACGCCACCTTTGTCGCCGGTACGCCACGCGAGCAGAGCGCGGCCTTTCTCGACGAAATGGAACGGGCGCTGCGCGCGACCGAGCAAACGCTCGGCGGCAATCTGGTCGAGGCGGCGGTCGCGCGTCTGGGCAACACAATCTCGGTGGAGGCCGGTTCCGGCGCCCAGGGCGATCAGCTCGCCTCGATCCTGCTGCAACTGGTGCCCTCCGAACGTCGCGAGGTCCGCAACGAGACCTTTATCGCCGCCTGGCGCGACACGCTCAGGATGCCGGCCGGGCTGGAGAACCTGGTGATCTCCGCGCGCCGCGCCGGCCCGCCGGGACGCGATCTCACGGTGCGGCTGACCGGCGATGACGCCACCCGTCTCAAGGCCGCGGCGCTGAAACTGGCGCAGAGCCTGGAGAGCGTCCCCGGCGTCTCGGACATGCTCGACGACATGCCGTTCGGGCGCGAGCAGTTGATCTATCGGCTGACCCCGGCGGGACAGGCGCTCGGCCTGACCACCGAGCTGTTGGGACGGCAACTGCGCGCCGCCTTCGACGGGCATCTGGCGCAACTGGTCCAGGTCGGACAGGACGAGCTGGAGGTGCGGGTGCTGCTCCCGCGCGCCGAACGCACCCGGCTCGATGCGCTGGAGCAATTGCTGATCCGCGCCCCGGACGGCGCCTTCGTCCCGCTCGCCACGGTCGCCCGCTGGGAGTCCCGGCGCGGGTTCGAGACGCTGCGTCACGCCGCCGGACGCCTGGCGGTCGAGGTCTCGGCCGATGTCAACCGCGCCCTGAGCACCCCGGACAATGTGCGCGAGGCGCTGGAGCGCGAACTGCTGCCCAAGCTCGCCGATGACTACGGGATCGAGTACAGCTTCGAGGGCCGCGCCGCCGATCAGCGCGA
>NZ_CAIPNF010000227.1 GCF_903866365.1 uncultured Thiocystis sp.
CGCCTTGCAGCGTTTCAGGAAGACGCTCCAGCGGGTGTTACCCCATTGCTTCTGGGCCGCCTCGGGGTCGTTCATCCACACCAGCAGGTCTCGCGTGGGGTTTGGCGCCAGCAGACTGTGCAGCCACTCGGCGTTGATCTGCCGCCCCTGGAGTTCATCGATCGAGCGGTCAAGCAGGACACCGGCCTGGAGTGTCTGAGCGAGTGCCTCCTGAGTGACCTTGTCCTGCGCGACGTCCAGGCCCAAGCCGCCTTTCCTGGAGGTCAGGAAGGCATTGAGCGTCCAGTCCCGGCCGTTCGCCTGGCTCCAGAACACCCCTCGATACTGAAGCTCCGCCAACGGCTGGAGTGCAAGTGGACAACTCTCGATGGCGCGCAGATCCGCGCGGCTGACGCCGGGCAGATAGAGAGTGTAGTGACTCTGGCTGGTGGCCACCTCCGGCACCAGTCCAGCAACAGCGCATTTCAGCCAGATCGCCGGCCCCTGGTGCATCTCGGGCTGATAATCCCCAAGGCTCGCCAGACCGGGAAGCGCCTGCCGCAACCGCGCTAGAACCGGACTCCATTGTCGGTCGGCATCGGTCCAGAGGATGGCGGCCGGATTAGCCTGAACGGCCTGGTTGATCTTGGCCGCGGCCGCTAGACTCTGTCGCAGCGCATCGAGCAGGGTGGTCATCGTGTGCTGTCCTGCTTGCGTAGACGGGCCGCTCGCCGTTCTGCGCGGGCGGCCAAGGCCAGAGCCGCCGAGGCGACCGCGACACAGTAGGCTGGCAGGCATCCTTCCTGGTTCGGATGCGTGATCTCCGTGGCCAGGCGTCGCGCGGCAGCGGCCGACAAGGGGCGACCTCTGGGGCGCAACGCGCCACGGATGACAGCCGCGCGGTCATTCACCAAGGCCGGGTGGTCCAGCCTCAGGACTCGAATCGTCTCGGCTCCCGCAGGGGTTCGGCCCGTGACACCGCCGTACTCATCGAACTCGAAATGCCGTTCGGCGCCGGGTGAGACTGGGGATACGAATGACCCGGCCGCCGGATCGAAATCACCCTTTGCTCGGGCGCCAAAATCACAGGCGACTTTGGAGCTGCTGGGCGGATAGCAGGCCACCATGTTGCGGTAATCGATGTCCTCTCCCGGTACCTTGCGTGCCTGCGGAAGCAGGTGCTCGATGTGACAGGCATCGGTTGTATCACGGCCCTGTGCCCGACACTCAGCGGCCGTCTTCAGACGCATCATGATGTAGGCACACAGATGGAATTGCTCCGCCAGCAGTGCCGCACGCACGGCCTCCCCCGGAAATCCACCGCGACCGTAGACGAGGTTCTCGGGGGTCTGCGCATTATCCGCCTTCCATTGAATCAGTGCCCGTGGCTCGGCGCCTTTGACGATGCTCCTCATGCCTCCTCGTCCTTCAGCCAAGCCAAACTGTCGATGGACGCCTGCGCGGCCAGCACCTCGGGAATGTCGCCAATCTTGGCACGCAACTGGTCCAGCGCGGCTTGCGCCTCGGTCAGCCGGTCGTCGTCGATGTGCCGATGGATGGTGTCGAGCTGTGCGGTCACCTCGGGGTTGCGCGCCAGGCCTTCCATCAGCTCTTCCAGCACCTCGTTTGTGGTCAGCCCGAATGACCTAGGAGGATGGCCTAATACCTGCGACCCACGCATCAGCCAAATCTCTTCCGGCGCGAGTTCACCCATCATCTGAGGCGAATGGGATGCCGTGACGAATTGAACCAATGGGAAGATCGTTTTCAACAAACTTGGCAAGCTGCGCTGCCAGGAAGGATGTAGATGGATATCCAGCTCATCGATCATGACAATCCCTGGTGTCTGTTCTAGTACATACCGGCCAAGCTGCGGATTCGCGAGTGCCATGCGTCTGGCGATATCCGCGACGAGTGCGACTAAACTGCGCTGCCCATCGCTCAGCGTATCGAAAGGCGTGGGATCGCGCTCTTGCCAATCGAACACGAGGCATCGTGACGTGATGTCGTAGCGCAGCCCACGCGAACCGGGCAAGACCTGTACCACGGCACGGTTGACCAGATCCAGCTCGCCCTCCGAGACGTCTCGATTAGCATGCGACGTGGATTGGGTCAAAGATTCCAGCCGCTCCAGCGTCTTCGCAATAACCCATGATTCGAGCGCTTTGACGTCCTGTGCCGCGTTCTCCCAATTCTGATAGGCGTTTCGTCTCGACTCCTTCTGACGGACTGCGCTTTCCGCCGAAATCTGACTCAGCCGCCATGACCGTTCAGGCGCGTAATACGCCGCGATCGGAAGCGCAGCTTTCTCGCCCTGAGAAATTGCTAGAGCGATATTCTCCAAGGCGGAAGAGATCGTTCTCTCATAATTATTCTGATCCCGACCAGGACCGGATTTCTCCACCCACCATGCGCGATGTTCCCCATCAATCAGGCCTGTTGCCTCCAACCGAACCGGATAACAAGCCTCATAGCGAACCTTGCCATCCACCGCATGTAGGATGATGCGTGCGTTTTCATCCTGCGCATGGATTCCGACACGATAGCCGGCATAGCCATTGAGGGGTTCGGCCAGACTCGCTGCAACGGCTCTCAACAGTGAAGATTTGCCAGAGCCGTTGACTCCAACAAACAGATTGAACCCCGGCGAGAAATCAAATTCCGCATCCTCGAAACAACGGAAGTTCTTAACGCTGAGACGATCGATTCTCATCGTTCACCCCGCCCCGCCAGCCTCTCGGCCAGCGTCAGATGGTGGTCGTTGATGCGCTCTCCATTGAACACGGGGAACCAGGGCGCGCTCTCGACATCCTTGCCGCGATCCTTCTTCCATTCGATGTTGAGCTTGGGCTTCTTGTTGTGGCGCAGCACCTCGGCGGTCATGAAGGGGCGGATGTTGAGACGCACGCCGTCGTTGAGGTCAGGATTCCAGCCGATGGGCTGCTCGGTCAGCGGCTTCCAGCGCACGAAGATGTCATAGGGCTTCTCGCCTTCGAGGATCAGCTCCAGGCGGTGCTTGAGGTTCTGGGCGGCGGCCAGGCGGGTCTCGGCGCCGTCGACGCCGTCGCGCACGCCGGTCTCCTGCTGGCGGATCCAGTCGCCCAGGTAGGTGTGGATGAGGCGCTCCAGGTGTTTGGCGTCGAGCTGGTGGACGTTGACCAGGGCGCCGAAGCCGTCCTTGAGCCCGTCCCAGACGTGCCAGATGAAGGGGCGGTGGTGGAAGCGCCGGGCGTGCTGCTCGAAGAAGCTGTCGCGCAGCCAGACTTCCAGGCCCTTGCCGGCGCAGCCGGCGTCGGCGAGCAGCTTGTCGAGGGTGCAGGGTTTCCAACCAGCGCCCGTTCGGGCTGAGCCTGTCGAAGCCTCATCCCAGGCGGCGATCAGCAGGTTGAGCAGGCGCTCGTGGGCGGGCTTCTCGCCACGGACCGAGGGGAGGCAGAGGATGCCGTCGTCATCGACGTGGTCGGACAGCGCATTGCAGCGGGTGATCCAGGCTCGGGCTTCGTCGGCGAGCTCCATCTCGGCGTCGGTCTCGGCGGGCCAGCGGTAGCCGAGCAGACGGGCGACGGCGACTTGCAGCGGGTCGGTCGCGGGCTGGGGGTGGCCATGGAAGAGCCACTGCGTCGGGTCGTCGGAATAGGGTTTGGGGAGGCCGTTGGGGTAGCGTTCGGCGGCGACCTGTTGCCAGTGGCCATAGTCAAATGGAATCTTCAGCGGTGTGCTCGGGGGCGGCTTCAAACCCTGGTCAATTCGTCGCATCTCCTCTGCAAAACAGCTAGAGCAAAGGTAGCACCAAATCGACGCCAGATCCGTTCCTGAATTTGGAAAAACGACAGCACAAGTATCATCTGTCTTATCACCATAAGATCGTGTGACATACAAACGCCCAACTAGACATACTAATACGCCACGCTTTCCCCAATGCTCTTGGCCGCGTAGGGTCGCCCCTTCGAATCCAGCTAATTCACCATGCCCTCTTTGCCAATACAAGACTCGATGCCTACCCCCAAAATCTTGCGTTTCTTCAACTGTACCTTGCCAATAATCCCAATCTTGCGATAGGTGGACTTCCCAGAAGCATCTTCCAAATCGGTTTAGGTCTCCAGTTGTTATTCCCTGCTGAGAAGAGGCGAAGCTGCCAAGAAGCAGGAATTCACTCTGCTCATGGAGCTGAATGCGAAAGTCTGGGTTCTTAAGTTGATCTTGTTGGCTGACCAACACCACCTGAGCCTTACCGCGCAGCAACTCCGCCTTTTCCTCGGTTGATCTCGGCGCGCTGGCATCCACTCCTCGCAGTTCAAACCCCTCAGCCGCTGGTGCGTTGGTTTGAGTCAGCAAGATGACGTTGAAGGCCCACCAGTCCATGATCTCGAAAGCGGCCATGCCCAACCGCCCCAATAGATTCCAACTCACCCGCTTGAGCAGACTCTCGCGCTGCTTCCGGTAGCTGGTCAGGAACAGCCAGTTCTGCGGCATGACGATCTGGACGACGCCTGTAGACGCGCAATCCTGGCGCGTTCTGACGCGGCTGGAAGCCGCGTCTACGACGCAGAGTTCGAGGCAGCGTTCCAGAAACACATTGGCCAGATCGTTCTTGGCCTCGGGATAGTGCTTGGCGCAGTAGGTCTTCAGCGCGTCGCCCTGCTTGCCGCGCGCCAGATAAGGCACATTGGTGATCACCAGGTGATAGCGCGCCTCCAGAAGCTGGGCAGCCTCCAGCAAGCCCTGGGCGCTGACGGCGACATCCCAGATGGAATCGGTCTCGTCCCAGAGGCTGTATTGCTGCTCGGTGTGCAGCGCCCGCCGCAAGAGCCCTTTCAGCAGTTCGTAATCGGGCGCGAACAGATCGCCTTCGTGTTCCCGGCCTGGGTCGAGCAGACTGCCAAGCAGCGGCGCTTGCCGAAAGGTGTCGTGGAGCCGTCGCAAACCCTCCCGCACATGTTCCGCATGGGGCGCGTCGTCCGGCACCAGCGCCTCCCAATCCTGGGCGCTCGCCGCCACTTTGAGACCGCAGCAGGCAATCTTGGGCGCCGGCATCTCGGGCCGCACGCCAAGCGGATCGCCGTTCGCGTTCGGAAAGCGCCACGCCGCCAGCGCCAGCGTAAAGACCGCGATCTCCACGCACCGGGCATCCAGCTCCAGTCCGTGCAGGTTGTTGCGCAGCACGGCATCCACAGCGTCACCCGCGCTCAGCCCCTCGGCGGCCATGCGCATAGGTACCAGCATCAGGAAGGCGGCAACCAGAAAATGACCCGATCCGCAGCAGGGGTCCAGCAGCTTGAAGTCGGCCAGGGCGTCCGGCCAGCCCTCGAACCGGCCGGCGGCGGGCGTACCGTCGTCCAACCGGCGCAGGTAGGTCAGCGGTACCGGGCAAGGCTGGTCCGGATGGCGCGTCACCCACCAGGCGCCGAGCGAGTTGTGGAGCAGGAAGTCCACCATGTAAGGCTCGGTGAAGAGCTGGGTGACGGCGGGCAGCTCGTCGGCGCCGATCTTGACCTCGGAGGCGTTGACCTCATCCTTGCGCTTGGCCTGCCAGAACTGATAGACCCAGCCCAGACTGTCGCTGGCCTGGAAGACATCAAAGGGCAGGTTGGCGAGCAGCCGCTCCAACTCACGCTGGTGCTCGGGTGCAAAGACCAGCTCGAACACGGGGCTTTGCGGCTTGAACACTTGCGGCAGCATGCGCGCGGCCAGCTTGCCGGCCAGCTCCCACTGGCTCTTGGCGCCCATGGCCAGGTCCGGGTGGTTGTCCACCAGGTCGCGGCAATCGTCGAGCGAGACCGGCGCGCCCGGCTCCCACATCAGCAGCCCGTTTTCGGCCAGGAAGCGGGCGAACAGCATGCGGTGCCAGTGCTCGTAGGTGACTTCCCAGATCAGGTGCTGCACGCCCTGGGTGTCGTTCCGTGCCTTGAGGTCGCCCAGCGCGCGACCGTGGGCGCGCAGTCGGCGGCGCAGCGCCTTGTGCGCGTCGGTCAGATAGTCCGGGGCCTTGGCCTCGCCGACCGCCAGTTGGTCCAGGGTAGCGCGAGCGGCCTGCTCGGCCACCTCGCGGGCGGTCTTGACGGTGTTTTCGAGCTGGGAGCGAAAGTTCTTTTGCAGTGCGACCATGAATGTACTAACCGACTCGGATAATGACTAAGGCTTTGCTCTGAAACAGTTCGAATAGGCTCCAAAAAAATTCAAAACTGCCGTCCATCCTTGAAAGAAGGTTGCCTTCTCTTTCTCCAGCAATGGGGTCACGAGTCAATGCTTGGTCAGGAAGCACAAGATCGACAGTGACCGGCTTCGAATGAAAAACAGCACGACCTGCAGCAAGGGGAGAGATCGGCGCTTCAGCAGGGGTCACCTGGACATAATGGCATCCATCTTTTCGAGGCGTTCCGGTCCTTGTCAACGGTTCATCGACATTTTTCAGGAGTGTAATGTCGCAGAGCCAAGTATTGCCGACGACATCTTGATGGGTTGCTAGATCCTGTGTCGTCCCGATTAATGGGAAGGCGTAAAAAACATGACCGAGCGGAAGTTGAAGACGCAGAAGACTCTGAAGTTGATCATGGGGAATTTTGAATTGCCTGGCTTTGGATTTCTTCAGGATATTTGCTGATGCCTTCATTTGTACAATGAACATATCCTGGCCAACCCTGGTCGCAATGTCGAATCCGGCCTCGGCTTCCTGCTTTTGCGTGAGTCCAAACCACAGTAAATTCCCGCCAATCCGATGATTAAGTTGGCTGGCAAAGTTCAGCTCCAGGGTCTTCTCGGAAATCTTCTTCCTATCCCAAGGCATGACTTTCATAGCGCCACCGGTCCATTCTTGAGCTTCTGGATCAGCAAGTCCTCGACCTCCGCTAGCCAGACCTTCAGTTCCGTCTCATCGTTGAGCGTGCGCCGTGGAATGGTGACATGGACGACATTGGGCTTGAGCAACTGCACCGCAGCATAGCGGGCGGCCTCGAAACGGCTCGGCAGTGCCTGGGTTTTGGCCACCCAGTGATCGAGATCGCAGTCGTCCAGCGCGTCCTGGAGTTGCTCGGGTGTTCCGAGCGGGATGTCGCCAAGCGGAGTCAGGTGATATTTTTCGCTCAATTCCGCCTGCTGGGTGTCACTGAGGCGGTCCCAATCGGCATCGCCCTCCAGCAGAATCTGCTGTTCCTGGAAGGCCGTTCGGTAGGCATCCAGCTTCGCGGTGAGCGCCTGGCGCAGCAGATCGACCACCTGGTCGAGCAGGGGTCGCACGGGATCCGGGTCGGCGAGCAGACAGCGTTGGGCGGCGATGGCGTCCGCTTCGACCTTAAACGCGGCGCAGGGTCCCAGGGTCGCGGCGTGGTGTAGCAACTCGCCGAGCTGGGTCCAGTTGGGCAGGCGCTTGGACATCTCCTCGGCCGTCCTGGTCCACTGCTTCGATAGACCAACGAGCTCATCGAACCGCGTGTAGATCTCCAGCAACTGGGCGTTGCCGGACGGCCCTTCCAGGGTCTCGATCAGCGTCGGCTTGGGCACCTCCGGGGCGGGTGCGGGGCCACCGGCCTTGGCGGCATGTTCACGGAGCCTGGCGAGCAGCAGGGGCACCTTCGCCAGTTCCTCCTTGGGCTGGCAGGACACCCCGACAGTACTGAAGAGCTGGCGAATCTTGATGAGCTGAGGCGGCGTGATGGTGATGGATTCGCGCTGGAAACTGGCCTGGGTGAGCTTGTTGCGATCCAGACTCTTGGCGTCCACCGCCTTGGCGCTGACATCGTGGGCCTTGAGATGGCCGGCGGCGAGCAGGGCGTAGAGCGCGCCGTCGATGGCGTCACGCGGCCAGCCGAACGGCGGGGCCTCGAACTGATCGCGGATCTCGGCGCCCTTCTTGCCGGGGCCGATGTAGGCCAGCAGCTTCTGGCAGACGGGGTGCTGGTCGGCTTCCCGGGTGTGACCCACCGCCTTCAATGCCTCCAGGCTGCCCTTACGAGCCTCGTCGAGCACCTTGCTCCAGTGGCCATGATCGGCCGTATCGAACTGGCTGAACAGGCGGATGGCCGAGGCATTGGCCGCGCGGTTGAGGCACTCGGCCAGGTCGTGGCCGTCGGTGGCCTCCTGGCCGCCGGCCTGGAAGACCCGCACGCCGGCCAACAGCTTGTCCAATAAATCGCCCAGGTCTTTCTCGGCGGTGCGCTGGCGACTCTCCATGGAGCGCTGGGCGTCACGGCCTTCTTCGGTGGCGGGGCTGCCCTTGCGTTGCAGGGTGGAACGCGCCGCTTCCAGGGCGACGATGGCGTTGCTCAGATCGGTCTTGTGCTGCGCGGGCAGGAAGGCGAACAGGGTGGGGTTGTCGGCGCTTTTGGCCCTGGCCTCGGCGATCACGGATTTCTCTTCGGTCTGCCAGCCGTCCTGGATCCACAGGTAGAGGGTTCGGTCGTGGTCCTTGGGCAGGGTGTCGTCGTCGGTTGGGGTGAGCTTGCGTTCGACGTGGTCCTGCCCCTGGACGACACGCACCGTCTTGAGCACCTCGGCGAAACGGGCCTTGAGCAAGTCGGCGCGCTTCTGCTCGACGCGCTGGGGCGCCGCCTTCAGCTCGGCCTCCTGGGCGCGGAACTCGTCGTACCAGGCGCTCGACTCGCGGGTCTGCAACCGGTACTCGGTGCCGCTGCCGCCAGCCAGGGCCATGACCAGACGGTCCTGGTTCTGCAACTCGTCTAGCAATAAAGGCAGCCGGTGACGCAGCTCGGCGGAGCCGGCCGCGAGGTCAGTGACCAGCAAGTCCGCCAGGGCCTCCTCGGTCGCCTTGAGGCCGATGTCCAGCACGGTATCCGCGGGGAGCTTGTTGATGAGATAGATGAGCTTGAGCACCCTGGCCTTGAGCGGGGCATCGGCCTCCCCGGCGGCGAACCGCTGGACATTCTCGAAGACCTCCTTGGGTAATTGCGCCGTGGAGACCAGGTTGGCGGCGATCTGGTCGTACAGGAAGTCGCCCGCGACGACGTGACCCAGGGGCGCGTCCGCCGTGGCGAGCACGGCCTCGTGCACGACCCGCAACTGGCTGCGCAGTTGCGACACGGTGCCCGTGGTGTCGATGGTCCGCAGCACCCGTTCCCAGAAGCGGCGGCGCACCGGCAGCAGCGGGTAATCGGCGGTCATGATGGCTTCGTCGTCCGCGACATGCTCCAGCTTGGTGCCGCGCAGGTGACGGGAGATCTCGCCCAGATTCGCCTGCCAGATGCGTTCGACCTCGGGTTGGGCCGTCGGCTTCTTGGCCAGGATGATCTGGCGGGTAACGTTCTCGACGTCCCAGTCGCCGAGCATGATGGGCACTGGAAAGCGCCCCATCAGGCGCTGCAGGTTCGGCATGCCCGACAACGCGGACTGGCCAGTGCCGACGAACAGCAGCTTGCCCTTGAAGTGCTTGCACAGGGTTTCGGTCAACTCCTGTACCTGGAAAGCGCGCTCGGCGTCGTTGCCGATGTACTGCTGCACCTCGTCCAGCACGATCAGGGTGAGCGGGAACTGACCATCGCGCGCGAGCGCGGTGTCGATCGCCGTGGTCATCTGTTCGCTGGTCACATCGGTGACCTGGGGAAATTGCTCCTTGAGCAACTTGCGGGCGTCCTGTTCGGTGTGCGCCAGGTCGGGCCGGGCCATGAGCAGCGCCCTGGCCAGATGGCTGGAGACATAGAGATGCGGCAGTTCCTGGGCGAGTGAGCGGCCAGTCTGCCGCAGCGCGGCTTCCACCTGAGGCAGAATGCCTTCCCGCCGCATCCACAGGACGAACTGGGCCTGGTTGTACTGCTCGGGCAATCCTCTGGACTTGAACACGATGCCCAGCAAGGCCAGACGCACCTTGTCGCCCGCGCCCGCCCCCAGCTTCCCGGCGGCGGCATGCAGACCGCCGTGGCGCTTGCCCTGGATGGAGAGTTCCTTGAGGTGGTCGACGATGGCGCTGGGCAGTTTGGCGATGCTGCGCGCGGTCGCACCGTCGGCAAAGCCATCGTCCGTCCAGAGGGTCCGCAGCATCTTGGCCAGGTGCGACTTGCCGCAACCGAAGAATCCGGAGATCCAGACCCCCGGTTGCTCGGTCCTGGAATCGAGGTTCAGCAGGAACTTGTCGAGGATGGTTTCCAGGCCATTTTCGTACTGGCCATCGCAGACGAAGGTCTCAAGCTCATAGCGCAGAACGGCCTGGGCGGCGTCGGAGTGGTCTTCGGAGACCTCGGCGACACCGTTGTTGACGAGGCGGTTCTCCTTCGGCGGAGTGGTGTAGATGTCCCTGTTCAGCATGCTGAATTCCTGAGTTGAGTCTGGATGGGGCGGTGTCAGTCCCTGGCCACCAGGGGCACGGCCAGGTAGTTCCAGCCATCGCGCGCATCGAGTAAGCGGTAACTGTGGTGTTCGGGGTGATGTTCGCCGGGGAAGAAGACGAGCAGTCGGCCGGGGATTGCGTCCTTGATGCCTTCCACAAGCGAGGAAACCCGTGCCACGCCGAACAATGCGCCGACGCCGAGCAGCGCGACCAGGGTGTCGGGGCCGGCATCGGTGGCCAGGCGCGCCTTGAGGGTCTGGATGAGGTCGGTCGCGAACTCGGTCAGCTCCCCCGTGTGATAGCCCGCGAGGTCGTCGGGGCACTCGAAATAGGCATCGCGATATTCCTGCGCGACCATCCAGTCCGGAAAGGCATTGGTGACATCGATCAACAGCCATTGTTTGCCGGCCTGTTGCGTGGCCAGGGCAAATTCTTCCACGTTGGTTCGAAGGCGCAGCTCGTCGGTCTTGTCGTAGACCGCGAAGATCACCCGCTGGATGGCGGCCAGACCCGCCTGCCAGGGCACCGTGAGATGCTGACGGTAGGCCGCCAGCAGTTTGCTAACCCTAGATGACACCCGCCACCTCCTGACGTCGGCGTTCCTCGTCTGCGGTGAGGTAGTTCGGGAAGCGGACCTCCTTGACCCCGCCGGCATCCATGAACACGAGATAGCCGCGCCGAGCGGCGACTCCCGTTAATGTCTCCAATTCGTCCAGGGCGCCTCCGAGCAACTGCATCCAGGATGATGAAAAGAGACGCTGCCCGGTTTGGCCTTCAAGATAACCGAGGAAGAGACAGAGCGTGACGTTCTCGGGACGAACCATGGGCGCCGTGCGGAGCTTGCGGACACGGCCGCTCAAGAAGCCCGCCGCCGTCCAGGTGCCCGAGGCGTTTTGGGCAAACGACTTGAGCGAGGCCGCACTGAAACGGTCCGGGTCGCCTTGAGCCAGGCAGTGTTCGACCTCCTCGCGAGGAAGCACGGTGCCGAGTTGTTTTTTCAGAACGAGGGGCCGGGTCAGCCGCAGTAGCGGATCGCGCGCCAGGGCGACGACCAAGGCCAAGAGCGGTTGGGCGACGGCATCCAGGGGCCAGAGACGCCGCAGCGCACGGAAAAGCGGATTACCGGGATCCAAACCATATAGCGTCGTCAAATGCCGCCGGGCCAACTCGCGCGTTTTCTTGGTTGGCTTGCCGAGCAGGTTCCGGTTGACGATCGCGTCGTCGTAGTCAGCCCGCAATGCCTCATCGGGAACCTGCGCCAGCAGTGCCCGCAAGTCATCGAGCATCATCGTCCGTGCTGCATGGGGGCCATTGCGGCCAAAACGAAAGCCCAAGGTGCCCAGGAGTGATTCTTCGTTGGTCAAGCGGTGCTCACATCAAAACGGATAGTGGATCATCGTCCTGACGGAATGGATGAATGATCAATGGCCTCGTCGGCGTGTTCAGTCACGCCCGGTAGGCTGTCGCCTGTCGAGTGACCCAGATCGTGTCGCACCATACCCCAAAAACCGTGACTGGCCAATGGATCGGGGCTGACGCTCGCAGCACGAAGAATACTTGATCTGGGGCAGAGAGGCTTCACTGAGTAGGATTGCATCGGCATCAGAGAGGTCGCCATGATTGCCCTGCTTGGCTACGTGGCGGCGGGACCGTCTCTCGCCATTGCCGACATCAAGACCGGCATTGTCGAAAAAGATTCGGACCGGCTCGCGGCCAAGGTCGATTTTCCGACGTTGCGGCAGAATCTGAAGGCTCAGATCAACGCGCGCCTGATGCACAACACGACCGGGGAATTGAAGGACAATCCCCTGGGCGCACTGGCGGCGGGCTTGGCGACCACGATGGTCGATGGCATCGTCGATGCCTTCGTGACGCCGGCGGGACTGGCGCACGTCATGGAAGGGGATCGACCGTCCGAATCCCTCGTCAAGCAAACCGTGACAGCGGACACCGGACCGCCACCCAAGGAAGCGGACTTATTGCAGAATGCGCGCTATTCCTATGACTCGTTCAGTCAGTTCTCCGTCTGGGTGCCCGACGACGAAGGCAAGGAAACTCGATTCGTGTTAAGGCGTGACGGGTTGTCATGGCGGATCGTGAATCTCGTGCTTGCCCATTGACGAACCGTCCTGACGCTTGCAGAGAGCCGTTAAACCATGACCGAACCGAACCCCGACCCGCCAGCCGCATCCACGTCTGCGCTCGATCTGTCCGTGCGCTACCCGGCTTGTTTCGATCTGAGCAATCCGCGCCCGCTCAAGCGCGACATTCAACGCGACCTCTGGCGGGCACTGAATGAATGGGATGACCTGCTGCGTCTGTCGCCGGGCACGGAGCGTCAAACCGCGCGGGATCGCCTGCGCCAAGCCCTCGACCGTGCCCTCTTCGCCTGGCTGAACCAGCCGGCCTATCTGCAAAACCTACTGAAGGACGCCGCACGGATCGATCTTGCCGGTCAACCGTCGGGCACGGTCAGTGCCGCTGAGGCCAAGGTCGCCCGCCGTCTGCTCGCGCATCCGCTGGATCTGATCGCGGCGTCTCCCGCCGCCTTCGATCCCGGTCAACCGCGCCCGCTCAAGATCGGCATCCATCGCGATCTGATCGCCGCCGGACATCCGTCGCTCGCCGTGCGCTTGGCGCTGCAACGCTACACCGCCTTGGGGCAGTATCGGCGGACATTGGTCGCCGGAACGCCGCG
>NZ_CAIPNF010000228.1 GCF_903866365.1 uncultured Thiocystis sp.
ACCGTCTTGCGCAAATGCGGGTGTACCTCGCGTAGCCCGCGCGCCACTTCATCCGCCAATCGTTTGACGCTTCCCATGATCTCCAATCACCTCAACATGACCTCAGCGTCACAGTTTGCCAGAAAGTGATAGGTGATGAGCCGAACCTTGCTTGGAAATCGCGCGACCTTCGGGCAAGGAACTTACTTCTCCGACGGGAAGGCATGGTGGAGCTGGCATCAGATCACCTTGGCTCGACTCGAATATCAACATGCCATCACGTTCGGCGAAGTTGCAACACACAACCACTTCTTTTTAGACCGTGGCGGTAAGGTCTTTAAGCAGACGGCGCCGGTCATCAAACTATCCGCCAACGCCACAGAAGATGACCACCTGGGACTCCTCGGCCTGCTGAATTCTTCGACGGCATGTTTTTGGCTCAAGCAGGTATGTCATAACAAGGGGAGTACGGTCGATCAGCACGGGGCGCGTCAGAGAACGGCGGCATTCGAAGACTTCTATGCACACAACAGTACCAATATCGGTCAGTTCCCCGTGGCGTCGGAGCGCCCCGTCGAAATCGCAAGGCGAATCGACAGCCTGGCCACCCAACGAGCAGCCCGCCTGCCTGCGGCAACGTTCGGGGAAACAGTACCAACCCGCGCCGAACTGGATGCTACGAGAATTGAAGTCGAGAGCCTTCGAAGCAAGATGATCGCCTGGCAGGAGGAACTGGACTGGCAGGTCTATCGCATCTATGGCGTACTGGACGAAGCGCTAAGTTACACAGACGAGCCTCCCGGCCTTCAATTCGGAGAGCGCGCCTTCGAGATCCTGCTGGCGCGGCAGTTGACGGCGGGGGCCAGGTCGACGACCTGGTTCGAGCGCCACGGCGCCCAACCGATCACGGAATGTCCCGCACACTGGCCGGCGGACTACCGTGCCCTGGTGGAGCGTCGCATCGCCACGATCCAGCACTCGCGAGACCTGGCGCTGATCGAACGACCAGAGTGCAAACGCCGCTGGGCAGGTGCCGACTGGGACACGCTCGAAAAGGTTGCACTGGAAGACTGGCTGCTCGACCGGTTGGAAGCGACCGACCTGTGGCCACGAGACGCGCAACCCGCGCCGCGCCTGTGTTCCGTGCGGGAACTGGTCGATGCGCTTTCGGGCGACGAGAACTTCCGGCGCGCCTTGGATTTGTATTCAGGTATCGGCAGCGATGCCCATGCGACCCTGATCTCACTCCTGCAACAGGCCACTGTGCCCTACCTCGATGTGCTGCGTTATACCGACAGCGGTCTGCGCAAGCGCGCGGTGTGGCAAAGCACCTGGACCTTGCAACGAAGAGAGGATGCCATCGACTCTGAAGTTAGCCGGACCATGGCCGGAGCGTCCGCCGAGGATCTCGCTGCCGAACAGAACCGACGCAAGACCAGCGAGGTTGGCGCAATCCCAGTGCCACCGAAGTACAAGCCGGACGACTTCCTCGATGGTCCCCTATGGAAACAGCGTGGTCCGCTCGACGTGCCCAAGGAACGCTTCGTCAGTTTCCCTGGGCTGGAGCGCGGCAACGATGCCGGAAGCCCGATGCTGCTATGGGCCGGCTACGACGCCAAGGCCCGCGCCCTGGCGCTGACGGGTTATCTGTACGAGATGCTGCAACGCGAAGGCGCCGATGCGGCTCGCTTGACCCCCGCGTTGGCCGGACTGGACGAACTG
>NZ_CAIPNF010000229.1 GCF_903866365.1 uncultured Thiocystis sp.
CCAATTCGTCCGCCCGTTTCGTGACCTGCCCGTCGGCCCAGTCTTCCAGCACCTCTTGGCCGAGTCGCCGCACCTCCTCAATCACGCGGCGCTCCGCCTCGTCCGCTTTGCGCAGGTCGTCACCCGCATCCTCCACGAGGTCAACCAGTCGCTCAATGCGTGCACGCAACTGCGGATGTTGGTTCAGGCGGGCCAGCAGTCGCTCATCGTTGGGGGGCAGCACAGTGCTCATGGGGGGGCCTCGGGGGTGTAGACGGCGTTGCTGGATTTTAAGCTACCTCAACAGTTTGGATCGCACCCGTTGTACCCCTGGTCTTCCCAGTAACCGCCGGGGTAGGTGTTGGTGACGAAGATCGCCTGGATGTGTTTGGGATTTTTGTAGCCGAGCTTGGTCGGCATCCGCAGCTTCATGGGAAAGCCGTAGCGGGCCGGCAGGGTCTCGCCGTCGTAGGTCAGGGCCAGCAGGGTCTGCGGATGCAGGGCCGTGGGCATGTCGATGCTGGTGTAGTAGTCATCGCTGCACTGGAAGCCGATGTATCTGGCGCTCAGGTCGGCGCCGATGCGCTTGAGGAACCGGGCGAAGGGCACGCCGCCCCATTTGCCGATGGCGCTCCAGCCCTCTACGCAGATGTGGCGCGTGACCTGATCGGTCTGCGGCAACGCACGCAGTTCCGCCAGCGTCCAGGCGTGCCGGTCGGCGACCAGTCCGCTGACCTCCAGCCGGAAACTGTCCGCATCCACCCGCGGCACCTGGTCCTCGGCGTAAAAGGCGTTGAAGGGGAAGGGCCGCGTGATCATGGAGTCGGGATAGGTCGGCGCCAGCCGGAGCCAGGCCTGGGCCTGGTCGTTGAACCGCGAGATCCGCTCCAGCGCCGTCTCCGCGCCCTTGCTGTCGGTGACGTCGCAGCCGGTCAGTAGGGACAGACCGCCAAGGGTCAGCGAGCCCATCAGGAAGCGGCGTCGTGCCGGGGAGTCGATGCGGCCGAACGCTTCCTTGACGACAGCAGCCTGATCGGGATGTCGAATGGGGTTGCGCATCGGGATCTCCTTAGCGGCCACGAATCATGGTCAGTACTGTGCGCGGCACCAGCATCGCCATCGCCAGGTGCACCGCCGTGAAGCCGACCAGTCCCGCCATGGCGAAGAAATGGATGTGGCGCGCCGTCTCGTAACCGCCCAGCAGCTCGCGCAGCAGCGGACTTCAATGACGGTTCTGTAACGAAAGGCAGCGCTTCAACGAATGACTGAACAGGCGCAATCCGACTCCAACGAGGAGCGTCTGCGGCAATCGCTGCTGCGCGGACGCGACGGTGACGCCGTGGCCTACCACGGCTTCCTGAAAGCCTTGAGCGCGCATCTGCGCGCCTATTTCAGGCGGCGCCTAGGCGCTTGGCCCGATGAGGTGGAGGATCTCGTGCAGGAAGCCCTGCTGGCCATTCACAACCAGCGGCAGACCTACGACGCCGGCCAGCCGCTGACGGCCTGGGTGCATGCGATTGCCAAGTACAAGCTGGTCGACCTGCTGCGTCGGCGGGCGGGCAGGGAGCGTCTCACGGACCCGCTCGATACGGTGCCGGACAACGCGGCGGAACTTTTTTCCACGGCCGATGGCGAGGCCGCCGAGGCGCGCGGCGATCTGCACAAGCTGCTGGCTCAACTGCCCGACCGCCAGCGCCTGCCCATCGTCCGCACCAAGCTGGAGGGCCTGTCCGTGGCGGAGGCCGCGATCGCCACGGGCATGTCCGAGTCGGCCATCAAAGTCGGTGTACACCGCGGACTCAAGGCCCTGGCCGCACTGATCGGAGGCGAGAGATGAAGACCGATGAGCTGGTTCTGCTGTTGGCAACCGGCGTGGAACCCGTCGAACCACACCCGGTGGGCCGCCGACATGCCGTCGCGGTCGGCGTGGGCCTGCTTGGCGCGGGCGCGCTGATGCTGATCCTGCTCGGGTTGCGCCCCGATCTGGCCGAGGCGGTCCGTCGGCCCATGTTCTGGATCAAGCTCGCCTTCGTCGCCGGTCTGGCCTGGGCCAGCCTGCTCGCCGCCATGCGCCTGTCGCGCCCCGGCATGGGCCTCGCCTGGGTGCCCGCGGCGCTGGCGGCGCCGGCGCTGGCGATCTGGATCCTTGGTGCCTTCGTGCTGGCCGGGGCCGCGCCGGCGGAGCGCCCCGGCAGCGTTTTCGGGACGACCTGGACGTCCTGTCCCTGGCTCATTGCGCTGCTCTCGGTGCCGGCGTTCGTCGCCCTGTTCTGGGCGATGCGCGGACTGGCGCCGACCCAACTGCCGTTGAGCGGCGCGGCGGCGGGCCTGCTGGCCGGCAGTCTTGGCGCGCTGGTCTATTGTCTGCATTGCCCGGAGCTCGCGGCGCCCTTTCTCGGCACCTGGTATCTGCTCGGCATGCTGATTCCCGCCCTGATCGGCGGCCTGCTCGGGCCGCGTCTGTTGCGCTGGTAGGCGAGGCACCGGACCTTGCCACCGCCACTCAGCCGGTATTGCCATGCCGAAAGAAAGCCGGGAGTCGGGTGGGCGAATCCTGGCAATGCGTGACGAGAGACGGTTGATAACAACCAGTCCCCGTGCACTATCCACCAACCGCAAACCGACCCGGCGAGCGCTCGCTGGCGTGGATCGACGCAACGATGGAGATTCCGCCCAGCGGAAAAGTCATGGCAAGCAAGTTGCTGGTTATCTATTACCAGGATCGCTCGCCCCGCGCGTCGAACGATTGAGGTGTAGACTGACCATCAGGTTCCGAGCACGCCATGGCCAAGCCATCGCGCCAGATTCAAGTCCTCAATGAACGGGAGTCAATCATCATGTCAAAAACCATCGCCAACCCCGACACCGCGTCCTTCCCAGTGGCGCACAAGACAGGTTTCGGGATGCTCATGCTGGTCAGTCTGTCCTATCTCGTCCTCTACGCGATCGCTATCCTGCTGATCTCGCTGACCGACCACGACCCCGTCTCCGCCAAGCCGAGTTGGAATCTGTTCATTCCCCTCATCGGTCTGGTCTCCGCCTTCAGCGGCTGGGGCCAGCACGCGGGCGACACTCGACGCACGCGGATCCAGTTCGTCATCCAGCAGGTTCTGCATTGGTGCGCGCTCTTGCTGGTGATCCACCTGTTGTTCATGCAGGATGTCCAGCACCTGCTGCAGGCCGAGACGGATGGCTTCGTCATCATCTATCTGGTCGGACTGACGAGCCTGCTGGCCGGCATCTATCTGGATTGGAAAATGGCGGTGTTCGGCTTTTTTCTCATCGTCAGCGGCGTTGTCATTGCCTTCCTCGACGATAACGCCCTGCTGATCGCCCTGAGTACCTTCGGCATGATGGCTCTGGCCGTGAGCGTCCTGCTCTTGATCAAACACCAACGCCGTGCGATTCCCGTCCCGGAGACGAGTCACGCCTGACCGTTCGGGCACTGGGCGCTCGCCCAGTGCCCATCCCGGCGCCGCTGCGCCGATGGCCTGTTGCGCCACTCCTCCTCGCACCGTCGACACGTCCGCCTTCCAGACTGTTCGGACGTTCCAGAAGTTGGCGACGGAACACGCCACATCCCGCTCGGGCTCGGGCAGAGCAGCACATCCTTGAACCAAGACACCCAACGACCAAAACACCAGGGACAGCATGCCCCGTCGGCCGGGCACGGGGCTTTCGGGCGAGGAACCCGCAAACGGACACAACCCTCCAGTGGCGGGCCGCACGGTGGCAAATGGACGCGGCTAGCATGCCGGACGGAGGAGGCGGGGTGTTGCTTGCATCCCGCAACGCGAGCCGCTGGCGACGGCCCGCGCCGTGGATCTTGACTGGCACGAATCCGATCTTGCGGCAGGGATGTCTGCCGTTCGCAGACGGCGAAGCCTTCGGCGTGCGGACATCGGCGGCAAGGCCGGATGCATAGCTCCACTGTCAAGACCTACTTGCCCTGGGTCGTCGCGGCGGCGCTGTTCATGGAGCAACTGGACTCCACCATCGTCAATACGGCGGTGCCCGCGATGGCGGCGAGCCTGGCTGCGACGCCGCTGAGCCTGAAGGCCGTGGTGACCAGCTACATCCTCAGCCTGGCGGTCTGCATCCCCGTGAGCGGTTGGATGGCGGATCGCTTTGGCACCCGCCGCGTGTTCATGAGCGCGGTGGCGATTTTTACCGTCGCCTCGATCCTATGCGGCCTGGCCGCCAACGTGCCGATGCTGGTCGCTGCGCGCATCCTGCAGGGCATCGGCGCGGCGATGATGATGCCGGTGGGCCGGCTCGCGATCCTGCGCACCTTCCTCAAAGCGGAACTGCTGATGGTGATGAACTTCGTCATCATCCCGGCCTTGATCGGGCCGTTGCTGGAACCCACGGTCGGTGGCCTGATCGTGCATTGGCTCTCGTGGCGGGAGAGTTGGCCGAGGTGGCGGAGTAACCCGCGCCAACTTTGAGTGTTTTTCAGGCCGCCTGGCGGTCACGGTCTGGTTTGTCTCCCGCGCAGTGCATCTTTCACGGCTAACCGGAGGGAGGCATCAAGATCTGGTAGCATTGACGGATGCGACGGGTGGCCACTGGTCGCCTGCTTCTGAACGTCAACCCGTGAAAGCAAGCCCTTATGTTTGGTTTCGGAAAAAAGCACAAGACTCCCGACCTGTCCGGGCAGGCTCCCGCGGACGAGCCGATCACGCTCCCGGAACCGGCGCCCCAGGCCGAGCCGACGGCGAGCGAAACCCCTGCGGATCCGGGCGAATCGACCAAAAAACCCTGGTTCGGCAAGCTGTTCAAGTCGGTAAAATCGCCGCCTGAGGCTGCACCGGGTCGCGCCCCGCCGGTCGAGCCAGCCGCGCCTGAGTCGCTCGACCAGCCGATCGCGCCCCTGCCAATGCAACCGCCGCCCAAACCGGTCAAGGTTGCCCGGGACATCGCACCGGTTCCGGGAGCCGCGCCAGAGGAGATGGCCGAGCCAAAGCGTGGCGTTTTCTCCCGTCTGCGCGAGCGACTCTCCCGCACCCGCGCCCACCTTGGCGACGGTCTCGGCACGCTCTTTCTCGGCCGCAAGCGCATCGACGACGAGTTGATGGAGGAACTCGAAACGCTCCTGATCACCGCCGATGTCGGGGTGGAGGCCACGGCGCGTATCATCGCGGACCTGACCGAGCGGGTGAAACGCAAGACGCTTGCCGATCCGCCGGCACTCCTGCAGGCACTCAAGCGCGATCTGCGCGAACTGCTGCAGGCCGCCGACGGTCCGGTACGTCAGCCGGCGCCGGGCAAGCCGCAGGTGATTCTGATGGTCGGCGTCAATGGCGCCGGCAAGACCACCACCATCGGCAAACTCGCCAAGCGTCTCCAGGCGGAGGGCAACAGCGTCATGCTGGCCGCCGGCGATACCTTCCGCGCCGCCGCCGTCGAGCAACTGGAGACCTGGGGCGAGCGCAACCGGATCCCGGTCATCGCCCAGCAGAGCGGCGCGGACTCGGCCTCCGTGATCTTCGACGCCCTGCAGGCGGCAACCGCGCGCGGGGCCGATGTCCTGATCGCCGATACCGCCGGGCGGCTGCATACCAAGACCAACCTGATGGACGAGCTGACCAAAGTGGCGCGCGTGCTCAAGAAGATCGACCCCGACGCGCCCCACGAGGTGATGCTGGTGGTCGACGCCACCACGGGGCAGAACGCGCTGAATCAGGCCGAGCATTTCCACCGGGCGGTCGGATTGACCGGGATGACGCTCACCAAGCTCGACGGCACCGCCAAGGGCGGCATTCTGTTCGCGATCGCCGACCGGCTGAAGCTCCCCATCCGCTTTATCGGGGTGGGCGAGTCCATCGACGATCTGCGACCCTTCGACGCCGATGAATTTCTCGATGCCCTCTTCGGCTAGGAGCGCTCGCGCGTGATCCGTTTTGAACACGTTTTCAAGCGCTACCCGGAACGCGGCGAGGCGCTGACCAACATCAGTTTCGAGATGAAGGTCGGCGAGATGGCCTTTCTGACCGGTCACTCGGGCGCGGGCAAGAGCACCCTGCTGCGTCTGATCGGTTTGCTGGAACGCCCCACCCGCGGTCAGATTCTCGTCAACGGGCGCAATCTGGCGACCCTGCCGCGCCGCCAGATCCCCTATCACCGGCGTCAGGTCGGGATGATTTTTCAGGATCACCGGCTGCTGCCCGACCGCAGCATCTTCGACAATGTCGCCCTGCCGCTGGTGGTCACGGGTCTGGGACAAAAGGAAGTGGGCCGACGTGTGCGCGCCGCGCTCGATCAAGTTGGACTGCTCAAGCGCGAACGCGCTACCCCGGTCGCGCTCTCGGGCGGCGAGCAGCAGCGGGTGGGCATCGCGCGCGCGATCGTCGGACGCCCGCCGGTTCTGCTGGCCGATGAGCCAACCGGCAACCTGGACCCGGATCTGTCGCGCGAAATTTTCGAACTTTTCGAACGTTTTCAATATGTCGGCGTCACCCTGCTGATTGCGACTCACGATCTTGCGCTCGTCAACAGTATGCAACACCGGACTTTCACACTAGACGACGGACGCCTGCTGAACGACACGGGGCGTTGGTAACGCATGGCAAAACAACGCTCCCGGCGACGGCGCGGACCCCGTCTCCTCGATCTGCCGGGGATCTGGCTCGGTCAACATCTGCAGAGCGCGATGGCCACCCTGCGCCGACTCCTGGAGACCCCACTGCCCACCGGAATGACCGTGGCGGTCATTGGCATCTCGCTCGCCCTGCCCGCCGCGCTCTATGTGCTGGCGGATAACCTACGCACCATGGCCGGCGGCTGGGATCAGACCGCGGCGATCTCGCTCTTTCTGCAATACGAGACCAATGATGGCGACGCCAACCGCGTCGCCGCCGATCTGCGTGGCTGGCCCGAGATCGCCCAGGTACAGATGATCACTCGCGAAAAGGCGCTGGACGAGTTTCGCGCACTGGGCGGATTCGAGGAGGCGCTGGAGCAACTCAAGAACAATCCCCTGCCGGTGGTGCTGGCCATCTATCCGCGTACCGAGCACTCCCCGCCCGCGCAACTGGAGACCCTGCAAACCAAATTGCTGGAACTCCCCGAGGTCGACTTCGCCCGCATGGATACGCTCTGGCTGCAACGGTTTCAGGCCATCCTGGATCTGATCCAGACCGGGGTGCTGCTGCTCGGCGGACTGTTGGGAATGGGCGTCCTGCTGATCGTCGGCAATACCATTCGGCTCGAAATCCTCAACCGCCGCATCGAGATCGAGATCATGGAACTCGTGGGTGCCACCGCGGCCTTCATCCGCCGTCCCTTTCTCTATGCCGGTGCCTGGTATGGCCTATTGGGCGGCCTGACCGCCTGGCTGCTGGTGACGCTGGCAATCCTGCTGCTGCAGGGACCGGTCTCGCGCCTGGCGAGTCTGTACCGGAGCGAATTTCCATTGTCCGGCCTTGGCCTCTCGGCCATGGGCATCATTCTGATGGGGAGTGTTTTGCTGGGACTGGTTGGAAGCTGGATTGCCGTCAATCGCCATCTGCGTGGGGCGGAGCCAGGTTGAACGTCATGCCAGGTCGCCAACGCCGGAATACGCGGATGGGGGCGCACCGGAGCCCGCTGCACACGATGAGCGTCACTGCAGAAGCGGTTATAGCGGATCGGCGAACCGAAGACCCTCGGGTAGCTCGATGATCGCGCTGAGCGGAAGATGATCGGAGAGCGCGTAGTCGATGACCCGCGCGGAGACGACCTTGAGTGGCTGGGAGACCAGGATATGATCCAGATTATGGCGCGGACGCCAGCTCGGAAAGGTCTTCAGCTCGCAGTCGAGTCCCCGCATCCCCGTTTGCTGCACCATGGCGCGTAGCCCCTTGGACGCGCAGCCGCAATTGAAGTCGCCCATCAGCACGAGATAGGGGTGCTCGATGGCGAGCGTCTCCAGATAGGCCAGTTGCCGGCGGCGCGCCTTCCAGCCAAGCGCGAGATGAAGGATGGCAACCGCTAGATCGGAGCCGTCCGAGAGCGGAAATTCCGCGACCACCGCGCCTCGACCTGGGAGGCCGGGAAGCCGGTGTTCGGTGATTCGACGGGGACGCAGCCGGCTGAGGATCCCGTTACTGTGCTGGGCAAAGGGCCCCAGGTTGCGGTTGATCTGACAATACCAGTGCGGAAAGGCGCCATGCCGGGCGAGGTATTGAATCTGGTCGATGAAGGCGCTGCGCAAACTGCCCGCGTCGACTTCCTGGAGCCCGACAAGGTCGAACTGATGCAGGAGTTGGGCGATGCGGGTCAGATTGACCAGCCGCTCCGGATGCGGCAGGACGTGCTTCCAACTGTTCGTGAGATAGTCGCTGTACTGACGGGAGTGAATCCCCGCCTGCACGTTATAACTCAGCAGATTCAATTGCCGGATGGCGAGGGTTCGAGCGGCTTCCGATTCGGACACGTTGACTCTGGAGGGAGAGGGTTGGCATGCAAAGGCAGTCAATGCCTGCCTTTGCATGTGGTCCAAATGCACTGATTAGTTCTTCAAGCCCTGGATGTATTGGGAAACCGCGGCAATCTCCTGCCCGGTCATGCGGGCGGCGACACCGCGCATCATCCCGTTGGGATCGTTCGCCCGCTCCTGCTTCTGGAAATAGCCCAGCGTCTGTTTGACGTAATCGGCATGCTGGCCGGCGAGACGGGGAAATTTCGACAGCCCCTGACCCATTCCGGCCGGACCATGGCAACCGCTGCACGCGGGCACGCCGCTGGTCGGATTCCCCGCCCGGTAGAGCGATTCGCCCAACTTGGCCAGTTCTGGATCGGCGGCACCGCCCGTCTGGGTCTGACTGGCGAAATAGGCCGCCACGTCGATCACTTCCTGCTCCGTCAACGGCATGGCCATTGGCGTCATCTGGACGTTATACCGCTCGCCCGCCTTGAAGTTGGTGAGTTGCTTCTGGATGTACTCCGGATGCTGGCCGGCTAGCTTGGGCCAGATTGGGACGACGCTATTGCCCTGCGGGCCATGACAGGCCATGCAGATGCCATTCGCCTTTGCCTCGCCCGCCTTGATGTCCGCGACCGGCTTGGTCGCCGCTGGAGCATGCCCCTCGGATGCCTGTATCGCGCCAGTCGCCAGAACCGCAGCTACCGAAACCGTCATCAGCCAAGTTTTCATCATCGCAAGTGCCCAATCTGTTCGTGTTCGCGGCCGCGTCATCTGCGTCGACGAACGGCCTGTGGGTTTAATTGTGTGAAAAACCGGCGATGTATATCAGATATTTGGCATATCAGTCAAACCTGAAACGCCCCGTCAGGAGACGGATCGCCAGCCTTCGACGGTGTCATAGACAGGCCCAGATTTGAAAATATCCCGACGACGCGGCCCATGTCGCACTCGGTCACTGTCGATGGGGCATTGGCGGCGTCTCGATGCGTCGCACCGGGGCCTGAATCCTGTCGGTTCCGCCGTCGTCGTACCTGAGCGTTAGATCGACCGAGGCGCCGGGCTCCAGGTTCTGTTTCAGGCCGATCAGCATCACATGCAGCCCGCCGGGCTGGAGCACGACGCGCTCGCCCGCCGGCAATTCGATCCGCTCGACGCGGCGCATTCGCATCATTCCGCCCTCCTGGAGATGCGTGTGCAGTTCCACAACCTCGGCGACCGGGCTCTCGGCGCCGACCAGGGCGCGATCGTCGGGCGACCGATTGTCGAGCGACATGAACACCGCGCTATTCGGTTGTCCCGGCGGGACGGCGCGGGCGTAGGGATCGCCGACCGCGATCTCCGCGGCCTGAACCCCAAGAGACCAGACGGCCAGGAGGCCGATGGCGAGACGGGCGGATTGTCGAGTCATGCGTTGGATCTCCGGATCTAGGGATGAAACTGCGGGCCAGGAACGAGCCCGGACGGGGTTTAGTCAGTGACGAGCAGGCTGCGGATCGCCGCCAGGATCTCGGTAGGGGCGGTCGCGTGTTCGAGCGTGCGCGCCAGATGGCCCGAGGGATCGAGCACATAGGTATAGGCCGAATGATCGATCAGATATCCCATGGCGGAATCGCTCTGGTCTGTTTTGCGATAGGCCGCGCCATAGAGACTCGCGGCTTGTGCAACCTGTTCGGCGGTGCCCGTCACGCCCAGAATATTGGGATGGAAATGAGCGGCATACCCAGCGAGCCGGGACACATCGTCGCGCTCGGGGTCGACGCTCACGAACAGTACCCGCACCCGCGCGAGTTCCGCGGGCGTCAGCTCTCTCAGAGCCATGGCGATGAAGGCCAGATTGGTCGGACAGATGTCCGGACACCAGGTGTAACCGAAATAGACCAGCACGACCTGACCCCGCAGGTTCGCCAGATCCACCGGGCCGGTCGCCGCGTCGAGGATGAAATCGCCCCCCGCGGGTGGCGCGGCCAGCTCCAGCGGCAAGTGTCCAGGGTTCGAGACCTTGCCTGGTTTCTCCGACGGCTCCCACGCGATGAGCCAGACCAGAAGCCCGGTCAGGACCAGAATCGCGACGATCAATGCAGTGCGTGACATGAAGACGAAGTCCTTGGCATGACGTAAAAAACCGCACGGGATCTCTGCCCGTCACCTGTTTTGCGCGGGGCTCGGGCGGATCAGGAATCGCCCTGGAGGATCGACGACGACGTCAATCCTCGGATATCCCCTCGAAAAAGTCTACCAAGCCTGTCTCCAGGGCATATTCGGCCCCCACCACCCGCAGTCCTTCATGCGCGATGAGCGACTCGATGATCGCCGATCCGTGACGCAGATGATTGACCGAGGCCCGCACATTCGCGCGCACCGCCGCCCGATGCAATGCCTCGCGGTCATGTCGCAGTTCCGTGTCCAGGAACCCTTCCACCGAGGGCTTTACCCGGTCGACGATCGAGGCGATATTGCGCGATGCGCTGTCATTGCCATCCAGCAAGGTTTCGATCGTCGCCGTCACGGCGCCGCAACGCGAATGGCCCAGGACGACCACCAGTCGGGTGTGATAGCGGGAGACGGCAAATTCCACGCTGCCGACCTGAGACGGCGCCACGATATTGCCGGCGACCCGAATCACGAACAGATCGCCCAGCCCCTGATCGAACACGATCTCGGCCGGTACCCGCGAATCCGAGCAGCCAATGATAATCGCGCACGGCGCCTGTTGCGCCGCGAGTTCGGCGCGTTGCCGGTGGCTCAGCAATTGAAGGGAGTTGCGGACATTGTTGGCGAAGCGGAGGTTGCCCTCGCGCAAACGGGCGAGCGCCTCGCGCGCTGAAACGATCTTGTTCATTGAGCCTCGTCGAATGCCGTTAAAGCGGTTGTTTTGCAGCGCCGATCTTACGCCTAAACGCTGTCGACGCTGTCTAGGAGCCTGTCGGACTGATCGGCCCAGCCTTCGGGTACAATAGGGCCGGGTTCGCATAGACAAGAGTATGCAGCATGGCCGTGAACTTCGTCACGTTGGATCGGGAGACGCCGGACCTGTTCCCGGCTTCAGTGCAGGAGTACCTGCCCGAAGAGCATCTGGCGCGGTTCGTGGTGGAGATCGTCGATCGGCTCGATCTGAGTCGGCTGGTAGCGGCTTACGCCGGCACCGGCTCGCGGCCCTACCACCCGGCAATGCTGGTGGCGCTGATGTTCTACGGCGATGCCACCGGCTCGGCACCGTCAGTCTCGACGCCCTGCCCGAGGCGCTCGGCGCGCTGCTGGCCGACACCGGCGATCACCGTCAAGAAAACCTCGAGCGCTGCGCGGCCGCCGGCATCGCTCCCGACATCCCCGACGCACGCCTGCACCACACCCGCCGTTGGCCGAGCGGCTCCCTAGGCCAGCCGACGCCGGCCGAGGCCACTGCGCATCGGCTGCGCACGCGCGAAGGCAAGGCCCGCTACGCCAAGCGCAAGGCCACCGTGGAGACTGTCTTCGGCAGTCAATCGCGCCGTTGGCGCTCATCTTGATGTCGCCAACGGCTCGCCGCTTCATCGGGATCGACGGCGGTGGACTCCCTGCCGGTCGAGGCGTTGCCCGAAGGTACGGTTCGACTGGAGCCATCGCGGTTCCTGAGCTATGGTATCCGGCCTGAAGCCCCGGGATGGTTCCGGGCGCGCCGGATCCGCAATTCACCCCCTGATACCCGAGGCCACTTCCCATGCACGATCTCGACACTCCTCGCGCCGCCTTCCCCGTGACCCGTCTGCGGCGGATGCGCCGCGATGACTTTTCGCGCCGCCTGATGCGCGAAAACACGCTGACCCCCGATGACCTGATCTATCCGGTCTTCGTCCTGGAAGGGTCGGGGCAGCGCGAACCGGTCGCCTCCATGCCGGGCGTCGAGCGTCTGAGCATCGATCTGCTGGTCGAGGACGCGCGCGAGGCGCATCGCCTGGGGATTCCGGCGATGGCGCTCTTTCCGGTCACGCCGCTGTCGGCCAAGTCGCTGGATGCGCGCGAGGCGTTCAATCCGCAGGGGCTGGCCCAGCGCGCCGTGCGGGCGCTGAAGAACGCCGTGCCGGAGCTTGGGATCATGACCGACGTGGCGCTCGATCCTTTCACCACGCACGGTCAGGATGGACTGATCGACGACGCCGGCTATGTGATGAACGACGAGACCGTCGAGGTGCTGGTGCGCCAGGCGCTGTCGCATGCCGAGGCGGGCGCCGACATCGTGGCCCCCTCGGACATGATGGATGGGCGCATCGGCGCGGTGCGCACGGCGCTCGAAGCCGCCGGCTATATCCACACCCGCATCCTCGCCTATTCGGCCAAGTATGCGTCGAGCTATTACGGTCCCTTCCGCGATGCGGTGGGATCGGCCGCCAACCTGGGGGCCGGCAACAAGTACACCTATCAGATGGACCCCGCCAACTCGGACGAGGCCATCCACGAGGTTGCGCTGGATCTCGCCGAAGGCGCCGACATGGTCATGATCAAGCCCGGCCTGCCTTATCTGGACATCGTGCGGCGCATCAAGGATCAGTTCGGCGCGCCGACCTTCGTCTATCAGGTCAGCGGCGAGTACGCCATGCTCAAGGCCGCGAGCATGAACGGCTGGCTGAACGAAAAGGCGGTGGTGCTGGAGGCGCTGTTGTCCATGAAGCGCGCGGGTGCCGACGGCATCCTGACCTACTACGCCAAGGACGTAGCCCGGTGGCTGGCCGAATAATGGCGCCGCCCTGGGACCGCCGGCATGTTGCCGGCATCTGGGGTCGTCGACATGTTGTCGACTTCTTCCGTCAAGAGAGCCGACCGACTGTCGACGGTCGCGGGACTGACCATGCCTGATCGTTACGCCGTCATCGGCAACCCCATCGCCCACAGCAAATCGCCGTTGATCCATGCGGAGTTCGCGCGCCAGACCGGGCAGCGTCTGGAGTACGGTCGAATCCTTGGCGATCTGAACGACTTCGCGGGCGACGCGCGCCGCTTTTTCGCCGAGGGCGGTCGCGGACTCAACGTCACCGTGCCCTTCAAGGAGCAAGCCTGGGCGCTGGCGGACGAACGCAGTCCGCGGGCCGAACTGGCGGGCGCGGTCAATACCCTGATCCGGCTGGACGATGGTCGGCTGCGCGGGGAGAACACCGATGGTGTCGGGCTGGTGCGGGATCTGGGCGACAACCACGGCTTTCGTTTCCAGGGCGCGCGGGTGCTGTTGCTGGGGGCCGGCGGCGCGGCGCGCGGAGTGCTGCTGCCCTTGCTGGAGACCGGGCCGGAGCGCCTGCTGATCGCCAACCGGACGGCCGCGAAGGCCATCGAGCTGGCCGCGCTCGGCGCGTCATTCACGTCGGCGACGCCCGGGGCGGGCGGCACGGTCGAGGGCCGCAGTCTGGAGGCGTTGGAAGGCGAGTCGTTCGACCTGATCGTCAATGCCACCTCGGCGGGTCTGAGCGACGCCTTGCCAGCGATTCCCGAGGATTGTCTGAACCAAGGCGGCTGGACTTATGACATGCTCTATGGCGATACCCCGACCGCCTTCCAGCGTTGGGGCTGGACACATGGCGCGGCACGCGCGCTGGACGGGCTTGGCATGCTGGTCGAGCAGGCGGCGGAAGCCTTCTGGCTGTGGCGGGGCGTGAGGCCGGAAACCCTGTCTGTCATCAACCTTTTACGCGGATAAACCGTCTCAACGCCGACGTTCGCTGCTGTCCGGTGACTTTGCCGAACACCGCGCGGATCGCCGACAGACGCGGTTTTACGGGAGCTGAGCATGAAGACCGCTGTCCTTGGAATGGGCCTGATGGGCTCGGAAATCGCGCTGCGGCTGAAACGCCAGGGGCGCGAGGTCACTTGCTGGAACCGTGGCGCCGAGCGGGCCGAGTCCGCCCGTCAGCGAGGGCTGCATCTGGTGCCGACCGCCGTCGAGGCCATCGCCGCCGCGGATCTGACGATCCTGGTCCTGAGCGACGCGCAGGCCATCCTGAATACCCTCTTCGAAGGCGGCGATGTCGATGCGCTGGCGGGACGCATTCTGGTCCAGATGGGCACCATCGCCCCGCGCGAGAGCCGCTCGATTGCCGCCCATGTCGCGGCGCAGGGCGGCGAGTATCTGGAAGCGCCCGTGCTCGGCAGTCTGCCGGAGGCGCGCGAGGGCGCGCTCATCCTCATGGCCGGTGGCGATCCCGATCTCTTCGCGCGCTGTCTGCCGGTGCTCAAGGATCTGAGCCGTGACCCGCAACGCATCGGCGAGATCGGACAGGGCGCCGCGCTCAAGCTTGCCATGAATCAACTGATCGCCGGCTTGACCGCGACCTTTGCGCTCAGTCTCGGACTGGTGCGCCACGAGGGCATCGCGGTCGAACCGTTCATGAATCTATTGCGCGGGAGCGCGCTCTACGCCAAGACCTTCGACAAGAAGCTCGACAAGTATCTGAGCCACGACTACGGCGCCGCCAACTTTCCGCTCAAGCATCTGCACAAGGATGTCCGGCTGTTCCGGCGGGTTGCCGACGAGGCGTGTCTCGACACCGGCCTGATCGCCGCCATGGAGTCGAGTTGCCTGCGCGCCGAGTCCCTGGGGCTGGCCGATCAGGATTACTCCGCCATTTACGAAGCCCTGACCGTGCGTGCCTCCTGATATGGATCTCCCCTTCACCCATAAACCCGGCCGCCGCGAGCGTCATCTGCGGCGCCGGCACGAAAACCCGCTGTTCGCCTGGCCGCCCCAGGAGGTGTCGCCGGAGGATCTGCTGGCGGCCCAACAGGCCGACCATGAAGAGATGGAAGCCTTTCGGGAGCGCTTTCGGACCCTGGTGCAACGGGCCGTCGAACTGCCGCCCGACGCGGGCAGCGAGAGGATCCTCGAACTCAAGGAATCGCTGGAGCGTCAGTACGAACAATCCTTCGGGCTGCCGGAAGACCATGCGCGGGAACGCGATGCGCTCCGTAAACTGATCGATCTCATCATGCGGGCGATCCGCAAGTCCGCCGGGACCGATCCGCTCGCGCGCCAGGAACTGGCCGACGAGGAAGCGGCGCGTCTGATCCATTTTCGTCTGCTGGAGCATCCACTGGTCGCGGATCTGCTGCATCCGCAATCACCCATCGCGCCGGATGAACTGGCGTCGACACTGCTTGGCGCCCCGCTCGACGAGGTCGCGGCCGCGCTGGAGCTGTTCGACCCGGAACAGATCGCACAACTCGTCGACCAGTCCGCCCGCCTGCTGGAGGAACTGGCCGCGCGCGGTCTGGATGTCGCGCCGCCCGGTCAGCGGATCGGCATGTTTCTCGCCCGGCTCGACCCCGAGGGGATGCGGCGGCACTGAGCGTGGGCAGGGGGCCTGGTTCCTTCTCGTGACACCGCAGAGCGGTGTCACGAAATGAATGTCCCTGGGAGCGTCGCCCTCACCCTCGCGTCTCGCAAAGCCGCGCCACGCGGTCAAAAGACGAACGCACCGTTAGTAGATAAGAAGAGTTTGCATTTACGAATTCCTCTATCTAATATGCGAATCATTCTTGTTCGCTGATTCGCCAGGACGAGGTCTCCATGAACCAAGCCATCCTTCTCCACGACCGTCCGAAAGGGCGGGCTCCTTGTTTTGCCTCTGACACAATGTACGATCCAGTCGCGCAAACCGACGCCGCCGGCGCCAAGCCCTACCCTTTGACAATGGCGACCGAGGGCGAACGAGTCCGGATCCAGTCGCTCCAGGGTGGCAAGGGTCTGATGCTGCGTCTGACCGAACTGGGTCTGAATCAGGGCGCTGAGCTACGGATCGTGCAGCGCCAGGGCGGTGGTCTGGTGGTCGCCCGCGGCGAGACCCGGATCGCGCTCGGCGGCGGGATGGCGACGAAAATCCTGGTCACGGCGGTGGCGCCATGAACATGACCCTCAACGATTTCGCGGTCGGCGATTGCGGCCGGGTGCTCGGGTTTCAGTCCGGCGGCGGGGCCTATCGACGCAAGCTGCTGTCCATGGGTCTCACCCCATGCGTGGAGATTCAGGTGCTGCGGGTCGCCCCGCTGGGCGATCCGGTCGAACTGCGGGTGCGCGGGACGTCACTCAGCCTGCGCCGGGACGAGGCGTCGGTCCTCGAAGTGGAGCGAGTCGGATGAACCAGACCTACACCATTGGCGTCGTCGGCAATCCCAACTGCGGCAAGACGACGCTCTTCAATGCCCTGACCGGCGCCCGGCAGCGGGTCGGCAACTGGCCGGGCGTCACGGTCGAACGCAAAACCGGACGCTATCGCTTTGCGGAGACGGATTTCAATCTGGTCGATCTGCCCGGCACCTATTCCCTGGATGTCTCGGAGCAGTCGGTATCGCTCGACGAGCGGATCGCGCGCGATTTCGTCCACGCCCGCGAGGCGGATGTGATCCTGAACATCCTGGACGCGACCAGTCTGGAGCGGAATCTCTATCTCACCACCCAACTGATCGAGATGGGCCGTCCGCTGGTGCTGGCGCTCAACATGATGGACACCGCCGCCGAGCGCGGTCTGCGGATCGAGATCGCGGCGCTCTCCGCGCGGCTTGGTTGTCCGGTAGTGCCGATCGTCGCCGCCAGCGGAAAGGGTCTGGACCAGCTGCGTCAGACCCTGCTGGAAACGGCCGCCACGGCTCGCGGCAAGGAGACCGCGCAACCCGTCGGCATCCACTATGGTCAGGTGCTGGAGGACGCCATTGCGGCGCTGCTCCCGCGTCTGACGCCGATCGCCGTCGCCCAATCCGATCCGCCGCGCTGGCTGGCCTCGCGTCTGCTCGAAGGCGACGATCTCGCCCGCAGCCTGGTCGGCGACCGAGTTAGCCAGGACGAGATCCGCGCGCTGCTAGGCGAAGTCGCCGAGGATGTCGACATCCTGCTCGCCGATGCCCGCTACGGTTTCGCCCATGCCGCGACCCAGGCGGCGGTGTCGCACTCCGGCGTGGTCTCGCGCAACCTGACCGACCGGGTTGATCGGGTCATGCTCAACCGGGCGCTCGGCATCCCGATCTTTCTGGTCGTGATGTATCTGCTGTTCATGTTCACCATCAACATCGGCGGCGCCTTCATCGATGTCTTCGATCAAGCCGCCGGGACCATCTTCGTCGACGGGACGGCCTTCGTGCTGGCGGCCCTCGGCACGCCGGACTGGCTGATCGTCGGACTGGCCGACGGCATCGGCGGCGGCATCCAGGTGGTCGCGACCTTTATCCCCATCATCGCCTTCCTCTATCTCTTCATGTCGGTGCTGGAAGACTCGGGTTACATGGCGCGTGCCGCCTTCGTGATGGACCGTTTCATGCGCGCGGTCGGACTGCCCGGCAAGTCCTTCGTCCCGCTGCTGGTGGGCTTCGGCTGCAACGTGCCGGCGATCATGGCCGCGCGCACCCTGGAAAATCCGCGCGACCGCATCCTCACCGTGCTGATGGCGCCCTTCATGTCCTGCGGCGCGCGGTTGCCGGTCTATGCGCTCTTCGCCGCCGCCTTCTTCCCGGTCGGCGGTCAGAACATCGTCTTCGCGCTCTATCTGATCGGCATCGCCGCCGCCATGCTCACCGGCTTCATCCTCAAGCGCACCCTGCTCGAAGGTCAGACGACGCCCTTCGTGATGGAGCTACCGCCTTATCATCTGCCGACGATCAAAGGCGTGCTGCTGCGCACCTGGGACCGTACCAGCGGCTTCGTGGTGCGCGCCGGTTCGGTCATCGTGCCCATGGTCTTGGTCATCAATGTGCTCAACACCACCGGAACGGACGGCAGCTTCGGCAACGAGGACAGCGAACGCTCGGTGCTCGCCGCCATCGGCCGCACCCTGGCCCCAGCCTTCTCGCCGATGGGACTGGATGAGGAAAACTGGCCGGCGACCGTCGGCATCTTCACCGGCATCCTGGCCAAGGAGGCGGTCGTCGGCACCCTGGACGCGACCTATTCGGCGCTCGGCACCGCGCCCGATGACGCCGAGACAGAGTCCGAGCCGTACAGCCTGAGCGGTGGACTGAGCGCGGCGCTCGCGACCGTCCCGGTCAATCTGATCGACGCGCTGGGCGGATGGGCCGATCCCCTGGGGTTGAACATCGGCGATGTCGGCGACCTGGAGACGGCCGCCGAAGAACAGGCCGTCACCAGCGCCACCTTCGGCGCCATGGCCGCCCGTTTCGACGGCACCGCCGGGGCCTTCGCCTATCTGCTGTTCATTTTGTTGTACGCGCCCTGCGTGGCCGCCATCGCCGCTATCGCCCGCGAGACCTCGGCGGGTTGGGCGCTCTTCGCCGCCGCCTGGACCACCGGGCTGGGCTATCTGACCGCGACCGTCTTCTATCAGACGGCCATCTTCGCGCGCGACCCGGCCACCTCGGCGGCCTGGATCGCCGGGATGCTACTGATTCTGACCGCCACGGTCATCGGGATGCGCGGATGGGCGCGACGCGCGCCTGCCGTTCCCGCCCTCGCGCGCGACCTTGCATGAAGGAGGATGTCATGATGATCATCTCGGAGCTTTCGCAATATCTGCGCGACAGTCAGCG
>NZ_CAIPNF010000230.1 GCF_903866365.1 uncultured Thiocystis sp.
CTCGGGTGGCAATTCCTTCAGAAACGCTTCAAACGCAAGATCGACGGGCTGAGGGGCGTGGAGCATGGCAGCAAAAAGCTAACACATCGCACCTCTCCACTGATTTTCAAGGGCTTGTCGGCTATGTTGGCGCTTATGGGTAAAAGCGGTAGCGGTAGGCGCGTTGAATCTGCTATACGCTAAATTTAGCATGTAACAAACGTCTTGATGCCGCGAAGAGCGCCTTATATCCCCGCCCTGAACGACGGGGTTTTACGGCGTGCCGGATAAAGGGATGGGTCGCCAGTAAAGCCATCGAAGATCGTGCTTCCGGCGTCAAACCACCAGTCGACGTCAGGCTTGCCTTCGAGAGGGTGCGATTGGGACATGCTGATATCCTTGTCATGGGGTATCGGACCATCGTCTTGGTGTCACGCTCGCGTGTCAACAAAAAAACACGAACGAACGTCAAAGTCACGATTTGGGGCGTAGTCTCGCCTGAGACGGGGGGAATTCGCCAGCTGGTTTCAGGGCCGGCATCGTGGCGCTGGATCTGGGGCAGAGCGCGAATACCCATCTCAATCGCCCTGTCGACCCGTCTCGCCGGCCAGATGCAAGACTTCCGTGACCAACGCATCCGAGAGTCGATAACCCTGTCGCGAGAGATCCGCCAGCACCGGCCCGACGGCTTCCAGCAGACCGGATCGTTTGGCGGCCAGCAACACTCCGGCCAAGCCCACCACGGGAATGCCGCGCCGCCGGGCGATCTCCCGCCCGCGCCGCTCGTCGATCAGCAGGAAGCGACAGCCCGTTTGCTCGGCGAGCAGAATGGCCGCTGACTCTCCGGCGTCAAGCAAGAGACTCAGACGGGCCATGTCCGCCTCGCCGCCTGGGGCAAGCGGTCGCGGCTGGATGTCCCCCTTGGCGAGCGCGGCCGACAAGACCCGCGATCCTGGCCGGTCGGCATCGACGCACAGCTCGGCTAGCACGGCTTCGGGAACCGCCACGGCTCCATAGCGCGTGATCAGGAGCGACAGGCGGTCGATCCGCGCCAAGGCGATCAAAGGACTGGCGTCCGCGACGACGACTCGACTCATCGGGATCGGGGGCATCAGGCCGCTGTCACAAAGCGGCGCCCAACTCGCCTGCCAACTCCTCGGACGGATAGTCCACGGCGGCCAGGCCGAGCGAACCGAGCAGATCGATGAAGCCGTCCAGGGAGAGCCCCGCGACCTTCGCGGCCTGGCCGAGCGTCAGTTGCCGACCCTCGAACAAACTCAAGGCGAGGGCGCGATGAACCCCCTGATCGAGCAGACGCCGGTCGAACGGCACGGCGAGGATGGCGGGGCGGCCATGTTTCGTGATGAGCGAGAGCTGTCCAAGTTCGGCGTCTTTCAACAGATCGCCGGAGCGGGTACGGAGATCCCGGACCGAAAAAACATCGAGCGTTTCCATCGGCTGCCTCGTGTGAGTGTGCCCACGAAGCGTAACATAAAAGAAGACCGTATCATGCGCGTCGGTAGCCGTACGCAGGGCGAGCGCGTTTAAACATTCCGTTTTTCGGGTAGTTGACGGATGCTAGCGAGAAACGACGATTGGAGTTTCTCATGTCAGCAAGCATTCTTGAGCATTTCACCTCCTTGGAAGATCCTCGGATCGAGCGTCGA
>NZ_CAIPNF010000231.1 GCF_903866365.1 uncultured Thiocystis sp.
ACTCACGGTTCGCCCATTTTGAAAGCCGCGTCCTCGGATTGCATACCCAGCCCTTGATCAATGGTTTCCGGAAATCCGAGCAAGCCGACAATGCGCGACTGCACCGCTTTCAGTGGGGTCATGCTGTGCCAGTTCGTGCCGCCGAGGCTGACCACGATCAGGCGGATGCCGGTAAAGGTTCTGAGCATCGTCTCGGTGGTCGGCCTGGCGGTCGCCCGTTTGGGGTTTCCCGCGTCGAGGCGATCCAGCGTTTCGGCCTTCGCCTGCAAGGCCTCGCGCACCGTGAACTCGACCAGGCACAAGACCAAGACCCGCAGGCCGATGGCGAGGAGGCGGATGAGGCTCTTGAGGCGGGTGGTCGAACACCGGTACAACGGCGTCAAGCCCAGGAGCTTGCCGCGCAAGCGGTTGAAGCCGCGCTCGATGAGGGATTCCTCGCGGTCGGCAAGCACCGCCTCGCCCACCTCCAGGGCGAGGTCGTTGCTCACGAACACCCGCCAGCCCAAGCCCCGCACGGTCGCCTCATACGCCACGGGGTCGCGGCGCGTACGCATAGTCACGCTGACCGTGGTGACGTCTCGGGCAGGACGCCCGAGGTAGGCCCGTGTGCGGGTGGTGTGGGTGTCCACCTGGTACTCAACGACCAGGAGGGTCAACACCTGATGTCGCGCCATAATGGTATCCACGGCCGCACGCGCCTGCGCTTCATTCAGGCGCTTGTGGCCACGCCCGCGCTGGTTGAGCACCGCGATCTCTTGCTCGGCCTGTTGCAGGCGCTGGTCCAGGCAGCAATTCTTATTTTGGCCTCGACGCGCTAGAGTTCCTGACCACCCTTGATCGGAATCGTTGTCTTGAGCGTCCCCTTTGGTCCCAGTGTTCTGAATTTGGCTGATCATTGTCAGCACGGTTCGACCCGTGAGCAGGCCAACGGTCACGTGCGCGACGTCCATCCCGCGCTGACACCGGTCCTGGGGAAACCGGGACTGGACAAGGTGATCGCGCTCGCACCGGAGTGTGTCCGTCCGCAGGATGGGGCGCAGAAACAGGACGGTGAACGCAATGCCGCCAAGCGCTGGTTGGCCGCGAACGGCGCCACCTTGAGCCCGTTGCACGTCACCGTGTTGGGCGACGACCGGTTCTGCCATGAGCCGTTCTGTCGCGAGGGGTTGGGGCAACACCTGAATTTCATTCCGGTCTGCAAGCCCAGCTCCCAGGCGACCGTGGAGGACTGGCTGGCGTTTCTCCCGCGCAGCGGCAGCGTGCGGACCCTGACGCAGACGCGCTGGAATGGGCGACGGGGCGAGATCGATACCGATCGCGATGCCGACGAGATCCCCCTGCGCGATGGCAAGGGTGCGTTCCTGGCAAACTGGCGTGAACTGACCGCCACCGATGAACAGGGCACCACTCTTTATCGCAACAGTTTTGCCACCTCCCTGTCCTGGAATGACACGGCGGTGGCGCCCGTCATCGCGGCCGGGCGCAGCCGTTGGAAGATCGAAAACGAAAACGACAATATCCTCAAGACCAAGGGAGACCATTTCGAACACCATGATGGCCATGGTCAGCAGCATCTCTCCTGGCCCGCCTCATCATCCTGGCCTTCCTGGTCCACACGGTGTTGGAGTGGATGGATGACCAGGATCAACTCCTGCGCCAGAAGCTGCCCGCACGCCAACGCTTGTTCAGCGACCTCCGAACCCTCACCAGTTACTTGTGCTTTGAGAGTTGGACAGACCTGATGACGTTCATGCTGAAAAGCGTTGAACCGGCGCCGCCGCCGAAGCCAGGAACAGGGTGAAGTCGCCAAAATGAGAATTGCTGGGGGTGGTCGATTAGTTTCACGGCCAATCGGCGTCCGCGCCAATCATTCGGCGTCATACCGTGGCCGTTCTACCCACTCTTGTATCTTCAATTATGGATCAAACGATGATCGACGCCCAATTGATGACACGCCCTAAGGCTCCAACACCCCGCTCCGTTCCAGCAAAAGCTGAGTGAGCAGCGCCACCGGTCGACCCGTCCCGCCCTTTTCCTTGCCGCCGACCCAGGCCACGCCCGCGATGTCCAGATGCGCCCAGGGATAATCCTTGGTGTAGCGCGCCAAAAAACAGGCGGCGGTGATGGCCCCGGCCTCGCGGCCCCCGACATTGGCCATGTCGGCGAAATTGCTGTCGAGCTGCTGCTGATAGTCCTCCCACAGCGGCAGACGCCAGGCGCGGTCGCCAACCGATTCGCCGGCCCGCTGGATCTCCGCGGCCAGTTGGTCGTCCGCGGTGAAGAGCCCAGCGGCATGCTTGCCCAGCGCGACCACGCAGGCGCCGGTCAGGGTGGCGAGGTCGATCACCAGGGCGGGATCGAAACGCTTGCAGTAAGTCAGCGCGTCGCAGAGGATCAGACGGCCCTCGGCATCGGTATTGAGGATCTCGATGGTCTGCCCCGACATGCTGGTGACGATGTCCCCGGGTTTATTGGCGTCGCCGTCCGGCAGATTCTCGGACGCGGGCACCACGCCCACCAGATGGATGGGCAGACCCAGTTCGCAGACGGCGCGCATGGCGCCGATGACGCTGGCGCCGCCGCACATGTCGTATTTCATCTCGTCCATCTCGGCGGCGGGCTTGATCGAAATGCCGCCGGCGTCGAAGGTCAGCCCCTTGCCCACGAGCACGATCGGCTTGGCGTCGGTCGCCCCCCCTCGATACTCCATCACGATCAGCTTGGCCGGTTGGCGGCTGCCGCGCGAGACCGACAGCAGTGCCCCCATTTTCAATTCAGCCATGGCGGCCTCGTCGAGGACCTCGACCTTGAGCGCGTCGTAACGGCTAGCGAGATCCACCGCCTGATCGGCCAGATAGGTGGGCGTGCAGAGATTGCCCGGCAGGTTGCCCAATTCCCGAGCCAGGTTGACGCCCGCCGCCATGGCCGCGCCATGCTGGATGGCGTGTTCGGCAATGGCCAGATCCGGTTCGCTCGGCACCCACAGCGTCAGTTGTCCGAGCGGCGTCTTGGGCGCCTTTTTGTCTTCCCTGGTCCGGGTGTAACGATAGACCCTGTCCTCGGCGGTCATCACCGCGTCGCGGATGGCCGCGTAGAGATCCATGCCCGCTGGCAGCGTCGCCGGGAGCGCCAGCACGGCCTCACCTGCCTGGGTCTGCTGGAGAGTGGCGACGGCGGCGGCGAGCGTCTTGCGATAGTTGGTCCGGTTGCACTCCTGGGGTTTGCCGAAATCGATCAGCAGCACCCGCTCGGCGGCGAGACCGGGGAGGTCGTAGAGCATCAGGGTCCGACCGGCCTCGCCATCGAGATCGCCCTTTTTCCAAAGTTCGCTCAACCGACCGCCGCTCGCAATATCCACGGCCTCGGCGGGGCCGGCGAGCGGCTGTTTTTCGAAGACCCCGAGGATGAGGCAGGGCGTTTTCTGGGTGGCGAGGTCGCCGGTTTTCATCGTGAATTCCATCGTGGGGCTCCTGACGAGGCGTGATCAGCGTGGCATCAGCCTGAAGTGGCTGAGAGACAGTAATGATAGGATGAAGTGCATAGAGTCTATCGAATGACGGGGCCTGGTCGTCGTGAAAATCCTCGATCGCTATCTTGCCTGGGCGGTGATTGGCGGCACCCTGCTGACGCTGGGCGTCCTGCTGCCGCTGCTGGGGGTCGTGATTCTGGCCGACGAACTCGATGCGATCGGCGTCGAGCGCTACGGTCTGGCGGATGCGCTCTTGTTCATGCTCCTGAGTCTGCCCCGTTACGCCTACCAGATCTTCCCGATCGCGACCCTGATCGGCGCGCTGATCGGGCTGGGCTCGCTGGCCAGTCGTTCGGAACTGGTCGCCATGCGCGCCGCCGGCATCTCGGTCGGGCAAATCGTCCGCGCGGGCCTGCTGGGCGGTCTGCTGCTGGCCGCGATTGCCGTTCTGATGGGTGAGGTGCTGGCCCCGCTGGCGGAACAGCGCGGGGTGGAACTGCGCCGGCAGGCACTGTCGGGCGACGTGGCCCAGCGGACCCCCGACGGTTTCTGGGCGATCGACGACGGATCCTATGTGAATATCCGCGAGATCCGTTCCGGCACCAGCCTGCGCGACATCTTCATCTATCGCGTGGATCCCGCCCAGGGAACCCTGATCGCGACCCACGCGGCCGGCGCCCGCTATCGGGACGGTCGATGGGTGCTGGAAGACATCGCGCGTAGCCACGTCAGCGCGGCGGGCGTCGTAGTCGAGCGGATCGCCCAGGCCGGCTGGGACTCGATGCTGGATCCGGGGTTACTCAAGGTCATCGTCGCCGATCCGCACGCACTTCCCATCTGGGGACTCTACAAATACATCCGCTTCATGTCGATCAACAAACAGGACTCCGGGGTTTACGAAGTGGCCTTCTGGGGCAAGGTCGTCCATCCGATCCTCACCCTGTCGATGATCCTGATCGCGACCCCCTTGCTGCTCGGATCCTCGCGCAGCACCGGGATGGGACGGCGCATCCTGGCCGGCGTGCTGGTCGGGATGCTCTACTATCTGGTCAGCCGCACCTTTGCCTATCTGGCGCTCCTGTTCGGGATGAATCCGTTCCTCGCGGCCATTGCGCCGCCCCTGCTGTTCATTTCCGGGGCGCTGCTGTTGCTGAGACGGGTGGGTTGACATCATCTCCGCCCTTCAGGGTGGAGACTCCCAACCTCGCGGTCCAGGGTTGCCTGTTTCAGGACGCCTTCCCCGCGCTTTTCTCCAGCATCACCAGCCGGCTGTGCGACTTGCGGTCATGCCAGGCGAGTCGGTCCCGGTCAATCAGGCTCCACCAGAAACCAAGGCCCGCTGGCAGCAGACTGAGAATGGCCCAGCCGAAACGCTGGAGCGCACTGCCGAGCCGCAGATTGGCGCCATCGTCGCCGATGACCCGGAAGCGCCAGGCGCGCATGCCAAGCGTCTGACCGCCACGCATCCAGAAGTAGACGTAGAATGCCGCGACGACGGAGAGTAGATAAAGACGCATCAGTGCGAGCGGGAGTGTCGCTTCATAGACTTTCGCGCCGACGACGATCTCGTAGGGGATGGCGACGATGGCGGTGGCGAGGATCAGAACGCCCAACAACAGTACGCTATCGTAGAGCATCGCGCCGAGGCGTCGGAAGAGTGAAGGCTGCTTGGCTAGGGTGACATCGAATTCCATGGTTTCTACTGCCGAATGGTTGATGATCGATAGCTTCGGACGGAAGCCGCTATGGTGAAACGAATCATTATTAAACCATTTTTGTTTAAGCTTTTGCGACAGCTACCCATGCCATGGATCGCCATTCTGGTCGGCCTGGCCGCGGGTATTGCGGTCTGGAGTATCCTCGATCAGATCCAAAGCCGCCAGGTCGACAAGATCTTTGCACAGGAATTGCGCATCCAGCTCGACCTGCGCGCGCGCGAGAGCCTGATTCGTTTTGACCGACATCTGTCGAGTTACAGTGCAATGACGCGGCTGCTCGCCAATCACCGACGTCTTTCCGAGTATTTGGAACCATGGTTTCGGTCCGGGAACGAGACGTTTACCCCGATCGTTGATCGGAAATTTCGCCCGCAGTGGCTACCCGACGTTTTCGAGCCAGCGGTGCTGAGTCCGCCGAGCCATGTTCTCTTGACGGATTCACGGGGGCGGGTACGGGAAGTCTTCCAGGCCGGAGATGACCCGCTGCCGGAAGAATTCGCGACCGGCGTGAACTCGCAATTCCTGGACCGGCATGCGGTGCTTTCGGTGATCGAACGGGTCGGCGACCGACTCTATCTGATGAACAGCGATGCGATCGAGGATGCCGACGACAACGTCATGGGCTATCTGGTCGTGCTGGTTCCGGTCGACGAGACCTTTCTGGCTGCCTCGCAGCGCGGGCTCGACGTGGGTCGCGCGGCGGTCGCGCTGGTCGATAGCGACGACCAGCGGATCGTGGCGAGCGTCGATGCGGACGCCTTGATTCCGGGCAGTCTGCTGAGCGACTGGAACGACGCTTATGTGATCACCTCCCAATCCCTGGCCGAGTATGAGGGGTCCGACTCCAATCCGCTCTTCGCGACCTTCGTGCCGCATACCGTGGTGGAGAGGATGTCGCGTCATGTACGGATCTTCGAGCGCCGCCAGCGCTTCATCGCGGCCACGGTCTTCATCGGCGTCTTTACCGCCGTCATCTATCTGGTGTCCTCGCGCCTGAACAAGGTTCTCAAGCGCATGACCCGCTTCTCCCAGCGGGCGCTGGGTATCGCCGAGCCCGGTTTTCATCGCGCGGGCAACCAGCTCCTGCTGCTGGAGGATTGGATCCAGCATTTCACGCAGCTGGTGCTCACCGCCCGCGAGGAGATGAGCCGTCAACATCAGGCCGCGATGCGCGAGAGCGAGGCGCTCAAGGCGGCGATGATGGAGGCTTCCCTGGATGCCATCGTTACCTTGGACCACGCCGGCCAGATCATCGAATTCAATCCGGCGGCGGAGCGGTTATTCGGACAGGAGCGTCAGGAGACGATCGGGGCGTCCTTCTCGGAGCGGTTTCTGCCCGATGTTGCCCGCCCCGCCTTCAAGCGCCTGCTCGACCGCTCCCGTCATCTGCATCGCAAGCCCCAGGGGCGCGGCGAATTGATCGCCCTGCGCACGGATGGCGTGGAGCTTCCAGTGGAAATCTCCATCGCGCCGATCGAGTTGGACGATGAACGTTTTTATACGCTGTACATTCATGACATCTCCAGCCGCAAGCTGGCGGAACAGGAGATCAAGAGCCTGGCCCGTTTCGCGAGCGAAAGCCCGAACCCAATCATGCGCGTGACGGCGGAGGGACTGATCGTCTACGCCAACAACGCCAGTCGTCCGCTGCTGCTTGCCTGGCGGGCGGATCCAGGCGTTCGCCTGCCCGAGGAATGGTGCGACGCGGTGGCGCTGGCATTGGGGACCGGCCAGCCACTCGAACGGGAACTCGACCTTGCGGGTCAGGTCTATTCGCTGCTGCTCGCGCCGATCCGCGATCTTGGCTACGTGAATATTTATGCCCGCGACATCACCGCCGTGCGCCGCGCCGAGCAGGAATCCCGTCAGCATCAGGCCGAGCTGGTCCATGTCTGTCGGCTCAGCACCATGGGCGAGGTCGCCACCGGCATGGCCCATGAACTCAACCAACCGCTGTCGGCCATCGTCAACTATGCCAACGGCTGCAGCCGACGCCTGCAGGGCGGTGCCGGCCAGACCGCGGAACTGGTCGGCGCCATGAGTCAGATCACGGCGCAGGCTCAGCGCGCCAGCGAGATCATCAAGCGGCTGCGCGCGCTGGTCGGTAAGCAGCCACCCGTGCGTGCGCGGACAGACTTGAATCACTTGGTGCGGGAAGTCATGTCGTTCCTGGAATTCGAGACCAACCGGCTCGGCATCCAGATGCAACTTGACCTGGCCTCGGAGACCATTCCGGTCCAGGTCGATCTGGTTCAGGTCGAGCAGGTGCTTCTGAATCTGGTCGGCAACGCGCTCGATGCGCTGGAAGAGTGCTCGGAAGATCGGCGTCGGTTGCGGATCCGCACCGGGACACGCGACGGCGACGCCTGGGTGGTGGTCGAGGATACGGGACCGGGGATCTCGCGGGAACGTCTCGCGGGGCTGTTCGACCCCTTTGTGACCACGAAAAAGAGCGGGATGGGGATGGGCCTGGCGATCAGTCAGACCATCGTCGAGAACCATGAGGGGCGGATCTGGGCCGAGTCGGAACTGGGTCACGGATCGGCCTTTCATATGACCCTGCCGCTTTCGTCCCCCATCCAGGAGACCGAGGGCGGCCAAACCGAGCGGCTGGAAACCTAAACGAAAATGACCAATGATGCGACCGTCTTCGTCGTCGACGATGACCAGGCCATGCGAACCTCGCTGCAATGGCTGATCGAATCGACCGGAATGTCGGTTCAGACCTATGAGTCCGCCGATGTCTTTCTTGCCAGCTATTACCCTGGCCGCGCCGGCTGTTTGTTGCTGGACGTGCGGATGCCCGGCATGAGCGGGCTGGAATTACAGGGTTATCTGGCGCGCCAGGGCTATCGGCTGCCGGTGATCCTCATCACCGGTCACGGCGACGTGGCGATGGCGGTCAAGGCCATGAAAGCAGGCGCGGTGGATTTCATCGAAAAACCCTTTCACGACGAGGATCTGCTGCGCAGTATCCGCAACGCCCTGGAGTTCGATCGGAAACATCGGGCCAACCGTTCCGCGAAGGCCGATATCGCCATCCGATTGGCGGAATTGACCCCGCGCGAGCACGAGGTCATGGCCATGGTGACCGAGGGGAAATCCAACCGGGAAATCGCCACCGCGCTCGGAGTCAGCGCCAAGACCGTCGAGGCCCATCGAGCGCGCGTGATGGAGAAAATGCGCGCCGACTCGCTGGCGGAGCTGGTTCGGATGGCCTTGCTGGCGGCGCCGGATTCGCCGTCTTGAAGTCTTCGGCGCACCCTCGATGCCTGTCCCGGTTCACGCCGACAGGGGCGATCCGCGCACGCCCAGCATCCACGAAGCGAGAAGAAACCGCCGCGCGAGGCGGCGGGACGGCCGGAGGCTTAATTCATCTGCAAGGAACACGGCCGGGGCGGGATGAGGTCGTCAAGATCGCTCCACTGACATTCGGTCGGGAGCGCGCACAGCGGAGCCGCCTCGGCCACGATGACGCATTGCGGGCCGGACAGGGGCAGCACGATTTCCGGTTCCAGCGGCGGCAGACCCAGCAGGCGCAGCGTCACCGCATCCAATACGCCCCCCGTTTTCCGCAGGCCCTGGCGCCACTGGAACGCGTCGAGCGCCGCCACGGTCGCCTGGTCTGGCGCGCCGGCGAAAGGGAGCGTTTTGTGGCTCACGTGTTTCTTGCGTTTTTTGTCACGCCAGACGGACTTTCGGGTCGGCGGCGTCAGCAGTCCCTGCTCGGCCAGCGCCGTCTGCACCGTCGCCAGGTGAACAGCGGCTGACCGCCGCGCCCTCGCCGGCATTTTTTTGATGCGATTCAGATCCGGGGCATCGCCCAAAGCCGCCTGCTGGCGAGTTTGTAGGGCGGCATATCTGGCGAGACGCCGAGCATAGAGTTCGAGCGCAATCCGTTCGGCGGGCATCAGCCGGCTGGCCTGTGCCGGGTCGTCCGGCGCGTCCTTGCCGACCAGCGCGCGGAAACGCTGCAAAGCCTGCCGCACCGCCGGTTGGGACGCGTCCGTGCCGGGGGGCAGCAGCCGCAGGTGTTGGAGCGCGGACAGGGTCTCCGGCGGCAGGGTCTCCAGCGGTCGATCCTCGCCCTGGCTGATCAAGGCGGCGAGGCGCTGTCGATACCGCCGGGTTTCATCCTGGTTCAGGGTACTGGTCAGCAGCGTCTCGGGCAGCCGCGCGGTCGCGCCGTTCTCATGGAAAAACTCGGCGGCTTTAGAGGTCTGCTGCGGATTGAATGCCTGTTCCGGCAGATCGCCTCCCTTCAAATCGAATCCGGCCCCATATTTGGCCCTCACCAGCGCCGGCTGGCGGTCGGCCCGAACGCGCCGGGCCAGATGCTCCATGAACTCCGCCCAGGTATAGGGCTGGCTTTGTCCTTTGCCGTCGCGATAGAACATCCCCGGGTTGCCCGTCACGGTGGGCGAGTCGGCGGGCAGCCCCCACTCGGCTGAAATCGACGGCTGGATCGAAAATTCGCGCGAGGAGAACAGCGCGGGTTCGAGGATCGCCGTTGGCGTCGCCAGGGTTCCCCCGGCCGTCACCGTGGTGCGTCGCTCGGTGTCCGCCATGTGCATCTGCCGGCTTTCCAGTCCCCGCAGCAACGACACCGGACGGCGTTCTTGTAGGGTAACCGTCGACCGCGAAGTCGGTTCGAGGTTCGCCAACGGCAAGGTCTGTCGGGTGGTTTGCGCGCGCACGATGGCGCTCTCGCCGAGGTCGGCCGCCAGCGCCAGCGCGGTGTCGGGAAACGGAACGGGCACCTCGACCGGCTTGACGCAGAGGGTATCGCGCGCCTCGCCTCGTGCCAGCGCCAGCACCCGTCTACCCTCTCCCGCCCCTAAAAAATGATACAGATAATCCTCTTCCGGCGTGGTGGCACCGGAGTCAAGACTCAGGTAGTGTTTCGCAAAGGCCAGCACCGCGAAGTTGTGACGCAGGAGTTGGAGTTCCTCGTCGCCCTCGCCCCGTTTGCCGTCCACCGTGTCCTGAATCAGGCGGCGCACCGTCGCGTCGGTAAACGGCCCATCCCCGAGATCCAGTCGTTCGCGGTCCGCGGCGGTCTCGCTTGCCGCCAGGAGTTGCGTTCCGAAGCGTTTGAGGATGCGATGGAAGGTCGCGGGCTGGAACTGCCAGACCCCGGTCGCCGATCCCAGGCGGCCATTTTGCAGCGTGGGGCGGACGTGGTCGTTCCAGGTCGCGGCGCTTTCCATCTCGCCGGTCGCGAGCGCCTGCCCCAGATTCGCCCCGGTGCGCTCGGACACCTCCAGCAGCATGAGCATCTGCCGGGGAGAAATATCCTGCGTGCGGTCATAATGACGGGACTGACTCGCCGACAGATCGCGATACGCGCCCAGCGTCATCTCCGCCGGACGTCCATCGTCTGAAGACGCGGCGGATATCGCCGGCGGATCGGCCGCCCAAGCCGATGGAAACGTCAACGCGACCGCCGCGGCGAGGCTGAATGATCGTCGGTGTTGGATCCACATTGAACTGTTTGAACTCTGTTGTTGAGATTGTCAGTTTGGCAGAAACGGCGGAGATACCATGGATCGCGCCCCAGTGCGTGAAATTACAGCCATGATCCGGTCGGCGGCGAACCTTGCCGGTTTCGCCAAACGCCCGCCGCGATCGGCGATTCGACAATCCGGATCCAACCGCGCCATCTCAGCCATCGCTTCCGTTCGGAGACGACCATGACCGATTTAAGCGAAAGCCATGATACACAGGATTTTTTGATCGCCCGGCAGCCGATCTACGATCATGACATGGGTGTGATCGGCTATGAACTCCGGTACCGCCACGCCTGCGTGGAACGCGCCCGGATCGAGGATACGGATCTGGCGTCATTATCAGTGATTCTCGCGAGTTTTCTGCATATCGGTCTCGATACCTTGGTGGGCAGCGCGCTTGCGTTTGTGAGGATGACGCGCCGTTTGATCGTCGACGAGTCCCTGTCGCCCTTCTTCGAGGGGCAGGTGGTGCTGGAACTGCCGGACGACGTAGAGCCGGACGATCAGGTGATCGCGGGGCTGACCCGGCTCAAGGCGGCTGGGCACAAACTCTCCTTTGGCAATGTCGTCGACGGCCCCAATGACGGGACTTTGCTGGCGATGGCGGACTATATCAAGCTCGATGTACTCAAGCATGATCCAGAGTGGCTTCGGCGACGGATTGATCTCGCGCATGCGCATGGCGCGCGCGCCGTGGCGGCAAAGGTGGAGACCCAGGCGCTCCATGAAAGTTGCAAAGCACTGGGATTCGACTATTTTCAGGGCTTTTTCTATTGCCGTCCGAAGACCATCGAACAGCGAAGCCTAGCCTCCAACCAGGCGGTGGTGCTGCGATTGATTCAGCAGTTGGAGGATCCTGATGTCGAGTTGCGGGATTTGGAGCGCATTCTCGCCCAGGATGTGGTTTTGACCTACAAACTGCTGCGCTACGTCAACAGCGCGACCTTCGCCCGGCGGCGCGAGATCGAATCGCTGCGGGAGGCCATGACCCTGATCGGTCTCAAACGCATCCGGGACTGGGCCTGTCTGATTCTCATGGGGCAGGTGGCCAATGGCAAGCCCCGCGAGTTGATCGTCACCGGCATGATCCGAGCCCGCATGTGCGAGCGGCTGGCCGAACGCTTTTTGCCCGAGATCCAGCACCAGATGTTCATCGTGGGTCTGCTGTCGATTCTCGACGCGCTTCTGGATAGCGAGATGCCGGACCTGCTCGACCATCTGAGTCTGAGTCTGCCGATCAAACTGGCCCTGCTGGACCGGGAAGGCCCCCAGGGGGAACTGCTCCGACAGGTGATCGAGTACGAACAGGGCCATTGGGAGGCGCTGGAGAGTGGCGACATCCCTACCGACGAATACGCGCGTACCTATCTGGAGACGCTCAAGTGGTGCGACGAGGTGATGAAGGTGTTGTCCGACGAGCGGGCGTCAGCCAGACGCCCCGCCTGAACGCCGTCCCACAAACAGATAGTAGGGCACTCGCAAGCCTGGCAGGTAGGGCACCGGGGCGCGCCGTTCCCGCACGTCATGAGCGGGGAGCAAGTGCCGCAGCAAACGCAGCTGCTCCGGGTTCGGGTGCACGCCATCGTGTCCGAACCAGCGTGGCCAGAACCAGCGGGTGAAGGGGTCGTGACTTACCTTGCCCGGTCCGCCGGCGGCGTCCGACACATAGAAATCGACGACGCCGAGCGTACCGCCCGGACGCAGCATCTCGACCGCATTGGCGATAGCCCCGCGCCAGTCGGGGATCATGGTCAGCGAATAGGAAAAATAGACGACATCCGGCGGGATGTCCGGCCGATAGGTGGTGGCATCCGCCTCGATCACGCGCACGTTCGCCATCCCCGCGGTGCGTTGGCGCGCCTGGTCCAGCAAGGCGGGACAGAGGTCGACCAGTTCGACGCTGGCGAAATCGTCGAGCCGCGCGCCGAACGACATCAGGTTGCGTCCGGTCCCGCCGCCCAGTTCGAGAATCCGCGACCCAGGCGGCGGATCGAGCAACCCCACCAATTCGTCTCGTCCCTGGAGCAAACGTTCGCGGAAGCGGTCGTAATCCCCGGCCTGCGGACCATAGAAGGCTTGCAGTCGCTCGGCGTGCGAGCCGCGCCGGGGTTGTCCGCGCAGCAGACGGAACAGGACGCGGGCATCGTCGGCGATCATGCGCGCACGTCGGCGATGTGAAAGCCGGCATAGGTGTGGACGCGGTCGAGCAGACTGAGTTCGCGCGCCAGTTCCGGATGAAACTCCAGATGGTCGCGCAGCGGCGTGCGGGTCGCGCCAAGCTCGATCCGATCGAGATAGGTCGGCGCGGCATGGGCGCTGCGGAAGATCATCCGGGCATTGGCGGTCGCCCGCGAGAGGATGGCGAGCCATTCCTCCTCCAGCGCCTCCGGATAGTAGGAACTCATCCAGTCCATGTGATCGAGCAGCACGAAGCGCGAGATAGGTTCCTCGCCGCCGCGCAGGAAGTCGGTGACGGTCGAGGTGTGCAGCTCGATCCGGTCGACGAGTCCCGCCTTCAGCGCCGCGAAGTTCTCGCGTTTGAGATATTCGGGACAGCACTGCTCGCTGTAGCGTCCACGCACATAGACCGACCAGAAATAATTGGTCGAGAGCGGCAATTGGCGAAACACGTATTCGATCGACTCGCGCACGAATCCGGCGACCCCGTGGGCGTGCTGGGCCTGAACCTCCTTGCGCTGCGGATGCGGCACCCCGAGCATGCTCATGGTGAGCTGGCGCGAGAGCGTCCAGTTGACGCTCGGAGTCCAGATCAGGGGCTGCACCCGCGTGTCGTAGACATGGCGCTGATCGTCGAGCGTGCTGGTCTCGAACAGCTCCCGCACGCTGGCGGCCAGGCGCGGACGCGCCTTCAGATAGGTCTGGAAGAGACGCGCGACGATCCCGGACAGACCATGGAAATAGAAGCTGCCGTTCGGGTTGCCGAACCAGGCGGCGCGCCGGTCCCAGAAGGCGAGCGCGGAGGGCGACAGCTCCTCGCGCAGCGCGTCGCGGTAGATCTCCCGGAATTCAGGATGATAGCCGTGGCCGAAGACGGCGAAAAAATCCGCGTGATTCAGGCGGCGGATGCCCGCGATCTTGAGTTCGAGCAGTGCGTTCTGACGCGGATTGGCGTCGACCGCGTGGATGCGCCGGGGGCCGGTCAGGGCATAGTCGAGCACGTTGCAGCCGGCGCTGGTGATCACCAGCAGGGTGTCGTCGGGCGTGAGATTGAGCGCCATCCGGTCCACCGCCGGATCTTCCCAGCAGGTGTTGTAGACCAGCGCGCGGGAATAGATCGCGTTGAAGACATTTTGGTCGATGCGGTCGGCGAGCGTCGGGGTGGCCTTGGTCGCAGTGGTCGTGGTCGCTGGCGTGTTCAGAGTGTGGCTCCCGGTAATGCGGCGTCGCGGCCCATCACCAAAGTCGGTTGGCGAAATCCGTAGCAGGATAGCGCCTGAGCATGACCATCCCGTGGCAGCTTTGCGTCGACTTGATTGCCGTTGGATGACCGGCGGTTTGCGGTCGCGCCCCACCCGGTTCCGGGCCGCCTTTTCACATCCGTTTGCTCGGACGGCCCCTTGGGCTCAAAATAGCTCGACAAGTGTCAGGATGCCGCTCGAACGTTTTCCTGTCTCGCGCCGCCATTCCCTCATCCCAGCCATGTTCCTCCCGGGGAGTGCGATGATGGGGACTTGCGACGCGCGCCATCCTCGGATCCTGACGCTCCACTCAATGATCGCGCGGAGTAAATCGATGTCCGAAAAGGCCCCCTGGATCACCTTCCGACCCGAACTCAAGGTGCTCGACTGCACCATCCGGGACGGCGGGCTGGTAAACGCCCATCAATTCACCGACGATTTCGTGAAGGCCGCCTATCGTGCCTGCGTCGAGGCCGGCATCGACTACATGGAGATCGGTTACAAAAATTCGCCGAAGGTTTTCCCCAAGGACAAATTCGGCCCCTGGCGTCATTGCGACGAGGCGGATCTGCGCCGCGTGGTGGGCGATCACGATCCGGTCAAGACCGGGCTCAAGCTCGCGGCGATGGCCGATGCTGGCAAAAGCGATTGGGAGACGCAACTGGTTCCCGCCGCCGAGAGTCCGCTCTCGACGATCCGTGTCGCCTACTATGCGCACCAGGTCTCGGAGGCGGTGGAGATGATCCATCACGCGACCGAACTGGGCTACGAGGCGACCTCGAACCTGATGGCCGTGTCCGGCATTACGGAAGAAGAAATCGATACCGTCCTGGAGGCCATCGCGCCCACGCCGGCCACCACCATGGTGATCGTCGACAGCTTCGGCTATCTCTACCGCGAGCAGGTGGATCGGCTCTATAAAAAGTACACGGCAGCGCTGGAAGGGACGGGCAAGGAGATCGGCATCCACGCTCACAACAACCTGCAACTGGCCTTTGCCAATACCATCGAGGCCATCATTCTGGGCTGCAACCGGGTCGATTCCACCATGTTCGGTTTCGGTCGCGGCGCGGGCAACTGTCATACCGAGATCCTGCTCGGCTTCCTGCGCAATCCCAAGTTCGAGGTGCGTCCGATCATCGAGATGATCCAGAACTACCTGCTACCCTTGCGCAAGGAACTGGATTGGGGGCCGTCGATCCCTTACAACATCACCGGTCAGCTCAACCAGCACCCCCGCACCGCGATCGAGTGGCGAGAGGGTCCGACCCCGGACGATTTCCTGGGTTTCTACGATAAAGTAGTTTCGGAGAGCTAGGTCATGTCCGATGAAGCGACCCTGATCCTGGACGACCAGCAGTACCGGTTTCCCATCCGCGAAGGCACCGAGGGCGAACGCGCCATCGATATCCAGGATCTGCGGGCGCGAACGGGATACATCACGCTTGACCCCGGCTACGGCAACACCGGCAGTTGTCGAAGCGCCATCACCTTCATCGATGGAGAGAACGGCATCCTGCGTTATCGCGGGATTCCCATCGAGCAGTTCGAGGAGGGGCCGAATTTTGTCGAGGTGGCCTGGCTGCTGATCTTCGGTCATCTGCCGAGCGACGCGGAATACCAGAGCTTCGCCTCGGACCTGACGGCCTGCGCCAATCTCGATGAGAGCATGAAGCACCACTTCGAGGGCTTCCCGCGCTCGGCCCCGCCAATGGCGATCCTCTCGGCCATGATCAACGCGCTGTCCTGCTTCCATCCGGAATCCTTCGATCTGGAAGACGAGGCGCACTTTCGGGTCGCCGCCGCCGGGCTCATCAGCAAGATCCGCACCATCGCCGCCTATGCCTATCGCCATTCCATCGGGCAGCCGTATATCTATCCCGACCCCGGCCTGCGGTATGTGCCTAATTTCCTGCACATGATGTTCTCGCAGCCCTACGCGGAGCATTTCTGCGAGCCGGTGGTGCGCGACGCCATCAATCTGGTCCTGCTGCTGCACGCCGATCACGAGCAGAACTGTTCGACGTCCACCGTGCGCATGGTCGGCTCCAGTCAGGCCAATCTCTTTGCCGCCTGCGCGGCGGGCGTCTGCGCGCTCTGGGGCCCGCTGCACGGCGGGGCCAATGTCGCGGTGCTGGAGATGCTCGACCAGATCCACCGGGGCCACATCAGCCCGGAAGACTACGTGCGCATGGCGAAAGACAAGGACAGCAAGGTGCGTCTGATGGGCTTCGGTCACCGGGTCTACAAGAACTTCGATCCGCGCGCGCGGATGCTGGCGAACGTGGCGGAGCGTCTGCTGCCCACGCTCGGGATCCAGGATCCGCTGCTCGACATCGCGCGCCGGCTGGAAGAAATCGCGCTGGAAGATCCCTATTTCATCGATCGTCAGCTCTATCCCAACGTCGATTTCTATAGCGGTATCATCATGCGCGCGGTGGGCATTCCGACCAATATGTTCACTGTCATGTTTTCGATGGGTCGGCTACCGGGCTGGATTGCCCACTGGTGGGAACAGTCGCAGACACTGGGCAATAAGATCGCCCGTCCGCGCCAGCTCTATGTCGGTCCCACCGTGACCAATCATGTGCCAAGAGACGAACGGACGTGACGATCTCAACCGCGAAACCCAGCGAGCGGTAAAGCGGCGCGAGGTTCGGGTAACCGCCAAGTTCCAGGATGGCGAGCAGGGTGGGCGCGGTATCGGTCATCAGGCGAAGATCACCCAGGTGGTCGCGATGTATTTCGCGCCGGTCCGGAGGGTCGCGGCGCGGTGTTCGTGGGTCCAGAAGGGCGGGAAAAGCACCAGCGTGCCGCATTCAGGCCGCACGATCACCCCCTGATGCAGAAAATCGGTTTCGCCACCCGGTCCCGGCACGTCGTTCAGATACCAGAGCGCGACCAGTTGCCGCTGGCTCAGTTCATGGCTGCCGCTGTCGATATGCCAGTGGTAATACTCGCCGGGCAGATAACGCTGGACCTGGTAGCCTTCGTCCTTGAACGGCCCCTTGAAATAGGCGAAGGTCTCGCGAAACTCCTTGATCGCCGCCGCCAGCGAGCGAAAGAACATCTGGTCCACGTCCTTCCAGTCGGGTTTGTTGCTGACGACCAGATCGGTGGTGCGCTTGATGCCGGGATCCTCGGTGCGCAGTTGTCCGACGCGACCGGCGTACTGATGTTCGGGATGCGCCTCGAAGCGCTCGATCACCGCCGCGCAAAAGGCCGGCGGCAAGGCCAGCGGGCGGGCGAAGATGAAACTCCCGGGCTTGACTTCCCGGATGGTTGGCAGGGGTGGGGCAGTGTGTTCGACGGCAGTCATCATGGAAGCATCTTCGTAACGGATCAACGACTCGACGATTGTCACGAGAGTGAGTGGCGAAGGTCAAATACAGTTTACAACGCCATTGTTCTAAACATCGCACTGGAGGATCGCATGGCGCTGCGCATCAAAAGTCATTGGCAGGACGAGGAGCGGCAGCGGTCGCTCCCGGAGATTGCCAGCGCACTGGCGTTTATCGCTTGGCGGATCGCCATGGAAAAGGCCATCAATCTGCACTGCGAGCGTTTCGTCTACGCGAGCGACGAACAGCGTCTGCGGGTGATTCAGGAATATCTGGTGTTCCTGATCCAGGTCGCCGATCGGCTTTCGCACGGTCCGCTGCACGACGCGGATCGCCGGATCCTGATCACCGAGTTCGCCAGGAAAGTCTTCGGGCATGTCCAGGACAACAGCCAGGATCTGCTCGGACCCGGCGACTATGGCGGCCCCTTCATCGCCCGGCTGAACGAGCGTTCGGACGAATATGCCGAATTTCAGTTTGACGCCGACGGCCCCAGCTATGCGCTGCTGCGTCACCTGGGGTTCGAGATCCAGGCACTGATGGGCGTCAGCCAGGAAAACCGCTGGGTGATCGATCAGGTCATGGACCGGGACGGCTGGGATGCCTACAAGACATTCGCCAGGGCGTTCCGCGATCTGTTCGAGTGATTTTGCGTCAAAACACTTTCCCGCCTTGCTTTTCGCGCGATCGACCGCCATGATTCAAGCGTCGCGCCAGGTCTCGTCCCGCGCCTTCCGCTCCCAGAGACACCCCGGCGACACAATCCACCGAGGCAATAATGCCCTCACCCGTTCCACTCGGTCCCTGCAACGCGGCATCGCAAGCGGCAGTCGGTCGAGCTTATGGAGAACGTCAAGCATGCTCATGAAAATAGGCGGGGATACGCTCGCACTGGATGCCGATATCCGTCGTCAGATCGAATCCGAGGCCATGAAGTTCGCGGCCCGGTTCCCCGATGGGCAGGTCGATGTCCAGGTCACCATTCAAGAAGAGTTCGACCCGCTGCACGGACATCGTGTCCGCTGCGAATTGAGCGCCAAGGTCGGCGCCGGTCGTCAGGTGGTGGTGCGGGATGCCCGTAAAACCGCCGGCGAGGCCATCCGCGAGGTATTCAATGCCGCGGGCCGCAATGTCCGTCGCTTGCGCCGGCAACATATTCTAAGTCTGGCCCCCGTGCGTCCAGCGCTCCTGCCCGTGGCACAGGCCGTCGGCCGTTGACTTCCGCTCCCGGTTCTTCCCATTGCGCGTGTCGCGCGATGTCGATGAACGGTCTTGACTGACGTTGTTCAGACCTTATGTCCGAGTTTCTTATCGCCTCGACCGCGTCTCGCCGATCGCCATGAGCGACTCAGCGGCTCCGGCCACTCGCCACCAGGCATCTCGTGCCGGACACGGTTGACGTCATCGCTCAGGAGTTCATCGTCATGAAAGTTGCAGTGATCGGCGGTACCGGATTCGTCGGCTTCCACCTGGTGCGGCAGTTGCTCGCCGCCGGGCATGTTCCTCGGCTGGTGGTGCGCCCAGGCAGCGAGGACAAGCTCGAACAAGCCGCGGACTGCGAGCTCGTTCACGGACATGTCGGGGATCCCGCGACCCTGACCGACTGTCTCGCCGGCGCCGATGCCGTGATCTATCTGATCGGCATCCTGCGCGAGTTTCCCGCGCGCGGCATCACCTTCGAGGCGCTTCAGCACCAGGGCGTGGTCGACACTATCGCCGCCGCGCAGGCGATCGGCGTGGGGCGCTTCCTGCTGATGAGCGCGAACGGGATTCGCGCCGACGGCACGCCCTATCAGCGCACCAAATATCAGGCCGAACTGGCGCTCAAGGCGTCGGCGCTGCGCTGGACCATCTTCCGGCCCTCGGTGATCTTCGGCGATCCCCAGGGGCGCATGGAATTCTGTTCGCAGCTCAAGAAGGACATCATCGACAGTCCCATGCCCGCGCCGCTCTTTTTCAAGGGTCTGCTGCCCACGGGCGCCGGCGCATTCGAACTGGCGCCGGTCAGCGTCGGCGATGTGGCGAATGCTTTTGTCCTTGCCCTGACCGAGTCGCGCACCGAGTCCCAGACCTACAGCCTGTGCGGACCCCAGCGCTACACCTGGAAGGCGATCCTCAGCACCATCGCCGCCGCGTCCGGCAAGACCAAGCTCATGGTGCCGGCCCCGGCGCTGGCGGTTCAGGCCGTCGCCGGGGTGTTCGATCGATATTCCTGGTTCCCGATCTCGCGCGATCAGCTTCAGATGCTGATGGAGGGCAACGTCTGCACCGAGAACGACAGCTTCGCGCGTCTCGGATTGACGCCCACGCCCTTTGGGGTCGATCAATTAGGCTATTTGTAGCCGGGCCTAGCGGTCGCCGAGCGCCTGGAGCCGTTCGAGTTCGTCCGCGTCGAAACCGGCGCGGCGACGAGCGTCCAGGTTGAGCGGACCGCGGATGTCGCCAGTCATGTAGGTGTCCAGCAGCGCGAAATAGGTCGGCGCGGGCGCAAGCTGGCGCTGATCGCAGAGCGACCGAAACCAGCGCGACCCCGCCGCGACATGGTCCACTTCCTCGCTCAGAATGACTCCGAGCCGGGCGGCCGTCTCGTCATCGTCCACCCCCTGAAACCGCAGGATCATCCCCGGCGTCACATCCAGGCCGCGCGCCTCCAGCACCCGCGGCACCAGCGCCATGCGAATCAGCGGGTCATGCGCGGTGCGTTGCGCCATCTCCCACAGCCCGTCATGCGCGGGAAAATCGCCGTAGTCATAGCCCAGATCCCGAAGTCGCTCGCGCATCAGGCCGAAGTGTTCGGCCTCCTCGGCGGCGATCCGCACCCAATCGTCCAGGAACGCGCGTGGCATGGTCCGAAACCGCTGAACGGCATCCCAGGCTAGATTAATGGCATTGAACTCGATATGGACGACGGCATGGATCATGGCCGCGCGACCGTCCCGGCTGGTCAGCTTGCGGGCTTTCAACTGGCGGGGCGGGACCAGTTCCAGCCGGGCGGGTCGACCCGGAAGATCGGCGACGGGGCCGGCGCGCGTGGCATCCGCGTCCAGCCGACCGGCCAGCCAGTCCGCCGCGACCTGCCGCGTCAGGGCCTGTTTGCGCGTGGGATCGGATTCGCCAAGACAGCGCGCGGCGCTATCGAAGACATTGCCGACAAGAAGTTCGGTCGTTTGCTCGCTCACAGTTTCAGTCCCAGGATCAGGTCCATCACATTGGTGCCGGTCGGCCCGGTGTCGATCAAATCGCCACTCGCCTCCAGCAGACTCCCCGAATCGGCGCGGTTCAGACAGTCCAGCGCATCGATGCCCGCCAGTCTGGCGCGATCAAGAGTTCCGCCGTCGACCAGCGCGCCGGCATCGTCCGTGGGTCCGTCGGTTCCATCGGTCCCGACGCTGAGGAGCAGACAATCGTCTCGGCCGGACATCTCGACTGCCGCCGCTAGGGCCAGATGTTGGTTGCGTCCACCACGTCCAGGCGATTCCGGCAGACGCACGGTCGTTTCTCCGCCCCAAATCTGCAGACCCGGGGCGCTGTCGATCAGGGTACGGGCTAGCGTTCGCCCGCATTGGGCGGCATCGCCTTGGATGAAGGTCGCATGCAACCGCGCGGGCAAACCCTCCCGCCTGGCGGCTTCCAGCGCCGCGTTCTTGGCGGACGCCAGGGTTGCAACCAGTTCCATGGCGGGGCTCAAGCCGGGCGTTGTCGCGGGAACTGGCTTGTCTGCATTGGTCCGTTCAGCCAATCCACGTCGGACCCAGTCTGCCAGCCATTCCGGAAGTTCCAGGTGCCCCGCGCGCCGCGCCAGATCCGGCTCGGGCGTCAACAGACCCGAGCCGATGACGCCGGGACGGTCGCCAGGCACATCGGAAATTGCCAGTTGTCGGACGGGTCGGTCGGCAAGGTATCCCAGCAACCCGCCCGCCTTGATCCGCGAGACCGATTTGCGGACCAGATTCATCGCCTCGATCGGTAGTCCGCTGCCGAGCAGCCAGCGATTCAGACGTTGCAGATCCGCGAGGTCGAACCCCGGCACCGGGACGTCGACCAGACTCGACGCACCGCCCGAGAGCAGAAAGAGCAGGGTGGCGTCGGTCGGCGCCTCCCGGAGCGCGGCGAGCAGTCGCGCGCCCGCGTCCAGGCTGGCGGCGGTGGGGACTGGATGGCCGCCGACCAGGGACTCGATCCCGAGGCGCGCGAGCCGGGATGGGTTCAGGTGTCCGGATTTAGTGATCAGCAAGCCGCCAGCACTGGCCACGCCCAGGCTGTCGCAGGCGCCCAGCGCCATCGACTCCGCCGCCTTGCCAATGGCGCAGAGCCAGACCGGTCCGGCGATCGGTCGGGCGGCCAGCGCGCGACGCACCGCCGCGCGGCCAGCGACCGATTGGAGCGCCGCCGCCAGGATCCTCGCGAGCCGTTGGCGTGACTCGATTCGGTCAGTCATGCGACCTTGCCCGCTTCTCGTCGGGCATCTTTATTTGTGGAGATTGATCCATTTCAATGCGCTGTCGGTCGGGAAGCGGGCTAAGCTAAAAGGGCGTCCAGCGCGCTTTGCGTCGTTTTAAGCGATCGGCCAGGTTGGTACGAACACCCGGCCATCGGAGCAGACGCGGTTTAGGTGTCAGCGGGCAGGCGGAGCCTGACTGTCCTTGCCGCGTGCCACATCCATGTCAGTCTAGGGATAGCGTCAACGGGTTCCATCCCAGAATCCAAAGAGAGTGATCCAGCATGAACCTCTGCCCCAAGTGCAATCCCCCGGCCTGGACCTTCGCCGTCATTTTCATCCTCACCAGTGTCATCGCCTTCGTCACCTGGCTGATGCTCGGTCTGTCCATGACCGCTCCCCTGCCGCGCGCCGGCATCACGAGCGTCGTCTTCCTCGCCGTTGGCGCCACGCTCGTTCACTATGTCATGAGTTGCGTCAAGCGGCACTGTCGGCATGGCGAACAGTCGGCGCGCGCGTAACCGCCCGGATCCGCCGGCGCGCCGCAAGAGCCGCCGGAACATCTTAAGCCGACCAGAGCGGGCCTTCTTCCATGGCAGCGATCTGTTCGCGCAGTTGCAGGATATGGTTCTGCCAATAATGTTGGTTGCCGAACCAGGTGAAGGCAGCCGGAAAGGCCGGATCCTCCCAGCGGCGGGCGAGCCAGGCGGCGTGGTGAATGATGCGCAGGGTGCGCAGCGCCTCGATCAGATGCAGCTCGCGCGGGTCGAAGTCCTGAAAGTCCTCGTAACCGGCCAGAACGTCGGCAAGCTGGCGGCTCATCTCGCCGCGCTCGCCCGAAAGCAGCATCCACAGATCCTGCACCGCCGGTCCCATGCGGGCGTCGTCGAAGTCGACGAAGTGCGGCCCGGCGTCGGTCCAGAGCAGATTGCCGAGATGGCAGTCGCCGTGCAGCCGGAGGTATTGCACCGAACCGGCACGGTCATAGCAGTCCCGCACACCCTGGAGCGCCTGCTCGACCACGCTGGCATAGGCGGGCAGCAGGTCGCTCGGAATCCAGTCGTTGGCCAGCAGGAACGCGCGCGGTTCGGTGCCGAAGCTGTCGATGTCGAGGGTCGGGCGATGCGCGAAGGGCGCGACGGCCCCGATGGCATGGATGCGTCCGATGAAACGCCCGATCCATTCCAGCACCGCCGCGTCCTCCAGCTCCGGCGTGCGTCCGCCCCGGCGCGGGGTCAGCGAGAAGCGATGGCCACCGAAGGGATGCAGGGTGCGACCATCGATAATCGATGGCGGGACGGCCGGAATCTCGTGTTCGGCCAGCGTCAGGGTGAAGGCATGCTCCTCCAGGATGGCCGCGTCGCTCCAGCGTCCCGGCCGGTAGAACTTGGCGATGACCGGCGTGGATTCGTCGAGACCGACCTGATAGACCCGGTTTTCATAGCTGTTCAGCGCCAGCAGACGCCCATCGGTCAGGAGTCCGAGACTCTCCACCGCATCGAGCACGAGATCCGGGGTGAGATTGGCGTAGGGGGTTGGATTGGGTGTGGTCATGACCGGATTCTATACCTCGCTCCCGTGGTTTGTCCGACCCGCGCGGCCGTTGCAAATTGCGCCGCGACCGGCGGGCGGGCATGATGCATCAGGTTTTCCGGCGGCCCCATCAGCGAGGCAACGACTCCCATGCATGGTTTTTCACGCTCATTCCACATCCTGCTGATCTTGCTCCTCGTGCTGCCAGGAGGCGTGGCAACGCCCGTCTCCGCCGCGCCCCTGCGTTTCTTCGCCACTGGCGACGCGCCCTATGCGCCGGCCGAACTGTCGCAGTTACAAGGGCTGTTCGCGGCCGCGGTTGCCCAGCGGCGGACTCCGTTTCTGGTCCATATTGGCGACATCAAGAGCGGTAGCGAGCCCTGCACCGATGCCCGTCTCCAGGACATCGCCGAGCTGTTCCGCGCCCAGCCCGTCCCGGTGGTCTACACGCCGGGCGACAATGAATGGACCGATTGTCATCGCGCAAAGGCCGGGGGGTTCGATCCGCTCGAACGGCTGGCACGGCTGCGCGACATCTTTTTCGACGATCCCGGGGTGCTGCGGCTCGCGGCACTTGACATCAGCCCGCCAGCCCGGCGCGATGGCGTCGCGACCTACCCGGAACTCTATTCCTTCCTGCGCGAGCAGGTGCTGTTCGTCGCGCTGCATGTGGTCGGCAGCGACAATGGCGATCGCGAGGACGACCCGGCCGCGATGGCCGAGTTCGAGCGACGCGATCAGGCCAACCGCGACGCGCTGCGCCGCGCGACCCGTCTGGCCAACGCGCGGGGCGCGCGGGCGATGGTGCTGCTGTTCCATGCCGATCCGCTGTTTCACAAGACCCGTTCGCCGCGCGGCTTTGCCGCGACAAGACGCGCGTTGGTGCAACTGATGGCGGATTATGCGGGGCCAGTCCTGCTGATTCATGGCGACTCGCACAGTTTCAAGCATGACCGGCCACTGATCGATCCCGGCACTGGCCAGCCCTTTGCGCGTTTCGTCCGGGCCGAGGTACCGGGCTCGCCCGTCGTCGGCGGCATCTGGGTCAGCGTCGACCCGGATGCGGCCGAGCCCTTCGCGATCGAGGAGGTGTATCCGATGTCGCTGGATGGTCTGGGAGAGTCGTAATTTTGCGCATGCGGAAAACGCGATTTTTTACCATGTGTCAACCTGTGGATTCACGCTGGCGCGCTGCTGTCGAGACAGACGGCGATCGCCATCTGGCTGCCATCGACGCTCGGATCGCGCGCCCATCGCGATGAACATTCCCTCCGTCATCCTGTCCGTCCTGCTGGGAGTCACGCTCGTGGCGTTGTTCCTGGGATGGCGCCACTGGCGAGCGCCGCGCGTCCGCGCGCGGGCATTGACGCCGCGCTTGTCAAACAATCCGCAATCTCAGGCCCTGCGGTCAGCCGCGTCCGCCCACGCTCCTCACGACCCGCTCGCGATGGAACCGGGCGTCTGGCGACCGCCCCCGCGTCAGCAACTGATGCGCCGCCAGACCGCCCTGCTGCACGCGGTGGCCGAACCGCCGACCGACCGCTTGAGGGTTTCGAGCGCGCGGCGGCTCGCTGGCGATCCACGGCAGCGCCGCCAGGCCGGCAGCGCGGCCCGGATGATCGAGGACAGCCCTCTGGCGCCAACCGAACCCTCGGCCATGGATCAGGAACTCGCGCGACCCATTGACGGGACGAACCGGGCGCGTCTCGGGCGCCAACGCCAGGGTCTGGAAAGTCTCATTACCGACATTCCCTCCGCCAACGAGGGACACCGTCATGAACCGGACGCGCACTGATCCGCGGCTCGCCTCGCCGGAGGTCGTCGCCATCGCCAGCCAACCAGGGGGCGTTGGCAAGAGCACCACGGCGCTCAATCTAGCCATCGCACTGGTTGCCGCGGGCCGTACCGTTTTGCTGATGGATCTGGACCCCCATGGACAGACCGGCTTGACCCTGATGTCCGGCGTCCAGTCCAACGGCACGGAACGCCTGCTGCGCGAGGCGAATTTGACCCGCGAGATGATGACCGCCACCGAAATTCCGGATCTCTTTCTGGTGCCGGCCAGTCCCGGTCTGAGCGGTCTCGACAGCGAGCTGAGCCTGCTCGGCGACAGTCGGACCCGGCTGCATCAGGCGCTCGCGACCTTGCCCGCGCTGCCGTTCCATTTCGATTTCATCGTGATCGACTGCCCACCGTCCGTGGGACTGCTCACCCTGAATGCCCTGGCCGCCGCGCACCGGATCCTGGTGCCCGTGCCCTGCGAATCCGGCGTCCTCGAAGGTCTCCCCACCCTGCTCAAGACCATCGGTCGTCTGCGCGCCGGTCTCCAGCAGCCGCTGCTCGGCGTGCATCTGCTGCTCGTCCGGCACACCCCGAGCGCCTCCGCTCAGGCGCTGGCCAGCACCTTGCGTCAGGAGTATGGGCACCTCATGCTGCTGACCGAGATCCCGCTCGACGATGCGGTCAGGGATGCCGGCGAGCGCGGCCTGCCATTATTGGCACACTGTCTGCCATGCGCTGCCAGCCAAGCCTATCTGGAACTGGCCGCGGAATGGCTGTGGGTGCACGCGGAACGCCAGCAACCGGCGCATCGCTGGTCTTTCCGGACGCGCCGGGCGCGCCTGAGCCGTGATCGCGACAAGATGAATAAACGCATCCATGCCTGGCTCATGGATCCTTCCTCGCTGCTCTATGACGAGACCTGGGAGGCCAGGCGCCAGCAAAGGGTACCGGGGTTCGACGAACGCTTCCGCACCCAACCGCCGACGCGACGGGCGCGCGCGCTAACGCCGCTCCTGCTGCTTCTAGCCCTGTCGTTCGGGCTCTTGTTGCACCTCCGGTTGCCGGAGCCGCCCTGGTGGAAGGGGTTTAACGGACTCCTGCCCGCTGCCGAACGCCTGTTGCCGACGCATGTGCAATCCAGCACGGAAAGCAGGATGCCGACCAATCCGGAGCCGGTCGACACACCGGATAAACCGGAGCTGTTGGATGCATCGGACAAACCGGCTCTGGCATACACACCAGATGCCTGGGCATCGCTGCTCATGGGGGATGACACCGAAGACGCGGCGATGACGAACAGCGTGGAGAACCTCATGCCCGATCCGCCTGAACGGAAGACGGGGCCACTGGAGATTCAGGTCCCGCCTCTCCCCGATGACCGCTGGTCGGTGCAGGTGCTGGCCGGACGTTCGCTGGATCGCGTTCGGGAAGACAGCCAGGTCTTCATGCGCAAGCACGCCGTGATGCTCGATCGCCTGCGGCTCGTGATCAGTCAATCGCGTTTTGGCGACGCGCGCGACGACTTCTATCGGCTGCGCGTTATCGGCTGGGACAGCCAGCGCGCGGCCGCGGACTGGTGCAAACGCTTGCGCAACCGCGGTCAAGAGTGTCTGGTGATCCGCGTGGATGAGGACGCCGGCTGACGCGGATGTTGCGCGGCATCCCTGTAGGGGCGAATTCATTCGCCGCGTCGGTGGCGTAGATGCGGGAGGCAGGGCCTGCATCCCGCTCAAGGGATGGAGATGCCATTGATCTCCATGCTCATCCCACGCAACGAGAATGGATGACACGCCCTAAGAAAGACCGCTCATGACGGTGGCACTCTGGGCACGTCCGGCAGGTCGGATGTCCATTGCGCCCATGCCTGTGTCACGAGTTCCGCGACGGCGTCCCGCGCTTCCAGCCAGCGTGCGACGCGCTCGCGCCAATGCCGATACGCGGGATCCTCAACCTCCGCCACGGCATCCAGCGCCGCCCGCCAGGCTCCCTGACTGGCCTGCGTCAGCGCCGCGTCCGCCTGGTCGCGCAAGGTCTCCAGGGTCTGTATGCGCGCGGCATAGTCCGCGGGGCTCACCCGTCCAAATTGCGCCAACTGTGTCCATTCGCCGCGCTGCCGGGTCAAATCCGCGTTCAGACGGGTCAGCTCCGCGCGCAGGGCGACCGGCTCGGCGGTGTCCCGCGCGGCGAGCGGCTCCAGGAAGGCCAGTTGCGCCGGGTCCGGCCAGATTCGGTGGAGCGCGACCAGTTCGGTCGCGAAGGGCTGACCCTCGGCGAGTTTTCTCGACAGAGTCTCAAGCATCACAAAGGCCACCATGGCGCGACGCTGACGTTCGTTGTCGAGGATCCGCCGCGTTCCCTCCGCCGCCGGATTGGCGCTGGCGCTGTCCAGTGTCCGCCACCAGGTCTGGGCCTCCTGTTCCAGGCGCGAGAGGCGATGCTGCCCTTCCTGGCTCGACAGCCACAACCCGCTTGCCGCACCCGTCAACGCCAATAAGGACAAACCGAGAGGCCAGAGGATGCGCCGCGAGCGCCAGAGCGGGGGCGGTGCGAGGACTGGCAAAGCCAGCGGCGCCGACGTATCCGCGATGCAGGGTTGCGGCGGGAGCGGGGCGGCCGCGAGCGCGCTGGCTTCCAGCTCGACCATCAAGGTCAAGAGGCGCCGGTAATCCACGGCAACCAGACGCGCGAGACGCGGATCCCGCCGCAACAGCAGGCACCAGCGTTGTTCCGGCTCGAGTTTGAGCAACTCGCTCAGGAGTTCCGCGCTGGCGGCTTCCACGGCGACCTGGCCGGTTGCAATATGGGCATCGAGGTGAGCAAGCCAGCGTGCATTCATCGACAGCCACAGCCGTGTTCATGATGTCGGGCGAGTGGCGCTCGCCCGCTGGGGTCTTCGGATTGCAGGCCGCGGCAATCCGCGTTCATTTCGGAGGAAGCGGGACCAGCGACGCGAAGCTCTGATGCAACTGCTTGATCCAGGAAGCATAATCGCCGACCGCGCGCTTGGCGGCAAGGATCCCCAGTCCGGTCTGTTGCGCCACCGTGGCGGCATTCATCTGCAGGATCCGCCAAGGTGGCAGCTTCAGACGCTCGAAATCGGTCCAGGCCTCGCTCAGGCAGGGCTCCATGCCGACGACGATCAGTCCGTCGGCCCGCATCGCCGCGATGCGATGAAATTCCGGGGTGGCCTCATAGGCATTAAAATGTCCGGCGATCCGGTTGAGCACCAGAATCCGCCGGCTGTCTGGAAAAGCCTTGGCGGCGGACTCCAGCACCTCGATGCCCGCGGTGACCGCCAATGGGTCGGCGGTGATGGGGACATAGATATCCATGCTCACCCCGCTCTCGCTCAAGAGCTCGCCCAGTTCGGACTTGACGGCCCATTCGAGGATATGGCGATCCATGTTGGCCCCGAGATCGACGCCCGTATCCCGCTCCAGAATCTCGGCCGCCAGTTGATCCCAGTAGCTGTAGGCGAGCGAAGGATCGGCTCGCAACGCCTTGATGTCCGCGCCAATGCGCAGCGAGAGGACGTTATCGTGGCCCGCGAACTCGGCCAGCTTGGCCTTGTCGTCGATATCGATGAGACGCAGTGGGCGGCCCATCGCATCGTAGAGGCAGGATAAGACCATCATGAGCACCGATTTGCCGACGCCCCCCTTGCCATTCATGATCCAAACGGTGTGTATCGACATAATCGGCGGGAATCACTCATTCAACGATCAGAAGTTTGAAGTGGTGGCTTGAGCGACGCGGATGGCCACCGCTTGCCGCAACGGAAAACGCCGGCCAGAAACGACTGGAACCGCTTACCCAGCGATGCTGGCTCGATTCTCTATGAGAGCGACATCTCCGGTCAACCTCCCGGGACGCCCGCGCGATCCAGGCGGCTATCGCCACACCAGCGCGCCCAGGCTCATGCCGACCCCCACCGCAAGCAGACAGCAGACCAGCATCAGGCGCAGTGCCTGGCGCAGATGTGCGCCATCGAGATCCGCCGGCCAGTCGGGATCGCCCATGTATTGCTCGGTGACCAACCGCCCGCCATAGCGGATGGGACCGATCAGACGCACCCGCAGCGCGCCGGCACAGGCGGCCTCGCTCCAGCCTGAATTGGGGCTCGGGAGCATGGCGTGATCGGTCCAGGCGGCACGAAAGGCGAGTCGGGGATGTAGATTGAGAACTGCCGCCGCCGTGGCGATCAAGGGGACCGACAGCCGCGCCGGCAGCCAGTGGATCAGGTCATCCGAGCGTGCCCCGGCCCAACCGAAACGTCCGTAGCGTTCGTTCCGATAGCCGACCATGGAATCCAGACTCGACACCGCCTTGACCAGGATCAGCCCTGGCAGACCGCACAGACACAAGGCCCAGAGCGGCGTCAGCACGCCATCGGTCAGGTTCTCCGACAGACTCTCGATGGTGGCGCGCACGATGCCGTCGCGTGGCAGATGCGCGGTATCGCGTCCGACCAGCAGGCTCAAACGCTGGCGCGCGGTCGGCAGGTCGTCGAGTGCATCAAGCACCCGCTGGCCGTGCCACAGCAGATCGCGCATGCACAGCAGACTGTAGGCGACGAAGAGATCCCAGGCCGGCACCAGCCAGGGATGCAGCAGCCCGAGTCCCAACCGCGCCCCCCACCAGGCCGCGAGCGCGCCGCCAACGACCAGCAGCCAGTGCAACATGCCGCCGAGCCGTCCATTCCACCCGAGGGCGAAGAACGCGCGCTCCCACAGCAGGCTCCAGGCGCCGATGACCCGGATCGGATGCAGTCGATACACCGGATCGCCGAAGAGCGCATCGAGCAGACAGGCGGCCAGGACCAACGCGAGGTGTCCGGTCAGATCCATTTGCGTGCAAATCCCTTCACGACCGCCAGCGCCGCCAGTGCGCCGGGGTTCAGCTCCTGGCGCGGTTGCAGAAGTGCGCGGAAGTCCGCGAAGCGCTCGGGGTCGACGGCCACCGTCGCGGCCAGCAGGGCTGCCTGATTGAGAATGGACTCGCGGGCGGCCTCGGCATGCAGCACGCCGGCTCGCGTCAGGTCGAGGATCTCGGCCAGACCGTAGGCCGCGGCGGCGCTCTGCGGATCATGGACGATGGCGAGCCGGTTGCGCGCGA
>NZ_CAIPNF010000232.1 GCF_903866365.1 uncultured Thiocystis sp.
GGCTTATCACTCTATTTTTTGCCGCCTTATTCACCGCAATTAAATCTAATCGAAATTCTTTGGCGTAAAGTCAAATATGAATGGATGCCAAACTCGGCTTATAAGAATTTTAAATTACTTGAAGCTGAACTTCGGGGAATGTTATTATCATATGGAAAAGAATATAAGATTCAATTCAGCTAATATCATGAGTCGCATTCCTACAAACAATTGTAATGAAGTACTTACAGAGCGATCATGATGAAGCGTTTATACTCATGCTTGCGCGTTATATAAACGGCATTTATGGTCTTCATTCCTTCTCTTCCCGAGACCAAATTCGATCAGGCGCACTTCCTCGCCGCAGTCTTAAGGAAGAAGGTCGAACGTTTCGATTTCTGCACCATTGTCGTCTCCGAGGGCACCAGGTATCCCGATGGCCGATTATCTCCAGCGTGCCGCGCGTCATCTCGCCTCCAAGACCGATGTCGAGCAGGCGTATGCCATGAGCCGGGCCGGGGTCGAGTTCGCGCTGGCCGGACACAAGGCCGTGATGCCGACCGTCCGGCGTCTGAGCAGCGATCCCTATGCCAGGGAAGTGGGCGAGGCGCCGCTGTCGGAGGTCGCTAATGTCGAGAAATTCATGCCGCGCGACTTCATCACCGAAGACGGCTTCGGCATCACGCCAGTCTGTAAGGAGTATCTGATCCCGCTGATCCAGGGCGAAGACTACCCGCCGTTCGAGCATGGTCTGCCGAAATACGTCACGCTGAAGAATGCCCCGGTGGCGCGCAAGCTCGCGGCGTTCGAGGTTTGATCGACGCATGACGCTCGACCATGCCCGCGCGCTGATTCGTACCCAACTTCAGTTCGGCGGCGGTTATAACCGCCATGCCGTGCGATTGATCCTGGGCGAGATTCAGCGTGAGCATGGTCGGGGCGCGGCGGATGACTTGATTCGGGAACTGGATCTGGAAACAACCTTCGGGCTCCAGCCAGGGCGCGATTTTTCTGGGACGGGACGCTAAACCGTGTCGACTCCGATACCGGCCGGTTGGCGCGAATCCGGCTGATCGAGCAACGGAACGCATCCGGTCCTTGACAAGGTTGTCGCGCTCAAGGATTGAGATTTCCAAGCCTGGGATGGATTACAATTGGCAATCAAACGTCGCGCCAGGCCCGTCAGGGCCTTTTTGCATTGAGTCCGAAGGCTTTATGCCGCAACGCCCACACTGCTGAACCACTGAGGCCGATCCATGGATTTATCGAAGGTTTCCCGGGGCGATAATGTGCCCAATGTCATCAACGTGATCATCGAGATCCCGTCCCACGCCGAGCCTGTCAAGTACGAAATGGACAAGGAGACCGGCGCGATGTTCGTCGATCGCTTCATGTCCACGGCCATGCACTATCCCTGCAATTATGGTTATGTGCCGCACACCTTGTCGTCGGATGGCGACCCGGTGGACGTGATCGTGGTGACGCCCTATCCGCTGATCTCCGGATCCGTCATCAAGTGCCGGCCGATCGGCGTGCTGACGATGACCGACGAGTCCGGCGACGACGCCAAGATCCTCGCGCTGCCGATCGACAAGCTGTTCAAGGGCTATCGCAACGTCGAGAGTTTCCGCGATATGCCGCCGCATCTGCTGGATCAGATCGCGCACTTTTTCGAGCACTACAAGGATCTCGACGAGGGCAAGTGGGTGCGCGTCGGCGGTTGGGGCAATCGCGATGAAGCCTGTCAGGAGATCATGGCGAGCGTCGAGATGTTCGAAAACGCCCCGGAAAAGCCGGCCTTTTAATGCCGCTGACCCACTTCACTCCAACGGGCGAGGCCCACATGGTGGATGTGGGGGGCAAGGCCGTGACCCGGCGGCACGCGGTGGCCGAGGGCTGGATCCTCATGGAGGCGGCCACCCTCGCGCTGATCGAGTCGGGTCGCCACGCCAAGGGCGATGTGCTGGGAATCGCGCGCATCGCCGGGATCATGGGGGCAAAACGGACCGCCGATCTGGTGCCGCTGTGTCATCCCGTGAGTCTGACCAGGGCCGAGATCGCTCTGACCATTCGTGCCGAGGACGCTTCGGTCTGTTGCCGCGCAACCGTTGAAACCACGGGCCAGACCGGCGTCGAGATGGAGGCGCTCTGCGCCGTCCAGGTCAGTCTGCTGACGATTTATGACATGTGCAAGGCCGTCGATCGCGGGATGACAATCTCGAACGTCCGCCTTCTGGAGAAAGAGGGCGGCGCTTCCGGCCACTGGATCCGCGATCGGAGCCTAGCGTGACAATGCAGATGAATCCCTTCTATCAGCGTGCTCACTTTCTCACCGCCGCCATGCGGCTCGATCAGACGCCTGCCGATACCGGTCGCGAAGTCGCCTTCGCGGGTCGCTCGAACGCGGGTAAATCGAGTGCCATCAATACGCTCTGCCATCAGAAGAGCCTGGCAAGAACGAGTAAGACCCCCGGTCGAACCCAACAGATCATCTTCTTCGAACTGGACGCGGAACGCCGATTGGTGGATCTGCCGGGCTATGGCTATGCCAAGGTCTCGGAGGCCATCAAGCTGCAATGGCAGCAACATCTGGCGAACTATCTGGAATATCGCCGTTCGCTGGCCGGGCTCGTGATCGTCATGGATATCCGTCACCCGCTGACGGAATTCGACCGGCGGATGCTGGACTGGGGCCGGCGGGGCGAACGCTCGATCCTGCTGCTGCTGACCAAGGCGGATAAACTAAAACGGGGCGCCGCGCAGGCGACCCGGCTCGCGGTGGAGCGCGAGGTCGCGAATGACGATGGCAGGGTTGCGGTGCAGTTGTTTTCGGCACTGGAACGACAGGGTGTCGAAACGGTGCAGGGGCTGCTCGATCGATGGCTTGAGGTTCCTGATCGTCATCTCGTGGACAGTGCCGCCGACAGCGTGACGGGATCGGACGACTCCCGCTCCTGATTCATTGGCGGACCCGTGCGCAACGAGCGTTGCGCATGGATCCGGCTCTTAAAGATCTGTCGATCCTCAGTTGCCAGTCGACCAGGGCGGCGGACCTTGATTGTAACCCTGATCCTCCGGGTAGGGCATCATGGGCCGATGCATCATGCCTCGTGGAGCGTGGCGATAAGCGCCATCGCCCGGATAACCCCAAGACTCCTGATCTAGGCCGGCGTCAGGGTAAGGCATGGGGCGCGACATCCTTGCCGGGGGACGCCCGAAGAGTGCCTGGGCCGCTTCACGCTGTTCATCGGTCATCTGTTCGACGGTCTTGCGGTATTCCTCGAAGCGTTTCTCCATCTCCTGCTGGCGCTTTTCGGCTTCCTCCCAAGGTGGCGTCTCGGGCATCTCGATCCCACGCTCCGCCGCGTCCGCGCGCATCCGCTTCCAGCGTTCCTCGCGCATGGCCTGCCGCTCCTCGGGAGTCATGGCGCGCATTCGCTCTTGCATCCGTGCCTTCATGTCTTCCCGCCATTGGCGCATCGCTGCGTCATCCTCGTCCCACATCCCGTGTCGGGCGCCCATCTCGGGCGGTTCCGGCATCGCGGGCAGCGTTTCCCAAGGCGGAGTTTTAGGCATCTCCACCCCAATCTCGGCGGCACTCGCGCGCAAATCGTCGTAACGCTTCTTGCGCTCCGCCAGCATGGCCGCGCGACGCTCTTTGACTTCGGCGCGAGCGGTTTCGGCCGGCGTCGGCGTGGCATTGGCTGGTTTCGCACTGGCTGGGTAAGGGGCGGGAGCCGCGGGCTCGTCGGCCTTCGTAGGCGCGGGTTGCGGTTCGGCAGCGATCGCGCTGGGCGCCAGGAGCGTTTGGGTCAAGGCCAGAACCAAGGCGGCGGACGCTGCGAGCGGGATGAATGGTTTCGTCACGATCATGATGAATCCTCGTTTTAATGGATCTTTTTTCGGTTGCACTGGTGATGACGATGCAGGCTGAGCCGCCTGCGTGTTGGTTTTTCTTCAGCCCCGGCTGGCCGGTCAGGTTGGGTATCCGCGAAGCGAAATGCTCAAAACCAAAGTCTGTAACCTGGATGCGGTTTGACCGGTGAAAAGCCCTCTTGAGATACGATCGTGTTCTGTCTTTCACAAGGGTCGGTCGCTGCGAGATTGATTATGCGCGGGATGACTGGGGTAAGATTGCGATTGGAGCGAATCACCTTCAGCCGGCCACTGTTCTCCACGGGGAAGCGAGCATGCGTATTGGCGATCTGATGAACGAAAGCGGTGTCAAGTTCGGCACCAGCGGTGCCCGTGGGCTGGCCGCGGACATGACCGATTGGGTCTGTTATGCCTATACGGCGGGTTTTCTTGGTTATCTCAAAACGGCCGGAATCCTGGCTTCGGGTCAGGATGTCGGGATCGCGGGGGATCTGCGCCCCAGTTCGCCGCGCATCATGAATGCCTGCGCCGCGGCCGTCATCGATCTCGGTTATCGTCCGTGCAATGTCGGCCCGATCCCTAGCCCGGCGCTTGTTGCTTATGGCATGGCACGGGGCATGTCGACCCTCATGGTGACCGGCAGTCATATCCCCGACGATCGCAATGGCATCAAATTTAATCTGCCCACGGGCGAAATCCTCAAGCGCGACGAGGAAGGGATCAGCCTTCAGGAGATCCGGCGTCCGGAGGGTCTGTTCGATGCGCTCGGCGGCTTTGCGGTGGGGCAGGGCGCGGCTCTGCCTGATCCGGATCCGGTCGCCTACCGTGAGTATGTCGGCCGTTATTTGGACTTTTTCCCCGCGGATTGTCTCCATGGCCTGCGGGTAGGCGTCTATGAGCATTCCAGCGTGGCGCGCGAGGCTTACGTTGCCGTGCTCGCGGGTCTGGGCGCGCGGGTCGCCCGGCTGGGACACTCGGAGGTTTTCATCCCGGTCGATACCGAGGCGATCCGACCCGAGGATGTTGTCCTGGCTCGCGACTGGGCCGCGAGCGGCCAATTCGATGCGCTGGTGTCGGCGGATGGCGACGGCGACCGCCCGCTGATCGGCGACGAGACGGGCGCCTGGCTGCGCGGGGATATCGCCGGCGTGCTCTGCGCGCGCCAACTCGGCGCCCGGGGCGTTGTGACCCCGGTGAGCAGCAACACGGCGGTGGAAAAATGCGGCTGTTTCGAGTCGGTGAGACGCACCCGAATCGGCTCGCCATTCGTCATCGCGGGCATGTTGCAGGCAATGGGCGAGGGTCTGGCTCCCGTGGTTGGCTACGAAGCTAACGGCGGTTTTTTGCTTGGCACGGACATTGATCGCGACGGTCGCGTGCTGGCGGCACTCCCAACGAGGGATGCCGTCATTGTCGCCGTGACCATCCTGCTGGACGCGGTCGAACAGGGCAAGCCGCTGTCCGCGCTCGCCCGCGATCTGCCGGGCCGTTTCACCCACAGCGACCGTCTCAAGGACTTCCCGACCGAGATCGCCCGGGCCGGCATCGCGGCGTTGTCCAGCGGCGATGTTCAGCGGGATAAAGCGGCCATCGAGGCGGTGTTTGGCGCACAGTTCGGCGCGGTCACCGACCTGGAGATGACCGACGGCCTGCGGATGACGTTTGTCAGCGGCGAGATCGCGCACCTGCGCCCATCGGGCAATGCGCCTGAACTGCGCGCCTATACCGAGGCCGACAGCCCGGAGCGGGCGGCGGAGATGAATCGGATCTGCATGGAGATCCTGGCCGGATGGAGGGGTTGAGTGGGTGCGGCCGACAGGATGCCGGCGCTCCCAGTCCTCGTTCGTTGTTCACGGATCAATTTAACTCGGGGTCGATCCCTAACGCCCTCAGCCTTTCGGCCAATTGGTCCGCCCGCAGCCGTTCCTGATTGGCGCGTTCCCGCTCCTGTTCGGCGCGCTCCTGTTCCTGCCTGACCAGCGCCTGTTCCTGTCTGACCAGTGCCTGTTCCTGTCTGACCAGTGCCTGTTCCTGTCTGACCAATGCCTGTTGCTGCTTGACCAATGCCTGTTCCTGGTCGATCACTTCGGGCAGCGTGGGAATCGGCGCGCCGCTCTCGTCGAAGAAGCGCAGAAGACCCTCATGGACGCCGAGCCGCAGACCTAGAATGGGGCTCGCCAGCAGGCCCTGGGGGTCTGCTGGGATCGGTTGATAGAGCCTGTCCAGCAGATGAAAGCCGGCGAATTCACCGGTGTCGGGCGAAAACCAATAATACTCCGGGGTACGGAAGACATCCTGATAGAGGGTCTTTTTGATGGTGCGATCGCCCCGCGCGGTGGCATCCGAAAGCAGTTCGATGATCAGATCCGGATAGCGCCCGCCCTCCAGCCAGACGGTCCAGGAGCGCCGAGGTCGTCGCTCCACGCCACGCACCAGGAAAAAATCAGGGCCACGCAGTTCGCGCCGGGTGAATTGATCTTTCCTGAAATACACACTGAGATTGGCGCCGATGAAATAGTCGTCCCGAGCACGCCAATGCCATTCCAGCAAGCTGACCAGAAGGGCGAGCTGTTCGTAATGTAGCGTGCTTTCCATTTCCGGCTCGTCGCTCTCCGGTTCAAGGCCATCGGCGAATGACAGCCGGAAGTCTTCGACAGTCAGTGACATGGCGGGACACCTGTAGTCATGAACGTGTTTTAAGTCTAGCGCATCCGCCTTAGGCGATTTCCGGAAGGGGGGTGGTCGGTTAGTGCCTCCACGCCCTATATGTTGTGGTCACCACTTATAGCCATGCGTCACTGCGGCTTCAGTGACGGGCTCGGTAACGACCGCCTGCTCCATGAGTCGGCGGAAGAC
>NZ_CAIPNF010000233.1 GCF_903866365.1 uncultured Thiocystis sp.
CCCGCCATGATGATCATGGGACCAAAGAAGAACATGGCGCCATGACTGAGGGTCTCCGACTTGAACAGAAGCTTCATGTTGTCGAAGAAGTTCTGCCAGATGCTCGGCCCCCAGCGGCGCTGGACGCGAGCGTTGAACTGGCGGTAGAAGCCATAGAAGAGGAAGCCCATGACATAGCTCATGCCGAGCATGGCCAGTGCGTCGAGGAGGTGATGCACCATCGATTAAGCTCCTGTCACTGACTGAAGGGTCAGGGTCGCGGCGAAGATCAGCACGGCGAGCAGAATCCAGGTCTGCGGATTGCCCGAATAGAGCCCGCTCAGAAGTCCGGCCGCGGCCTGGATCTGGCGCACCAGGCCGGCATAAAAACCCTGTGTGCTGTGATTCAGGATCCAGCCCACCAGCGGGATGCGGCGCAGTTCGCGGCCCATGCCGGCACCATAATGCAGCGGCGTCTCGGCGGTTGGAACCTCGCCCGCATAACTGAGATCGTAGGGACTGCCCGCCTGACGCATCCGCCCGCGTAGCAGGAAGAAGATCGCCGTCACCAGCACGAAGACCGTTGCGAATACCGACATCAGCACCACGCCGTCATAACCGCCATAGGCGGTGGCGAGTTGTCCCCAGGCTGGCGCGCCGATGGGTGTCATCCCCAGGGCGGTCAGGACGGGATCGATGAGGATCTCGATGGCCCAACCCGGAAAGATCCCGAGCGCGACCAGCAAGCCCATCAGGACGATCTGCGGCACGAGATACTGCCAGGGTGCTTCGGTCGCCACCCGGGCCTCGGGCGAATTGGCGTGACCCAGGAAGGGACCGTAGATCAGCTTGTAGCAATAGACGAAGGCCGCGGTGCTGGAGAGGATCATGGCGGCGAGCAGCAGCAGCCAGTGCGCCTCCAGCAGGGAAACGTAGATCAGATATTTGGACGCGAACCCCGGTAGCGGCGGCATGCCGGCCAGACCGATGATGCCGATCAGGACGCCGAAAAAGGAGATTGGCATCCGCCCGATGAGTTGGCCGAGGTCGATGAAACGGCGGTGTCCGGTTTGCAGGACGATCCCGGCAATCGCGATGAACAGCAGCAGCTTGACCAGGGTATGCACCAGCGAGTGAAAGAGCGCGCCGCCGATGGCCAGCGAGCTGCCCACCCCGATGGCGGTCACGATATAGCCGACCTGCGCGATGGAAGAATAGGCCAGCAGACGCTTCATATCCTCCTGCGAGATCGCCTTGAAGGTGGCGACGATGGAGGTGATGACCCCGATCCAGGCCAGCACGTAACCCGCCGCCGGACCCTTGAGAAACTGGCCGAAGAGTCCCGCGAGCCCTTCCGGGAAGAGCGTCAGCAGCAGGATCAGCGCGTAGATCCCCATCTTCGACATCAACGCCGAGAGGAATGCGCTGAAGACATCGGGTGCCTGATCGTAGCTGCGCGGCACCCAGAGATGCAGCGGCAGCGTGCCGACCTTGATCAGGAAGGCGAGCCCGAAGAGCGTCACCAGCGACAGCGTTTGCAGGGTATCCAGTCCGGCGACGGCGCGAATCGTGAACTCGCCGGTCAAGCTGTAATAGACCAGGATTCCGCCCAGCAGCAGGAAGGCGGAGGCGAGATTGAAGAGGATATAGGACTGCGCGCCCTCCAGGTTGGTGCGCGGAGAGCGCAGCAGAAGCAGATAACTGCTCCAGGTCATGATCTCCCAGCCGACGAAAAAGCCGATGAAATCGCCCGAGAGCAGCAGGAGCTGCATTCCCAACAGCAGCAGCGCGTAGAGTGCATAGGTAGCTGGCTCGTCACGCGTTTCGTCTAGCACTCGTGCTGAGCGAAGTCGAAGCATCGGCAGGGCCACCAGGGGTGCGCCGAGCGCCAGCAGCAGCAGGAAAAAGCCCGACACCGGATTGAGATCGAACAGCAGCGTGATCCCGCCGAACAGCGGCCAGGCGACCCCGCCATCCCAGGTCAGCAGGGTCATGGCGGGCGTCAGCGAGAGGGCGAGAAAGAGCAATTTAACGATCAGGTTCATGGCTGAACTCCCAGCACGCTTTCCAGAATGGCCCCGCGTCCCAGCAGTGCCTTTGCCGCCTGCACGAACCAGTCTTCCAACAGGAAGGGCGCCACGCCGAGCAGAATCAGCAGACCCGCGATCAGCAGCAGCGGCGCATAGGCCCAGTCACCCTCGGGTTGACCCGCCGTCACCGGCGGTTCGGGCGCGTAAAAGACCTTGATCCAGCGGAAGTAATAACCGGCCTCCAGCAGCGCGGCTAGCAGGATCAGCGCGATCGGCCAGAAGACCCGAGCCTCGGCGAAGCCCTTGAGAATCCAGAGCTTGCTGGCAAAGCCGCTGAGCGGCGGCAGGCCCAGCACGGCTAGCGCACCGAGCACGAACAGCCCGGCGGCCAGCGGCATGGCGCGCCCGAGACCCTGGAGATTCGCCAGCCGGACCGACAGAAAACGTCGCAACATCAACGCGGTCAACAGGAACAGCAGCAGCTTGATCAGGGTGTGGTTGACCATGTGAAAGAGCGCGCCAGCGGTCGTCGCCTCGGACGCGAAGCCGAGCGCCAGCGTGATCAGGCCCACCTGACCGAGCGAGGAATAGGCCAGCATGCGGCGCAAATCCTGTTGGCGCAGCGCCACGGCCTCCGCGACGAGCATGGTGGTCGCGCCCAGCGCCATCAGCCAGGTTCGCGCCACGGTAGGATCGGCCAGCAGCAGGAACACCAAATGGAAGAGGACGAACAGGAATGCCTTGACCAAGACACCGGAAAACAGCGCGGTGATTTCGGGATCGCTGCCCCGGTAGATATCCGGCACCCAGAAGTTAAAGGGGAAGAGTTCGGCCTTGATGCCCAGGCCGATCAGCATGAGCAGGCCGATGAGTGCCTGCATCGGGGCCGGGATGCCAGCGAAATCGCGGGCGAGCGCGGCCATGTTCAGTTGGCCGGTTTGTAGATACAAAAGAACGATGGCGAACAGGAAAAAGATCGCCGCGACCGAACCGATGATCAGGTATTTAAGTCCCGCCTCAAGGGCCGACTTGTCGCGCCGCAGCGCGGTCAGCGCATAGGCGCTGACGCCGGCAATCTCTAGGAAGACATAGAGATTGAAGAGGTCGCCGGTCAACACCATGCCACTGCTGCCCGCGATCAGCAGCAGGATCAGAATGAAGGCCGGACGCCCGCGCAGCCTGTCCTGAGCGGAATCGAAGAGCCTGTCCTGAGCGGCGTTGAAGGGATGGGATTCGCGATTGCTCAACCAGATAAAGGACGCGACCAGCGCGCCGGCGAGGTTGAACAGCGCGACCAGCAGCAGCGAGACCGCATCCAGATGCAGATGAATCCCCAGCGGCGGGGCGATGACGATGGTTTCCAGCAGCGGCGCGACGCGCACGGTCGGAATCCAGGACAGCGCCAGCGCGAAGAGTGCGACATGGGCACCCAGCAGGATCGGCATGAGCAGACGCAGCCGCACCCACAGCGGCGACAGGAAGGCCAGCAGCAGCGGAACGGCGATGAACCAGACGGGCGTGAAATGCAGTGTCATCGTCAATCCTTCAGTTCAGTCATCGCATCGACGCCAACATGGCCGGTCAGCCGGTGATATTGAATCGCCATTGAGGTGCCTAGCGCCGTCACCGCGACGCCGATGACGATGGCGGTCAGGGTCAGGGCTTGCGGGATCGGGTCGGCCATGCCGGTAAACGTCAGCAGGCCATCCGAGAGAATGGGCGCGGTCTCGCCGGGCGAGGTGGCGAGCGCGATCAGGATCAAATAGACCGCCAGTTCCATGATCTCGATGCTGACAAAAATCTTGAGTAGATGCCGCTTGGCGAGCAGTCCGTACAGGCCGATAAAAAACAGCATGAGACTTCCCAGGAGATAAATGCCGTGAAGCACCCTGGGGCTATCGAGAAATTCCAGCATGATTACAGCTCCCTGGCGGCGAGTGCGTGATCTGGCGCGGGATCCGGTTCCAGCATGTCCTGGAAGATCGCGCCAACCTCCGCCCCGACCTTGATACCGACCAACAGATAGATCAGCGGGATGACGCCGGCGCTCACGAGTTGACCCATCGCTTCGACCGGGTGCGGGATGAAATTGCCGAGAAAGCTTGCCGTGCTGACCAGCACCAGCCCCAGCATCCCAAACAGCACGAAGCCGCTGCCCGAGAGCGATTCATAGAAGTCGACCCGCGCGTGATCGAGGGTAAACGCGGGATCGGCGATCATGCGCAGGAAGAAGGCAGTGGCGACGATGACGCCGCCCTGAAAGCCGCCGCCGGGCGAGAGATGACCGTGCAGGACGACATAGACGCCGAGCATCAGGAGCGTCGGAAAGAGCAGGCGCGTTCCCGTCACCATGACTTCATTGGGATGGCTGTCGCGGTCGCGGGGAACGGGGGACGGCGTCAGCCCGCCCGCGAACAGCAGACCCACGCCGGTCGCGGCCAGAAACAGCACCGTCACCTCGCCCAGGGTATCGAAACCGCGATAGCTCACCACCACCGAGGTCACGGCATTGGCTGAAGCCGTCTCGCTGTTACGCGCCAGCAAGGTATCGCCAACGCCAGTCGTCAGTCCGTCAAGGCCATGATTGAGCAGAATCGTCAGGTGCAGCATTAGCAGCCAGCCGCAGAGCAGGACCAGCAGCAGGGTCTGGACGCGGAAGCGTTTACGCAGTGGGACGCGGCTCATTGGAGATCCTTCCGTTCGGTGCGTCCAAGCTGGCGCACGCCCATCAACATCACGAAGCTGCTCGCCGCCGCGCCGATGGCCGCCTCGGTCAGCGCGACGTCGGGTGCCTGGAGCAGAAAGAACTGACCGACCGCGCCCAGGCTCAGGAGCGACAGGCCAAGGGCGGATTGCAGGAGATCCGACTGGACGATGGCCATGATGGCCGCGCCGATCATCCAGGCAAAGAACGCGATGGCGAGTAATCCGGTCATGCCTGGGCCTCCTCGGCGGGTGTTTCCGGTGTCAGCGCGGCTTTCCGTTCGGCGCAGGCGTCACAGGCCAGCGGCACCATCTGCGCGCCGCTACGGTAGGCCGCACGCGCCAGGACCGAGGAGCTGAGTGGGTTGGTCAGCAGGATAAAGACCGCGATGATGAGGATCTTCGGTGCCCAGGCGGGCATCAGACAGGCCATCCCAAGCAGCATCAGCAGCGAACCCAGCGTCGACGCTTTTGCGCCGGCGTGCATCCGCGTCAGGACATCGGGCATGCGAATCAGCCCCAAGCCGCTGACCCAAAAGAAAAACATGCCTCCAGACATCAAGAGATAGCCCAGATACTCCACTTAAACCCCCTTTTCCAGAAAACGACTGAAGAGGATGACGCCCGCGAATCCGACCACCGCGAAGATCAAAGCCACGTCAAGATAGATGCCGCGTTGATAAAACAGCGACAGCAGCGACAGCAGGGCAATGACCAGAATGCTGAGTGTATCCAGCGCAAGAATCCGATTAGCTGCATCGGGGCCTTTGAAAAAACGCCAGAGAATCATCAGGATTGGTGGCAGGAGAAGCAAAATCATCACGACGAGCATGAGCGGTACCTTATTCCATTGCGGTCATCAAACATCTAAACCGCGTTCAGGGTGATCTCTGTCTTGTTTCGAGCGAACTGACGGCGAAGGGCGCCGCCGACCCTTCGGCTTTGCTCATCGTGCTCAGCGAAATCCAAAAAATGGCATAAACGTGGCATCGCGGATGCGGTGTCACATGAAGTATTGATGCGAAAATTTTGAGGATATTGATCGGCTGGCAACGGGTTGCTGGCCGTGTGCGCCTCGATATCGAGTGTTCGTGGCTCTTTTCGTCAATCGTCGGGGCGTGATCCGCGTCATGCCACGCTGCCAAATTCGGCAATAAAAGTATTTTATCGCGAACCCCATCACCAATACAGTGTTTTCTAATGGTTCAGGGGCTCGCCCATGTGATTCCGGTCGCGAATTGATCTGGATCATCGATGAAATGACGATTGATACCACGCAGCAGTTTGCAACTGCGTTGACCAACGACGATCGGCTAAGACGTGGTTTAACCGATGGACGGCAAACCTGACAGCGCCATCGCGACCTCGTTCTCGGCATACTCCAGATCCTTGAGCTTGCCGCCCAGATAATCCGTATACGCCTGCATGTCGAAGTGACCGTGCCCGCTCAGATTGAACAGGATGGTCTTGGCCTCGCCGCTCTCGCGACACTTCTCGGCCTCTTCGATCACGGCGCGCACCGCGTGGTTGGCCTCGGGTGCCGGGATGATGCCCTCGGCCTTGGCGAACTGGATCCCGGCGGCGAAGCATTCCAGTTGATTGTAGGAACGCGGATCGATGTAGCCGAGCGCGGCCAGATGGCTGATCTGCGGCGCCATGCCGTGATAACGCAGACCGCCGGCATGGAAGCCCGGCGGAACGAAGGTGGAGCCGAGCGTATACATCTTGCACAGCGGGGTCAGATGGGCGGTGTCGCCAAAATCATAGGCGAACAGCCCCTTGGTCAGGGTCGGACAGGCCGATGGCTCGACCGCGATGCTCTGGATCTTGCGCCCGCCGCGCATCTGTTCGCCGATGAAGGGAAAGGCGATGCCCGCGAAGTTGCTGCCGCCGCCGGTGCAGCCGATGACCATGTCCGGATAGGCGTCGGCCATCTCCATCTGCTTCTGCGCCTCAATCCCGATGACGGTCTGATGCAGCAGCACATGGTTCAGCACGCTGCCGAGCGCGTACTTGGTGTCGTCGCGCTGCGCGGCCAGTTCCACCGCCTCGCTGATGGCGATGCCCAGGCTACCGGTGCTGTCGGGGTGTTCGGCCAGGATCGCGCGGCCGGATTCGGTGGTGTTGCTGGGGCTGGCGATGCACTCGGCGCCGAAGGTTTCCATGAAGGCGCGGCGGTAGGGTTTCTGGTTGAAACTCACCTTGACCATGTAGACCAGGATTTCCAGCCCGAACATGGACCCCGCCAGGGCCAGCGACGAACCCCACTGACCGGCGCCGGTCTCGGTGGTGATGCGTTTGACGCCTTCCTGCTTGTTGTAGAAGGCTTGAGCGATGGCGGTATTGGCCTTGTGACTGCCGGCTGGACTGACGCCTTCGTACTTATAGAAGATCTTGGCCGGCGTATTCAGCGCCTTTTCCAGCCGCCGCGCGCGAAACAGCGGGGAAGGACGCCATTGACGCAGCACCTCGCGCACCGGCTCTGGAATCTCGATCTCGCGCTCGGTGCTCACCTCCTGTTCGATGACGGCGCGCGGGAAGATAACCTCCAGTTCCGCCGGGGAGATCGGCTGCTGGGTGCCGGGATGCAGAATCGGGTCCAGTGGCTTGGGAAGATCCGCATTGATGTTGTACCAGAAGCGGGGAAGGTGTTGCTCGTCGAGCAGGTATTTGACCGTGTCGCTCATGCTGTCATCGGGCCTCGGTAGTGAATGGGGCGACTGGCGATCGGATTGTTGCGGGTCGCTGTCGTCGATTGTCAACTGTGCCATGTCCATGGCGTGGCTTGTATTCTAAACCGCGTCCGGCATGACATGCGCTGTTTGTGAGTGGGTTGGGCCACGATGGAATCGTCGGACGTTGCCATCGGCAATTCTCGCTATGCCCTGATGATGCGAAAAACCCAGACAAATCAGGCGGACGGTGAAGAATTTCCCGTTCGTCCCGATCCGGCCGGTTGTCGTACGGTGTTATCGACGGTAGCATCCAAACCGCGAGATGTTCAGGCCGACGGTCGGTTCCGAGGTTTGGCGCGGGTTGCCGACCCTGGGCAACGACGCCAATTCGAGCGAATCCAACGGATGTCAATGCATGAAGAATTTCAGTATCGGCTGGCGCGTCCTCATTGGGTTTGCCCTCCTCCTCGCCTTGACCATTGGAATCACTCTACCGCTGGTGCTGTCGCAATTGAGCGCGATGTCCGATCGCGCCGAGCGTCGTCATCTTGACGACCTGTTTTTCGCCCTGAACAACGCGATCGCGGAGCAGGGCGAGCGCGCTCAAGCCTTGAGCGCGGCTATGGCCCAGATCCCCGAGATCCAGAAGGCGTTCGCCGAGAGGGATCGCGCGCGCCTGACCGAACTGACGCACCCCATCTTTACCTACATGAAGGAACGCCAGGGGGTGCGCCAGTTTCAATTCCTCACCGCTCCCGCCACCTCCTTTCTGCGCGTACACATGCTGGAACGTTTCGGCGACGATCTGACGGCGATCCGTCAGACGATTGTCGAAGCCAATCGTACCCATCAGCCGGTGCGGGGACTCGAAAGTGGCGTGGCTGGGCTGGGGGTGCGAGGGGTCGAGCCGGTCTCCTGGCAGGGCCAGCCAGTGGGCGTGGTCGAGTTCGGGCTGTCCTTCGACCAGACCTTTTTCGCGGCGTTCAAGGAAGACTTCCGTGTCGATGCCGCGCTGCAAATTCCGGATGGAGACGGCTTCAAGATCTTTGCCGGAACCATCGAGAGCGGCACCGCGTTCAGCCCGGAGGCGCTTCAGCGAGGCATGAACGGCGAGATTCTGACCCGCCACCTGGACGTTCAGGGCGCTCACTCAGTGGCCTACGGACGCGTGATCAATGATTTTGCGGGTCATCCGGTCGGCGTACTGGAACTGCTGATTGATCGCGGTGACGCGGTCGCGGCCTATCGCACGGCTCTCGTCTCGATCCTGACGGCTGGCGGCGTGCTGCTGCTGATCGGTCTGGCGCTTGCCTGGTTCACCGCCCGTAGCATCACCGTGCCGATTCGCGCCACGGTGGAGAGTCTGCGCGCGATCGCCGCGGGCGACGGTGATCTGACCCACCGTCTTGACGCGACTGGACGCAACGAGCTGGCTGATCTTGCCCGCGCCTTCAACGCGTTTGTGGGCAGAATCCATGAACTGGTCAAGCAGTCCGCGGGTGCGGCGTCCCAGATGGCGGCGGCCGCCGAGGAACTCGCGATCACCAGTGTCGAGACGAGTCGTCAGGTCATGCAGGAGCAGTCCGAAACCGATCAGGTGGCGACGGCCATCAACGAGATGACGGCCACGGTGGAGGAGGTCGCCCGGCATACGGCGGAGGCCGCCCGCATGGTCCGGGACACCCAGCGAGACGCCGATGCCGGCGATCTGATTGCGCAGCAGACAGTGACCGCCATTGAGGGGCTGGCGGCGGAGGTCGAGCAGGCGGGCATCGTGGTGGCGCGTCTGTCAGAGGATAGCAAGGAGATTGGCGCCGTTCTGGAGGTCATCCGGGGCGTGGCCGAGCAGACCAATCTGCTCGCACTGAACGCGGCCATCGAAGCGGCGCGCGCAGGCGAGCAGGGACGTGGTTTCGCGGTCGTGGCCAATGAAGTCCGCACCCTGGCCAGTCGCACCCGCGCCTCGACCGAGGACATTACCCAGAAGATCGAGCGCGTGCAGACCGGCTCGGGTAGCGCCGTGGCGGCGATCGCGCGCAGCCAGGCCCGGCGCGTCATAGCGTCGATCAGGCGCGCCAAGCCAGCGAATCCTTCAAGACGATCGGCGGCGCGATTGCCGCTGCCAACGATCTGAATACCCAGATTGCCAGCGCGGCCGAGGAGCAGACCGCCGTCGCGGAGGAGATCAACCGCAACATCCACATCATCTCCAGGACCGTCGATCAGACCGCCGCCGGCTCCGCGAACATTGCGCAGGCCAGCGGGGAACTGGCGCGCCTGGCGGCCGAGCTGCAGGACAGGGTTGGTCGGTTCAGGATTTAAGGATAGATACCGGATATCCGCCGTCGCATCGCATGAGCGATGCGACGCTTGGGTTGACGCTGGATATCCGGCCCCGTTCCATCGCGGCCGGGCGCCACGCCCCCGAACCAGGTCACATAGAGCGTCGGCAGGAACACCAGCGTGAGCAGCGAGGCGACGGCGAGGCCGCCCATGATGGCGAAGGCCATCGAGCCCCAGAACACCGTGGGCGCGATCGGGATCATGCCGAGAATGGCGTACTCGAAGACGGCGAACTGACTGAGCGGGATGGTGCGACCGTTGGGCAGCGACACCGGCAGACTGCGCAGCGTTTCGACCGTTTGGGCGAAGAAGGGGTTGGGCAACTGCACGTTCAGCGGCAGATAGAAGCGGATGGCGCCCTGGCCGATGTAGGTGCTCCAGCGTTCGATCTCGGGCGCGAACTCGGGATCGTCGCGCAGGATCTGCTCGAACTTGTTGAGCAGACGCTCGGTCGCATGGATCGAGGCGTTTTGCGGCAATTGAAGGTCGACCAAGAGCTCGGGACGGTCCGACGACGGGAAGAGCTGGCGCCGCACCTGGCCAACGACCAGATCCCCAACGAGCAGTACATCACCACCGCGGTTGGCCGTAATTTTCAGGATGTCACCCCTGCGCGGCATTTTCTACGGCGGCGGCACCCATGACCTGCTGGTCGCCGTCGATGTCAACCGGATCACGGATCCCGTATCGGCGGTTCAACCGGCTTAGGCGATTTCCGGAAGGGGGGTGGTCGGTTAGTGCCTCCACGCCCTATATGTTGTGGTCACCACTTATAGCCATGCGTCACTGCGGCTTCAGTGACGGGCTCGGTAACGACCGCCTGCTCCATGAGTCGGCGGAAGAC
>NZ_CAIPNF010000234.1 GCF_903866365.1 uncultured Thiocystis sp.
GAGGCGGATGCGCACCCGGAAGGTGCGCGCGACCGGATCGCCCTTGGGGGTGATCTGGCTGACCTCGCCATCGAACACCTGGTCCGGCAAGGCGTCCGCATGCAGGACGACTTTCTGCCCGACTCGGACCCGTGGAATGTCTTCCTCGTCCACGTCCGCCGTGACCCGCAGCGGCGCGCAGCAGGAGAGAGTGAAGACCGCCTGACCGGCCGGGATAAACTGACCGACCTCACCGTCGCGCCGAATGATGAGGCCATCGGCGGGCGAGCTGAGCGTCAGGAAACCGCGTTGCGCCTTGGCGCGCCTCAGCACCGCCTCGGCCGCCTCCAACTCGGCACGCGCCTGGTCGAGATCGACGGCGGCCACGACCTTGCGCTGCGCCAGTTCCTGCATGCGCTGGAGATTCAGACGCGCCAAGCGCGCCCGCGCATCAAGCTCCTGCACGGTATTGGCCAAGTCGGCGTCATCGAGCCGAGCCAGCGTTTGTCCCTTGCGGACCTGGTCGCCCTCGTCGACCGGCAGCTCGATCAGATTTCCCGCCGCCCGCGAGGCGATCGGCAGCATCACCGAGGGTTCCACGGTGCCGGTGGCGTAGATCGCTTCGACGGCTGGACCGCGTGTTGGATAAACGACGGTGACGGCGACCGGGGACTCGCGCCACCAGAGCCAGCCGCCGATGGACATCACCACAATGATCGTGAGCGTCAAACTCCATTTTTTGCTCATGGAGAATCGGTGCGGCCTTTATCCGACACTATCGAGATCAGACGCGGTGTCCCCGCCGATGCGTCCGGCAACATCATCCAGCAAGCCGAGAACCTCTTGCCGGAGCGACCGATTGGCCTTCCACATCTCGGTCAATGGCGATTGCAAGACGGTCTCCAAGCACGGCTCACGGCGGATCGCCGCGCGCAGATTGGCCATGCCGACCGTGCTGCTCTGATATTCCTCGCAGACGCCCAGCAGGATCGATAGTTGCTTCGACCAGTCCCTGTCCAAGCGCGTGCTTGTCCGTGGTATGGCGAGGCGTGGAACAACCTTGGTACGAGCCTGGATCATCATCATGGTGTCCTACCGTGTCCAATAAAAGGATTGGTTTACCGCCCCGCGTGCCGACAGGGTCACGCGACGGGTCTGCACCTGACCGGCGCGATCAAGGGTTAGAGTGTAACGACCTGGCGGAAGACGGGCATAAAAAAACGGACCTTTGGAGACGGCCGTGAGCCGATGTTGACCGCCGACCTCATCAATTTGCACCTGGACGTTGGACAGATACTCACCCGAGCCGCGCACGGCGAACAGGAGCCGCAGGTTGTATTGAGACTTGACCCGCGCCAGCTCATCGCGCTCGGAGACGCCCACCCCGCCGCTGGTATAGGGGATCCCCTGCGACGATTCGGGGGCGGTGACCGCCTCGGCTGTCGCGTGCGGTCGGGAGACCACAGCGCCACCAGGCGAGACGACGCTTCCCTCGGGAACCACCGTCCCCTCGGGCAGGACGGTGCCCTTGGGCGCAATCGCCCATTCGGTCGGCATCCGTTTGATCGCTCCGGTTGCGGGGGGCTGTGCCAGCGTGCGCGCGCTAAAGACGCCAACGGCGAGCAGCGTCACCAGCAAGCCGGTCGTGGTTCGTTGTGTCATCGCCATCTCCACCTGGTTTCTGAGGAATCAAAACCGCCGCCAACGCGGAACGCCCGGAAAGCGACAAAACCGCGTCGGCCGCGACGTTTAGGTGATTTCCTGAAAACAATCTACCCAACGAGAGAGGCTCTTAATCGACAGGATTAACAGGATTTCGCAGGATGAACAGGATAAAAGTCATTGTTTTTAATCCTGTCCATTTGAAGCGTTGATTCCGGTAGAAACTTCCCCGGAAATCGCCTTAGCGGTCGCTGCCAGGATGCTTCCGGCTCCGGTCCTGGATGTTCGCACGCTGCTCATCGGTCAGGACCGCCGCGATGCCCTCGCGCAGTTGGGTCCGGGTCAGCTCCGGATTCGCCTGCTGGGCGTCGAACAGGGCCTTGATCTGGATCACCTGGTCGTCGGTGAGATCGAGTCGGTCAGTCATCCGGTCCAGATCGCGCTCCATGCGCGTCTGCATCATGTCCTCGCGTTTGGCCCGCTGGGCGTCAGTCAGCACGGCAGTGATCTGTTTGCGGGTGTCGAGGCGCTGCTGATCGCGCTGGGCTTGTTCGGCCGCCATGATCTTGCGAATCTCCGTTTGCTGCGCCTCGGTCAGATCGAGATCCTTGGCCATCCGCTCGATGTGCGTCCCAACGCGCTGACTGGGATCCGGACGCCAGCCTTCGTCGGATCGGGCATAGGCCGTGTCGGCGCCCACGAACGATGCGCCGAGGAGCAGACCGGCGGCGACGACGATACCTGTGAGTCCGGTAAGAATGCGGTCGTGATGCATGATGAAACTTCCTTGATGGTGTCTTGAATGGTGGTTCAGATGATCTCTGAGCCGATGGCATCCCTGCCCGGTTGAGACGCTCTCCGCGTTCCTGCGGAGCTTGTTGATAGACCGCCTGGAGGTCTAACCCGCTTATTTGACGACGAGGTTGTTCTCGACCGAGGTCACATTCTGGGTGCCGCGGGCCAAGTCCACTGCTCGGTCGATACTCAACTGAGCATCAACGGTGCCGCTCAACGTCACGACACCCTTCGTGGTGGTGACGTGAATCTGAAAGACTTTCAGCGCCGGGTCGCGCAGGATATCCGCCTTGATCTTGGCAGTGATCCCCGAGTCGTCCATATAGTCCCCGGTTCGTTCGGCGCTCTCGCTCAGCGACGCCTTCGCCTCGTCCATCTTGTTGCTGGCTTTTTCAGCCGCTTGATCCAGTTTTTTTCCGGCTTCTTCAGCCGTTCCTTCTTGCCGACAGCCGACGACCCCGAGCGCGAACGACAGGAAGGCGATCAGGAACAGACTCGAATGGCACTGAGATAAGGCCAACCACTTGAGTTGGCGAGAAATATCGATGGGGGCAGGATGCCTCGAATGGTACGCTAGAGGTTGCGAATCCACAGCAACCACCCGAGGATCCAGCCCAGATGTATCCTAACCATCGCCC
>NZ_CAIPNF010000235.1 GCF_903866365.1 uncultured Thiocystis sp.
CCTGTACAGGGTCGCACGGGAGCGTTCACGTCGATCATGCCAGCGATTGCCGGCGGTTTTCCGCAGAGGACGGAGAACTCGACTGTTCTGACGCTTGACAGCGGACGGAGACGCGGCTGACGGATCGTCCGTCGCAATCATGCCAGCGGCGCTGGCGGGTTGAACGCAAGCGCAAGGCTTGCCGGTGGTGCGCGCGGTCTTGATGGATCGCCCGCGCAGGCGATGAACTCCGGGAACCGTCAGGATCACTGACTGGCGGACGGAGGGCCAAGCAAATCTGGCGACTGAACGCGGCGCGATAGACGCGGCCATGCGCAGACGACAGATCCCTGGCGCGGGACGGTTCGGTTTGAGTGTCGTGCGGACGCACGTTTCCCGTCGTCGAATTGACGGACGAACGAGGACAGACCGCCGAAGCGGTTCAAGCAGATGACGCGAGGCGTCGAATAAGAGGGTATCCCTTGGCGAATGCAACGGTTGCAAGCGTGTCGGGCCAACGTGCACATTTAATGAGTCGCTAGCCGGAAGCGACCTGTCTACCGCCCGTTGAATCGGGGCGTCTGCGAGAAGCCTCCCTGGCTTTGCCGAGTCGAACGGCAACAGAAACTCGAACAGATGGGCGACGCCTGTTTTCAGAACCGCATACATCGCCTGCCAGCAGCCTAATCCCGCGTCGGGTCAAGCGCAAGGCCCGAGGGTGGCGACCGAAGCCGTTGCCGGGGCGGGATGTCCAGACCTGCGTCCGCCTGGTCCCCAGAGTTAACCCCGGATGTCCCTGAAAGTGGAGCGAATCGATCGACAACCGGCCCCGCCAGTTTCCCAACGATAGCCCTTGTCAGCGACATCGCCAGGCGAGAAGATCGCTTGTTAAGCCCCTCCCTTGCACCGCCCATCCCCAAATCATCCCCTTTGATCGACACAGAGTCCCAATGTATGCCCCACGATGAAGACAACATAACCCAGGCCCGTACCCGCTTGCAGGCACTGGCCCAACATCCGCCGCGCCGGTCGGCGGCGCTGTCACTGCGCGCTCTGTTGCCGGAAATCGAAGCCGCCCAGCGGGCGGGGGCGTCGTCGACCGACATCCTCGCCGAGCTTGCCGCTGCCGGGATCGCAATCGCGCCCCGTACTTTTGCCAAGACGCTCTCGCGGATCCGGCAGGAACGGCGTGCTGTCGTGCCGGTCGCCACGCCGGCACCGATGGCGGCTTCCGTGGCCACCCCAGCGCCGCAGGTTACCCCGACGTTGGCGATCCCGCGCAGCAACCCCGCCTCTTATCAGGAGTTCAAGCACCGGACTTTCGAGTTCGATCCGTTGAAGACGTTCGAGGGGTAAAGCGGCGCGCATCGGTCATCGCCGAGTCGCCATGCCAGGCGACTATCGAGCGCGAAGTCAACTCAGAACCAGCCAGCGCCAATCAGTTCCCGTGCCCCTCAATCGGGCGGGCGGAGATCCAATGTCTTTCCGATCCGATCGGCGGCGTGGTGGTCCATTTCCTCGCCCGCAAATTCAGGATCGAGACCGGATCCCTCGGCACGAACCAAAACCTCAAAACCGGGATCAACCGCGATACAGCCAATCCCTCGCTTCTGCGACTGCTTTCAACTGCTTGGCCTTTTTCTCCACGGCATTTTTGCTATAGGCAGAAAAATCAATCACAACATGCTCAGGAAATGGAGTTGGATCAGGCTCGACGGGAAGCGCCAGCGTGCCGCATTCAGAGACCGTCACCGCCATGACGCCACTGGATTGAAAGCGCAACGTCTCGGTGTAGTGCCGATAAGCTGGCTCGGGATCAATCTGGTCGCCATCGTAAACGGATAGCCGTTGCTCATCTTTGGGCGTTGGGCGAAATGCCTGGGATGAAACCCGACCGTTTTGCAGAAAGTTGGGGTGAATCTGGCGTAACAGCAGCGTCTGGTCTTTCATCGTTCACTCTCGGACAGGCGCTGAATCGCTGCGCTCAACTGCGACCAAGCCGATAATTCATCGAGGTCCAGTTCCCATGGCGTTTCTTCTCCGGTCGCCATGTTCAGGACGTGCCAATCGCCATGATGGGTGTCGAGGGAAATATCCAGGGTGATTTCGTGCGCATGACACGACCATTCGGCTTGTACCCCGCCCTCGGCGGTCGGGTAGAGGTAAGGCAACGGCAGATGATCGGGGTAACGGCTTTCAAAGCATTGCGCGAGCCAATCGAGACCGCGCAGGTCTGGCGCAAACCCTTTGCCATCCAGCCAGCCGGGTTTCAATGCCCGCAAATCATCCAGGCGTGACGCGATATCGTTCGGATCTAACAGGCTCAGATGCTCAACGGCATCGATTCCCTGAAGGCGATCATGCCGATTGTAGCGCCCGACGCCTTGCAGTCGCACCCGCGCGCCCTGTTTATACCCATTGAATGCCTCCAAGACGGTTGCCAGGTGCGGCGTGGCGATCGGTGCGGCAACGCGCGGACCATTGAGCACCTGTAACTCAAAGATCATCTTGGCTTGGTCGGCGGCGGGGATCGTGCCGCGCAAGGTCACGTCATCCGTCAGTTCCTCAACCTGAGCGGATGCCAGGATCAACTTGCGTCGGGTCGCCTTGGTGAGGCTCGCGGGTCGCTCAAGGTTCGCCGGGTCGAAGTCAATCCGCTCGGAATCCTGTAGTCCACGGCCAATGCGGTTGAAGTAATCGAGCAGGAAATCGGGTAAATGTTCGGTGATCGACTCGTTGTGTTCAGCGGCGTTGATCGCGCCGATGAGACTGCTGCGCGCTTGATCAACATAGCGAAGGCTGGCGGGCGGCAACGAGTCCAGCAAAGGGGGGAAGGGGTCAGGTGCGAAAAACACACTGATCTGTGGCACGGCACTACCCGCCTCAATGCCCGTGAGCTTGAGGGAAATCTCGTCGGTAAACCCGCGCGGCGAGCGTTTCCGGTTGGGATGCTCCTGAAGATACCGCCACTTGGCGACTTCGACGATCATTTCCTCCAGCGCGGCCAGATCCTTCAGTAGCTCCAACGGGATGGCGCGTTCCGCAAATCGCTCGCCCACCAACCGGGGCGTGAGAAAGGGCGTGGAATGGCTCATACCGGCATGTTTGCTCAAAAAATTTGACAGGGGTAGCAATGATTCAGCATCGCCCCAGTGAAAGAGTCAACTGATTTGTCGGGTTTCGACCCGATTTTTCCGCGTATCATACCGGCTTGACACAGATTGCTGTCAATTAACCTTGACACTGGAACATCCAAGCCTGGAGCAGTATGGCCCACCTGGAAGACAAGATTGCGGACATCACGGATGTCGACTTGCGACAAACCATCGCCGAAGAAGTTGCCAAGCTCAAGAAAGGCACGCGCTTTGGCTTGGTGTTCGAGGATCATCAACCGGAAGTCCTGCCGATCTATGACGCCCACATCAAGCGCGGCGAGCGGGTGGCGCGGAAGGCCGGCAAACTCACCGAGACCTGGCGCGTTCTGAAAGTCGCCGATGAGCAGGCGCTGTGCGAGCAGGAGCAGGACGCCACCGTCCGCGAGACCTTCTCTGTCGGCCAACTGGTTGTCGTCCGACGCATAGGCGATGCCATCTTTCCCGCCCTCACACCGCTCGATGCTGTCAGCAATGACGATTCCGCCGCGCCACATCACATCCTGATCGGAATGGCACTGAGATAAGGCCAACCACTTGAGTTGGCGAGAAATATCGATGGGGGCAGGATGCCTCGAATGGTACGCTAGAGGTTGCGAATCCACAGCAACCACCCGAGGATCCAGCCCAGATGTATCCTAACCATCGCCC
>NZ_CAIPNF010000236.1 GCF_903866365.1 uncultured Thiocystis sp.
GCCATCGATGAGCAGGTGCAGCGCTTCTTCGTTCAGGCACTGCAACTCGATGAGTTCACCCTCCAATTGGAGGGCGCAGAGACTGATTCTATGGAGGTCTGAGACGATCGCCATGGCGAACTTCAACTCCGAAACGTGAGATGTAAATGGCCGGGACAAGCATCAGCAGATTAATGAACAGACTGAATAACCCGGTAAACAGAAAAGAGTTGCGGCTGGCTTGGAGGGCTGCACGCAACTCGTCGCGATGACGGTTGCTTGGTTTCAAAAATATAGGAGCCGGTTGAGTGTTGAGTTCACAAGATGATGAGTGATGTGGACCCCATGTCAAGGACAGTTTTAGCCCGAATTTAAGTTAATCTGCCTCTGCCATTGCAGCGGTTTGGCGCTGCCCCATCTTACCCTTGGCGCTTGCGGTGGCACTGAGCGTCTCTGTCCGTGTCTCTGCAAAACGATCGGCGATTGTCACACCGCCGCCTTGGCCGGAGCGATGGACATCCTCTGGCGTGCGGTAGCCCAGGCTCTGATGCGGGGTTGTTGCCGTTGTTGCCGTTCAGCGTGTCGTTGCCTGCGGCACCATCCAGGCCGCCGACGCCGCGCTTGTCGCGCGCCGTGCCGGTGAACTACAGAATGAAATCGTTGGGCGTCAGGGTCGCTACGCCGAGCAGCAGGATCGACATATCGGCAACGTCGTCGCCGGTCCAGTCGAACTCCACCGTCGTGTTGGCGCCGGTTTTGACGTGACGCACCTCGAGTTGCGTCCCGCTCGTGAATGGGCCTGTTCCGGCGTAGGCAAAACTCGCGAAGCTCAACAGTTTGAGATCGATCTTGTCCTCGCCGGACTTGAAATCCGTGATTTCGTCCTGTGCGACCGGTGACCCGAACGGCGTTCGCTCGTCGTAGACGAATACATCACGGCCCAATCCGCCGCTCAGGACATCCACACCTTGGCCGCCCGTGATGGTGTCATTTCCGCCGAGACCGAAAATCGTATCGTCTCCGGCGAGGCCATTGATCACGTTCGCCGCAGCGGTGCCGCGCAACGAATCATTGAAACCGCTTCCGGTCAGGCTCTCGAACCCGGTCACCAGATCTCGCCCAGCCCCGGCGGTATTCTGGATGGCGGTCAGCGCGAGATTGACGTTCACGTCCGCCGTAGCGCTGGCGTAGCTCAAAGTGTCGGTGCCGAGGCCACCGATCAGCGTGTCGTTGCCATCGCCGCCTTCGATCACATTCGCTTTGGCATCGCCGGTCAGCGTGTCCCCGAATCTCGATCCGATGAGGCCTTCGATCGAAACGAAGGTATCGGTGCCGCCTCCACGGGTGTCTTGCGGTGTGGTGACGAGGAGCGAGGCGGTCACGGCCGCCGTTGCGCTCGCATAGCTCGCCTGATCGTTGCCACGCTGGCCATTGAGGCGATCATTGCCGGCGCCGCCATCGAGAATGTCGTCGCCGCCCGGGGTGCCGATCGAGAACTGTACGCGGTAACGCAGATCGGTCGACTGACCGAAGGAATCGTCCGAGATCGAGATGATGTACCGCCCGGCCACGGGCAGTTCGAATTCCACGTAGGCGTCGTTGGTGGTGTTCGATCCGCCGGCTCCGGCGGTCTTGGGGGCGAAATTGAAGCTCCGGCCGGTATCGAAGGAATTGGGGCCGGTGATGTTGATGTCGGAGAACAGCGTGCCGGGAAGGTGCGCGCGATCGACATCGACGATCAGCTTGGCGCCGGGCTTGAGAACGTTGATAATGAACTGGTCGAGACCGTCGCCGAACGTTCCCGTGCGTGTCATGGTCGAGTCGACAGTCAGGTGGGGCAGAACATCGGACGCGATCACGTTCGGATCGGCCGCCACCTTGAAGAGACTGGAAATGTCGGTTAAGACGGGTGCTGGCGAGTTGTCGGGAGCTGCCGATTTCGTCAAATGGCCGGTCCCGAGCCCGACCACGGCCGTCGGATCGATGCTGTCGCCATACAAGATGTCATCGCCAGCGCCGCCCGAGATGCGGTCGTTCTGATCGCCACCGTAGATCGTGTCGCTGCCCGCGTCGCCGTTCAGCGCGTCATTGCCATCGCCGCCGCGGAGAACATCGTTGTCGTTCCCTCCGTTCAGCGTGTCGGAGCCGCCGCGGCCCGCGAGCCGGTCGCGGCCGTCGTTGCCCGAGATCATATCGGAGCCCTTGTATCCGCCGAACGCGATGTCGTCGCCCGCTCCGGTATCGCTCGACAAGCTTCCGAAGCTGGTGCCCAGCACCTCGATCCGGTTGGCGAGCGCGTTGCCGGTCACCGTGCTCGTCGAACCCGATAACGCCAGAACGTTTTCGATCATCGCGAACTGGCGCAGGTCCAGGGTCGAGTCGCGCGTCTGGATGCTGTCGATCCCTGATGCGTCGATGATAGCGTCCCCAGATTGATAGTCGTACGTGTCGTTCCCGATTCCGCCATCGAGTATGTCGTTGCCGACACCGCCGCTCAAGAAATCATTGCCGGCCTCACCAAAAAGCTGATCCGCCTCTGACCCGTTGCCAATGTTCTCGGTGAGCCTGTCGTTGCCGTCACCACCGTAAAGCGTATCGGCACCGCTGCCGCCAATCATGGAATCGTTACCACCGAGGCCTCTCAGCGTATCGTCACCGTTGTCGCCAAAAAGCTGGTCCGCGCGAGCTCCGCCGATCAGAGTGTCGTTCCCAGTGCCACCCGAGAAATTAGCGATCTCCACACCGGCAATCGTGCCGATCGATGTACCCCCGATGGTGTACGTCGAGCCGAGCGTGAACGCGATCGACTGGGACGTGCCGCGCTGAGGATTGAAGTAGAACGTATCGGTGCCAGTTCCGCCGTCGATATCATAGGTGCCACCGAAGCCACGATAGTCGACCATCAGAATCTCGATGAAATCATTGCCGCCCAAGCCACGGATCACTTCTGTCCCCGCCTCAACGCCGTTCGAGCCCAGCGTGTCGTTCAAGTTGCTGCCGGTGAGATTGTCTGCGGCCCAGCCGCCGCGGATCGTCACGCGTTCGAACGCCGAGGCAAACACGACGTTCACGCCACCCAACTGAACCTGAAAGCCAGCCGTGTTGAATGCCGCAAAAATGCTCTGGGTTGCTCGCGTTAGGAAGAGTCCGAGCGTGTCGGTGCCGATGCCGCCGTCCGCGGTGTCGCCGGTCTGCGTGCCGGACAGATAGACGATGTCGTCGCCATCATCGCCATACAGGAAGTCGATGTCCTGGAAGTGATTGCCTTGCGATGAGATGATGCTGTCGTTGCCCGCGCCGCCGCGTATGCTGTCGTTGTCTGACTGCGGATCGTTGAACGGGTTGTTGTCGTCGTCGTAGATCGTGTCGTTTCCCTCCCCGCCAGTGAGGGTGTCGTTGCCCGCGCCACCGTAAATGGTGTCATCGCCGCCGAGGCCGTTCAGGATGTCGTTGGCTTCCTTTCCCAAGATGGCATCGGCGCTTGCCGTGCCGTCATACGTGTCTGGATTGGGGGTACCTGGAAAAATGGCCATGACAGACTCCGCAATTTAGGGATAGGAAATCCAACCGCACGGCGGCCAGTGTTAGGGGGAACGTAGCATCCAAGGAAGGTGTTCGGCAAGGACACAGTGATGTTGGCGGGGATGCCTGAGGGGAGGAAACCGCCGGTTGGGAGGGCGCTGTCGCGTAGCTTGGCGCTGCGGGCGGGGGCACGGGTGCAGCGGGTGCAGGACGTGGCGTGCGCGACCGGCAAGGGGAGACGGCTACCACTGCACCTGCTGGTCGAAGACGTACCCGGGCTGCGCTTCACTGCACATTAAGTTATGAGTCAAATAGACCGCGAAGGCCATGAGTCCCGCGCCGTCCTGAACCGGCGCGCTCACCGCAGCCGGAAAGGGGCGGCGATGGGATTGACCGCAGGCGCACACACCGGACACCCTCCGATACTCGGTCACTAAAGTGGACCCCATGTCCAGGACAGTTTTTCCCTGAATTTAAGCTGGACTATCCACGTTCATCGCAGCGGTTTGGCGCTGCCCCAGTTCCTGTTCTGCCTGGCCGAAGCGATCCACGATTTTAGCTCCCCCGCCTTCCCCCGAGCGGTAGACCGCCTCCGGCGTCAGGTACCCCAGCGATTGATGCGGACGTTCGTGGTTGTAAAAGGCGAAATACTCGGTTAGCCCCAGGAGCAGCTCGGGCAAGCTGGCATAGCCCTTGAGGTAGATGTCTTCGTATTTGACGCTCCGCCACAGCCGCTCGACGAAGATGTTGTCCAATGCCCGCCCGCGCCCGTCCATGCTGATATCGATCCCGGCCGCCAAGAGGGTCCGTGTGAACGCCGTGCTGGTGAACTGCGACCCTTGGTCCGTGTTGAAGATCTCGGGGCGTCCATGAACCCGCAGGGCGTCTTCCAGGCAATCCACGCAGAAGCCCGCCTCCAGGGTATTGGACAGGCGCCAGGTCAGCACGCGGCGCGAATACCAGTCGATGATGGCGACTAGGAGCCTGTCCGACTTAGGTCGGACGTCGCGGCGAAGCCGCTCTGGAGGCTGAAAATCAAGGTGACTTTCTCATCAATGGGTCATTGAATGGCCATTTTTCACGACATCGAC
>NZ_CAIPNF010000237.1 GCF_903866365.1 uncultured Thiocystis sp.
AGGAGGACTTGCGTGCCAAGTTGCTGGCCTTCATCGCCTACTTCAATGCCACCATGGCCAAACCGTTCCGTTGGACGTATCAAGGGAAACCATTGATGGTCTAAGTGCCATTACAAACATTTGAGCGCCACTGTACTAGGATCTTTCCGAGTTTGTCTCGCTGCGTCTCGCATAGACGGATTTCTCGTCTACAATCGCAGGCATGGACGCAATGATTCAACAAACTCGGTTTGACGCCCCGCGCCTCTTTCATGACGTTGCGGCGCTCGCTCGACGCTACTGCGACATCATCGATCTGTCTGGAAGCGATTGGAAGCATTGGTTGCGCGACATTGCGAACCTGCTGCCCCGTTTGCAGGTCGCCGTCGTGTCGGTGAGTGGCGAAGGGCGCGAGGTCGACCCCATCGACCTCATGGATCTGGACGCCCGCTTCGAGTTGTTTGCCCATCTGCGCAGGCTCCTGGCCGACCGCGACAGCTACTGGTTGGAATTCGATTCTGGCAGCGAGGGGGCGGATGCCATGACGGGGAGTCTCGCCGATGATCTGACCGACATTTATTGCGAGTTGAAGCAGGGTTTGCTGTTGTATGAGCTGGATCCGGACGATGCCATGGCGCTGTGGTCGAGTGGATATGAGCGGCATTGGGGGCGACATCTGATCGATGCCGATCGACATTTGGCGATGCTCGGGGCGCAGGCGCGTCTCGACCGCTAACCTTGTCTTTTACGCTGGTATTATTCGTTGTCTTTCTGCTAACATCCCTCGCCAATTTGTACGCTATCCAGAGGTGATGCCCATGTCCGCAGTGATCAACGAGATGGAGCTGACGCTGACTCAGCCGGCTCAGACGAAGATGAGCGATTTGTTTCGGCAGGTCGATGGCAATGTCCAGGGTGTCCGTGTCTTTGCGACCGCTGGCGGTTGCAGCGGGATCAGTTTCGGCATGACCTTTACCGATGTCATCAATGACGACGACGGCGTTCTGGCGTTCGACGGCTTCAAGGTGATTGTCGATGACGGCACCCTTGAATATCTGCGTGGTGTCGAAATCGATTTCGTCGATCAGGACGACGGCAATGCAACCTTCGTCTTCAATAATCTTCCGCAGATGGGCGGGAGTTGCGGGAGTTGCGGATCCTCTTCTTCCGGTGGCGGTTGCTCCTGATTCGCGGCTTGTGGCTTCGCTCTTCCGCAAGGCCGGTTGATCAGCGCCAGGTTCTTGAGGCGGGATCGCGAACAGCGCGGACAGTCTATCGATAAAGCGGCTTCTGCCGCTTTTTGTTTTTGAGGAGATCGAGATGCTATCTAAACCAACCATCGGAATGCGCCGTGCCCGTTCAATCGACCAATAGCGCATCCGACCTGATTCGGATCGGAATCGTGGGCGGGACCGGCTACACGGGGGCCGAGCTGCTCCGCATCCTGGCGCGCCACCCGCGGGCATCGATTGCGGTCATTACGTCCAGGAGCGAATCGGGGCTGTCGGTCGCCGAGTTATTTCCGCATCTGCGTGGCCACATCGACCTGCGTTTTACCGAACCGGACAGCGGCGCGCTGTCTGACTGCGATCTGGTCTTCTTTGCCACGCCGAACGGGACTGCCATGCGGTCCGCCCCGGAACTCCTGGAGCGCGGCGTGCGGGTGATCGACCTGGCGGCGGATTTCCGACTGAAGGATCCCGCGGTTTGGGAGCAGTGGTACGGGATGCCTCATTACTGCCCGGAACTCCTGGCGGAGGCGGTCTACGGACTGCCGGAACTCAATCGGGGGGCTGTCCGGACGGCGCGTCTGGTCGCCAATCCAGGGTGTTATCCAACCGCGGTGACGCTGGGCTTTCTTCCCTTGCTGGAAGCGCGGGCGATCGATCCATCGTGGCTCATCGCGGATGCGAAATCCGGTGCCAGCGGTGCTGGCCGCAAGGCGGCCACGGGTCTGTTGATGGCTGAAATCGGCGAGAGCTTCAAGGCGTACTCGGTGACGGGTCATCGTCATGCGCCCGAGATTGCGCAGAATCTCGTGCAGTTCTCGGGCGTTGCGGTGAATTTGACCTTCGTGCCGCATCTGGTGCCCATGATCCGCGGGATCGAGGCGACCCTCTACGCGCGTCTCACGGATCCGGCGGTCGACCTTGAGCGTTTGTTCGCCGAGCGCTATGCCGGGGAGGCGTTCATCGATTTGATGCCGGGCGGCCATCCGGATACCCGTTCCGTGCGGGGGGCGAATCTCTGCCGGATCGCGGTCGCGCGCCAGGGAGACGCGGGAGTCGTGGTGGTACAGTCGGTGATCGACAATCTCGTCAAAGGGGCCGCGGGCCAAGCCGTTCAGAACATGAATCTGATGTTTGGCCTTGATGAGTCGATGGGATTGGAAGCGCTGGCCTTATTGCCTTGAGGCTTGAACAAGCGGCCGAGAAGACGCACTTCCGTTTAAATAAAATCTTCTTTTCGAGGATGACGTCTCCCATGAATGCAGAAGCAGTGCTCGACACCCCGCTGATCTTCACAACCTCCGCCGCCTCGAAGGTCGCTCAACTCATCGCGGAGGAAGGTAACTCAGGTTTGATGCTGCGCGTCTATATTCAAGGCGGTGGCTGTTCGGGTTTTCAGTATGGTTTTACCTTCGATGAGGAACTCCAGGAAGGGGATACCGAAATCGTCACCGATGGGGTCAAATTAGTGGTCGACCCAATGAGCATGCAATATCTGATGGGCGCGGAGATCGATTACACGGAAAGTCTGCAAGGTGCCCAATTCGTCATTCGCAATCCGAACGCAACCACGACCTGCGGCTGCGGTTCCTCGTTTTCCGCCTGATTGATCGACCGGAAAGCCGCTGGAGGCTAGCGGGCTTCGCTCGCGGTCCCAGCGGTAGGAGCTGTCGCTGAATCCGCCCTGTTTGGCGGGATTTTCAGCGGGATGGTTTGGCGATTCGCGTCGATTGCTGGCGCACTCTCACTCGTCGATGTTGCGAACCACTGATAGGCGGTATAGCCGGCGGCCGCCAGAACGCAGAGCCCCAGAATTTTCAGGATCGCCTTCATGGGGCTTCTTCGAGGTTTGCGAAGCGGCCATTCCTTCTGTTGAAATTTGTAGTCACGCATCATAAAAAACTGAAAAATCAATGAAAAACGATGTTTTCCTAAGTGTAGTCGGAAAACCTGTCGGGGAACAAGAGATCGACGGCCTCCGTTTTTTCTTCCCGCGCTTGTACGCGTTGGTCGATCATCGTACTCTCGCGCGCTTTGCCTGACCGGCACTCCCGACCAGACATGAGTCAAAGGAATCATCGTTATGGATTTACTCGAACGTTCGTTCGCGCTCATCCAGCGCGGTACCGAAGAAATCCTGCTCGAAGACACATTACGCAAAAAACTCGCGCAGAAGCGGCCTCTGCGGATTAAAGCGGGCTTCGATCCGACAGCGCCCGATCTCCATCTCGGCCATACGGTTCTGATCCAGAAGTTGCGCCAGTTTCAGGAACTCGGCCATGAAATCCTGTTTTTGATCGGCGATTTTACCGGGATGATTGGCGACCCAACGGGCAAGAGCGCGACGCGCAAGCCGCTGACGCGCGAGCAGATCCAGCAAAACGCGGAAACCTATCAGGAACAGGTCTTCCGCATCCTCGACCCAGACAAGACGCGGGTTGTTTTTAACTCGGAGTGGCTGGAGAAGCTCGGCGCCGCCGGCCTGGTCCAGCTTGCGGCGCAGCAGACGGTTGCCCGCATGCTGGAGCGAGACGATTTCTCGAAACGCTACAAATCGGGCCAGCCCATTGCCATCCACGAATTTCTCTACCCGCTCATTCAGGGGTATGACTCGGTGGCCTTGAAGGCCGATGTCGAATTGGGCGGCACGGATCAGAAATTCAATCTTTTGGTTGGGCGCCAGCTGCAAGCGATCTACGGTCAGGAGCCCCAAGTTGTCATTACGCTACCAATCCTGGAGGGATTGGATGGCGTGCAGAAAATGTCGAAGTCGCTTGGCAACTATATCGGGATCACGGATCCGCCCGATGAAATGTTCGGCAAACTCATGTCGGTTTCCGATGATCTGATGTGGCGTTATTTTGAACTGCTGAGTCGCCGCGAGATGTCGGAGATCCTCGCCTGGCAGTCCGCCGTGCGCGATGGTGCGAACCCGCGAGACATCAAGTTCGAGCTTGGGTTGGAACTGGTGACGCGGTTCCATGGCCCCGATCAGGCCAGACAGTCGCTGGATCATTTCATCGCCCGCTTTCAGCGTGGTGTCTTGCCCGATGATCTTCCGGAGATCAGCCTCGCGTGCGGCGAAGACGGCGTACTGGCGATTGCCAATCTACTGAAGGATGCAAATCTCGTGAAGAGCACCTCCGAGGCGATCCGCATGATTGGTCAAGGGGCGGTGCGTATTGATGGAGAGCGCATTGAGGATGCGCATTTGAGCTGCCCTGTCGGTAGCTGCCATGTTTTCCAGGTAGGGAAACGCAAATTTGCGAAGGTTCGACTGACCTAAGTGCGTGCTTGCGCGAGACCGTCAGGTTCGTTTTGACATCGGGGTCTTGCGGGCGGACTGAAGGGGGCTTCCCTGTTTCTGGCCAGCCGCACGCAAGCGCGGCTCCGACATGACGGATGAAGCCAAAAATTGATCGGTTTCCGGCTTATTCAAGTTGACACGTTCTTCTCTATTTCGCTAGAGTGTTCGGCTTGCTTAACGGAGTTCGGGAGCGGGAAGGAATCTGGGCGTTGGGGGGTTGACAAAGCCCTGAGGGAGCGTAGAATGGTCGGTCTTGGCAGTGCGGAAGTGTTGGACTTTCTTGCGGTGCCGCCAGTTCTTTAGCAATTTGTTCAGATGTTTTGTGAAGGGGCTTCGGCACGTTGTCGCAGGCCCTGAAGAGCAAGCGACGAAGCGTTTCCTTGTGGGAGCGGTTTTGTCGAACGTCATTACGCTGCCTTGTGCAGTGTTTGCAGTATTGAACTGAAGAGTTTGATCCTGGCTCAGATTGAACGCTGGCGGCATGCCTAACACATGCAAGTCGAACGCGAAAGGGCCTTGGCCTGAGTAGAGTGGCGGACGGGTGAGTAATGCGTGGGAATCTGCCTGGCAGTGG
>NZ_CAIPNF010000238.1 GCF_903866365.1 uncultured Thiocystis sp.
AAAGTCAAACCGCCCCTGCGGTATCTGGCAACGCGTGGTCTTCTCTTCGTTGACCGTCAGTTTGAGCCGCTCCATCATCGTGCGCATGGCCTCCATGGCTTGCTCGCCCGTCCCACGACAGCAGATGACGAAGTCGTCGGCAAAGTTGACGATCCGGGCCTGAAGGCGTTCCTCCAGTCCCCACGTTTTCCACCCCAGCAGGAAACGGCGCAGGTACAGGTTACTGAGCAACGGCGTGCTCGGCGCCCCTTGCGGAATGCCTCGTTTGGTCTCCTTCGCCGGTGTGGTGCGCCTCCTGCGCCCACCTCCGTCGTCCTCCTCGACCGGCGCCACCAGCCACTGTTTGATCAGAGCGAGGACGTGACGATCACTGATCCGCCGCGCCACGCTCCGCATCAACTCGGGGTGTGGAATTGAGTCGAAGTCGCCTGATCGATCCGCATCAACCACATCCGTGTAACCTGTGTTCAGCAGCCGATGGACTTGGGACACCGCCTCATGGGCGTTGCGACCCTCCCGATCAGCAGATTGCTCCGGTTGCAGGTCGGCCTCGAAGATCGGAGCCAAGCACGAGGACGGCTGCCGTCTCGACCACCCGGTCGCGGATCGTCGGGATACCCAGGGGCTGTCCTTGAAATCGCTCGCGATGTCCCGGTAGCTGTTCGCGGTGAATCCTGAGCCTGTCGAAGGGTCGAACCACGAATGGCTTCAGGCGGGGCGCGTCAGGCCAAACCGAGAATTGCCGATTCGCGGAGTCGCCGGTTCCCACGCGCTACACTTGGCGCCATGCCTGTTTATCGGTTTCTCGGATCATGACCCAACCCCGTCGCCAACTTCCCATTGGCATCCAGACCTTCGCCAAAATCCGCGAGGGCGATTATTACTATGTCGACAAGACGCCGCTGGCCTGGCGGCTGGCGCAAACCTCCGGTTATTTCTTTCTCTCCCGTCCGCGTCGGTTCGGCAAGAGCCTCTTTCTCGATACCCTCAAGGAGCTGTTCGAGGGCAACGAGCCGCTGTTTCGCGGACTGGACATCCGTCCGCGCTGGGACTGGACGGTGCGTCACCCGGTGATCGCGATCAGCTTTGGGGGCGGGGTGCTTCAGACGCGGGCGGAGTTGGACGAGAAGATTCGCGAGCTTCTCGACGACCACCAGCGACGGCTTGGCGTGGTCTGCAAGCACCCCAGTCTTTCAGGCTGTTTCGCGGAACTGATCCGCCTGGCGCATGCGCACACCGGCCAACCCGCCGTGATTCTGATCGACGAATACGACAAACCCATCCTCGACAACATCACCGACTCCGAGACGGCGCTCGCCATGCGCGAGGGGCTGAGAAACCTCTATTCGGCGATCAAGGGCGAAGACGCCCATCTGCGCTTCGTCTTCCTGACCGGGGTGTCCAAGTTCAGCAAGGTCAGTCTTTTCTCCGGGCTCAACAACCTGGAAGACATCACCCTCAACGCCAGTTATTCCACCCTCTGTGGTTACACCGAACAGGATGTCGACACCGTCTTCGCCCCCGAACTCGATGGCCTCGACCGCGATGAGATCCGCCGCTGGTACAACGGCTACAACTGGCTGGGCGAGGCGGTCTATAACCCCTTTGACCTGCTGCTGCTGTTTCGCAACCGCCGCTTTCAACCTTGGTGGTTCGAGACCGGCACCCCGACCTTCCTTATCCGACTGCTGACCGAGCGCGAGACCTGGCTGCCGCAACTGGGCGCACTGGAGACCGACGCCGACCTGCTCTCCACCTTCGATGTCGACAACATCCCGACCGAGGCATTGATGTTCCAGGCGGGGTATCTGACCATCGCACGGGAGGAGTGGCTCGGCGGCACCTATTATTACCAGCTCCGCTTCCCCAACCGCGAGGTCTCCCAGAGCCTCTACGGAAGTTTACTTCGCGCCTGGACCCAGGCGCCCGAACCCGCCGTCAGGAACCGCAAACAACTCTATCGCCTGCTCCAGTCCAATGATCTCGATGGCCTGAAAGACCTGTTCCACGCCTTCTTCGCCAGCATCCCCAACGATTGGTACCGCAACAACCCCATTGCGCGTTACGAAGGTTATTACGCCAGCGTCTTCTACAGCTACTTTGCGGCCCTGGGTTTGGACATCAGGCTGGAGGACGCGACCAACCGAGGACGGATCGATATGACCGTGCGTGTGAACGGTCGGATCTACCTGTTCGAGTTCAAGGTGGTGGAACTGGCGCCAGAAGGCCGCGCCCTACGTCAGATCAAGGATCGCGGCTATGCTGACAAATACCGTGCCGAGGGCCAGCCAATCCATCTGATCGGCGTGGAGTTCTCGCGCGAGGGACGCAATGTGGTGGGATTCGAGGTCGAGACGCTGTGATGTCCTTGTGACCTTTTTCATAGAGATCGGCCAAGGACATCGAGAATCCGATGGCGTCAAGACACAGCAAATCGTCCGGTTGCTCCAGCCGTCGGCAATGCTGGAAATCCCCCGGCGTGTAGATTTCCACGAGCATCCGACCCTGCGCGATGAGCAGAGAGTCCCGCAAGGTTGGCAGTTGGGAATCGGCGAGGCGCTTGTCGCCGCGGTCGTGGCGCTGGGTGCCCGGAGACAGGACTTCCGCGATCATGATCGGATCGGTCTTGAAATCGGCATCGCCGCGTTGCTCCGAGTCGCGCACGAAGATGTCGGGATAGTAGAACTCGTTGGCAACGCGGATTTTGAGGTCGCCCTTGTAGACTCGGCATGGCGAGCCTTTCAGGTGGACTCGCAAGGCGGACGCCAGATTGAGTGCGATTTCCTCGTGGCGGTCGCTGGCGCCGGTCATCGCATAGAGATAACCGTCGACCAGTTCATGTCGGATCGGTTGTTCCCGCTCGAAGGCCAGGTACTCGTCAGCGGTCATACGGGGCAAGGCTTCCGGTTGCGCGTACATCCGTCAGCTACCTCCGGACTCGGCCAGGGGCGCTCGGGGTGAGAAATGACGCTCCCGATGCCACCGATCGGCATCCTGAATCATCTGTTCGAGGTCGCTATACAGCGGCGTCCAATGCAATTCACGCGCGACGCGGCTTGCATCGGCGACCAGTCTCGCGGGATCTCCGGAACGTCGGGGAGCGAATTGGACCGGCAACGCTCGACCGGTGACCCCCCGAATGCCATTGAGCACGGCCAACACGCTGTGCCCTTCGCCGGTGCCAAGATTATAGGCGTTGCTTTGCGCGCCATTGAGCAAGGCTTGCAATGCGCTGACATGCGCGGCGGCCAGATCGGTCACATGAATAGTCGCGGATACAGGTGCCGTCCGGGGTGGGGGAATCCTGACCGAACACCTGGATTGCCGGTCGTCTGCCAAGTGCCGCCTCCAGCGCGAGCGGGATGAGATGGGTTTCCGGATCGTGCGCTTCGCCGATCTCGCCCTCCGGATCGGCACCGGCGGCGTTGAAATAACGCAGCGCGATGGATTTCAAGCCGTGGGCAGTGTCGAAGTCTCTCAGCATCCGCTCGATCATCAGCTTGGAAGCGCCATAGGGATTGATCGGCTGCTGCGGATGGTTTTCGTCCAGCCGTGGTTGCTGGGGGATGCCATCGGTGGCGCAGGTGCTGGAGAAAGGCTGAAATCCTGTCGTTGCTTCAGCAACCGTCGCGCATGCAACGTTTATCCGAAGCCACCCGTCTGACTGTCGACGGAGAAGGCACCGGCCGTGTCGTCGATGCCTTGCACGCAACCATCGCAGCCACCGATGACACTCCACCCGTTCACCGACTCCGATCTGGACCTGATCCTGACCTGGCGCAACGCACCGGCCGTGCGGCGAAATATGTACAGCCATCACGAGATCACCCCGGATGAGCACCGCGCCTGGTTCCAGCGCATGCGTCAAAATCCCGCCGCGCGCTGGTACCTCGCTCGCGACAGTCACGGAACACCGACGGGAGTCGTCTACTTCACCGACCTCGATCCGGGGTAGGGGAGCGCCTTCTGAGGGTTTTACGCCAGTCCTGACGCCACGCCCGGCACGGGGACGCGCCTTCTCTATGTCGCGCTCGAACTGGCCTTTGGCGAGTTGGGTCTGCACGAGCGCAATGGCGAGGCGCTGGCTTCCAATTCGGCATCCGTCAATCTGCATGAGAAATTCGGTTTCGTTCGGGAAGGTGTCTTTCGCGATCAGCATTTCGACGGTAAACGCCACCTCGACGTGATCCGATTCGGTTTGCTTACCGCCGAATGGGAGCAGCAACGCGACCGTCTACGCGCCCGCGTCGCGCAACTGGACGCCCTGGCAGCCAATCGGAAATCTACCTCCCCCGTAAAATCCTGATCCTGTCCGATGCCGAAAGCTGGATCAACGCTTATGTGGAGGAACTGGTGGTCGACTGGGGCGAACTGGGTCATGAGGTATACTGGGCGCACATGATCGACGATCCGCCCGGCGCGGATTTCTGCTTCTGTCTCAGTTTCGGTCGCATCGTGCCGAGCGCCACGCGGGCCTTGTTCGGCCATACCCTGGTGGTGCATCCAAGCGGGACGGGGTATTCACCCATACGCGCCAACATAGCCGGCAAGCCCTTGAAAATCCGTGGAGAGGCGCGATCTGTTGGGCATTTTGCTGCCATGCTCCGCGCCCCCCAGCCCGTCGATCTCGCGTTTGAAGCGTTTCTGAAGGAATTGCCACCCGAATACGCGAAGATGGCGCGTGAGTTCAAGGCATTCGCATGCCCGCGCAAGCTCAAGACGCCGGCGCAATGGCTGCCAGTGGTGATGCTGTATTGTGGGTTGGATCAGGCACTGCGAACGACGGCCGGGAGCTTCACGCGGCTGGAGGAACGCCTCGCCTATACCGCGATTCACCAGCGCTTGCGGGCGTGCGGCCCCTGGCTGAAGGCGTTGCTGCACCGGCGGCTACCCGCGACGGCGACCCCATTGAGCACGTTGCGGCGGCTGATCGTCGATGGCTCGTCGCGGCAAGGCCCGGGCGCCGAGGGAACGGATGATCGGGTGCATTTGGCGTTGGATTGAACCCAGATGACCGTGCACGCGGTGGACGTGACCGGGGTGGACCCCCGGTGTCAGGATAGATGTCGCCTCCCTTTGGGAGGATGTGTGTGAGGATGGGGGCATGACAGTCCGAAGGCGCCTCCCCCAAGAAGGCGACCTACCGGGTCACCAACTGGCCAGCGTACGATCGGGCGCTAGTGGCGCGCGGAGACATCACCTTCTGGTTCGACCAGGAAGCGATCATCCAGCGTTGGACGCCTGAGCCGACCGGGAAGCGAGGTGCGCCGTGGCGCTACTCGGACGGGTCCATCCAGACGTTGTTGGTGTTGAAGCCACCTCAAGCAGCTCTTCGGGGCAGGCGTTGCCTCACGCCTGTTCGACGCCCAGGTGAACGAGGTTCATGCGCGGATCGCGGCCATGAACAGGATGACCTACCTGGGAATGCCCGTTTCGGTGCGGGTTGGGGTCACTGCGTCCTGAGAGTCTGTTCAGAAAGTTTATCTAATGAAAAGGGGGGTGGTCGGTTAGTGCCTCCACGCCCTATATGTTGTGGTCACCACTTATAGCCATGCGTCACTGCGGCT
>NZ_CAIPNF010000239.1 GCF_903866365.1 uncultured Thiocystis sp.
CCATCGGGACGCCCGCGTCCCCGAATACCGCAGTCGGACCCTGCGCAAGCAAGAGCAGGCGCGCATCGGTCGGACCGCGACGGGCGAGCCGGCCGGAACCACCACGGGCAAGGTGGCGCTCTTCGCGACCTGCTATGGCAACTTCAACGAGCCCGGCGTCGGTCAGGATCTGATTGCCGTTTTCGAGCATTCGGGCATTCCGGTCACCCTGGCGGACAAGGAGCAATGCTGCGGCATGCCCAAACTGGAACTGGGCGATCTGGAGTCGGTGAAGGCCGCCAAGGAGGCCAATATCCCGGTGCTCAAGCGGCTGATCGAGGACGGCTGGGATATCGTCGCGCCGATCCCGTCCTGCGTGCTGATGTTCAAGCAGGAACTGCCGCTGATGTTCCCCGAGGATCGCGATGTCCGGTTGGTCAAGTCGCGCATCTTCGATCCCTTCGAGTACCTGATGCTGCGTCACAAACACGGCAAGCTGAATCTGGACTTCAAACAGCCGCTGGGCAGCGTGGTCTATCAGGCATCCTGCCATCAACGGGTCCAGAATATCGGACAAAAGACCCGCGAGGTACTGGCCCTGGTGCCGGGCACGACGGTCGAGATCGTCGAACGTTGCTCGGGCCACGACGGAACCTATGCGGTGAAAAAAGAGTCCTACGACGCGGCCATGAAGATCGTGTGGCCGGTGGCGGGGCGCGTCGACAAGGCGGCGCCCGATCATTTCGGCAGCGATTGCCCGATGGCGGGCGCCCATATCGCCCATGCGCTGGGCCGCGACGGTCAGCAACGTCATCCGCTGAGCCTGCTGCGCCTAGCCTACGGTCTCTGAACCAGCGTTTTAGACACACGGGCGCCCGCTGCTGGGCGCGACCGGATCAAACGGAGACGAACATGCCTCTGACGCGAGACGATTTGTATAGCCTGGAGCAGTACGCACAGGTTCGCGGCGATTACCGCGCCCGCGTCATGGCGCACAAGAAATACCGCCAGGTCGCCATCGGCGCCCACGCCACGCTGTACTTTGAAGACCGCCTGACCATGCAGTATCAGATTCAGGAGATGCTACGGGTCGAGCGCATCTTCGAGTCCCAGGGGATTCAGGACGAGCTGGACGCCTATAACCCCATGATCCCGGACGGCGCCAACTGGAAGGCGACCTTCATGATCGAGTACGCGGATGCCGAGGAGCGCCGCGAGGCGCTGGCGCGGCTGCGCGGGATCGAGGATCGGGTCTGGGTCCAGGTCGCCGGATGCGACCCGGTCCAGGCGATCGCCGACGAAGACCTGGAGCGCGAGGACGCGACCAGAACCTCATCGGTGCATTTTCTGCGCTTCGAACTCGCGGCGCCCATGATCGTCGCGCTCCGGGAAGGCGCCGGGCTGACCATCGGCATCGATCATCCCGAGTATTCGCATCGGACCGAGGTCGCGCCCTTGGTACGCGACTCGCTGGTTGGCGATCTGGATTGAATCTAAACCGCATCCATAGCAGACGCGGTTGTGGTGATTTCTGACGTCCATCAGTCGGCATTTATCCTTATCCTTGATTGCGTATAATGTATATTATGTCAAGTCGAGTAATCAACCCAAGATCCTGCGCTGAATATCGCTAGAATGTGCCCCCCCAGTCCAACCAAACCCGACAGGAAGATTCAGTGATCGCACCGACACTCTCGGTCCTCGGTGATCATGAACTCCACCAGTTGCTCGCCGAGGATGTCCCTTATGGCGACCTGACCACCGATTCGCTCGGGATCGCCGCGCAATCTGGGCGCATCCGCTTCTTTGCCCGTGATCCCATGGTGGTTTGCGGGGTCGAGGAAGCGGTTCGCCTGTTCGAGTTGTGTGGCGCGCGCGCTGAGATTCACGCGACTTCAGGCAGCGATGCGCCAACCGAAACCCTGTTGCTGGAGGCGCGCGGCCGCGCCGATGCCCTGCATCGCGGTTGGAAGACCGCCCAGACGTTAGTGGAATGGTGCTCGGGCATCGCCACCAGCGCCGCCGCGATCGTTGCCGCGGCGCGCCTCGGTCATCCGGATGCCATGGTGGCCGGAACCCGCAAGAACGTCCCCGGAACCCGCCGACTGGCCGCCAAGGCTTTCCGGGCCGGCGGTGCCGTGATGCACCGCATCGGGCTATCGGAATCCATCCTGATCTTCGCCGAGCATCGACTGTTTCTCGGCCAGGAATGCACCGCCGAGACGGTCGCGCGGCTGCATCGCCAATGCCCGGAAAAGCGCGTGGTGGTCGAGGTTGCCAATCTGGAAGAGGCCCTTGCCTGGGCCGATGCGGACGTGTTGCAACTGGAGAAGTTTCCGCCTCCAGCGGTAGCCGAGGTCGTCGCTGCGCTCGCCGCGCGTGGCTCGAAGACCCTGGTCGCCGCCGCTGGAGGTATTCATGCCCGCAATGCAGAGGAATACGTTCGCGCTGGCGCGCGACTGCTGGTGACCACCGCTCCGCATCTGGCGCAGCCGCGCGATGTTCAGGTCCGATTTGAATCGTTCAATAGCCAAATCTGATCCTTAAAATTTCGGTGCCATTGCGCCGCCGATCGAATCGATCCAACTCCTGTTGACGAGGTTGTACGAAATACGTTTTATGAATCAAAGCCTGTCGCTGTATCCCAAGCGCTTTTCCCCGACCTTTCTCGTCGCCATGATCGCGGTCCAGGGCGTATTCGCACTGCCCGAAGCGGCGCTCGCCGAGGGATCCGATCAGCCCGCGATCGCCGCCCTGACGGTGACGACCACCCTGCCCCGCCTGGACGACTGGCCGGTCGCCATCCCGGCCAGCGGCAGCCTGACGGCCTGGCAGGAGGCGGTGATCGCCGCCGAAATCGGTGGCTTGCGAGTGGTCGCGCTGACGGCTGACGTTGGCGATCAGGTGCGGCGCGGGGATGTCCTGGCGGAGCTGTCGCAGGCGTCCGTGCGCGCGGATCTGGAACTGGAGCAGGCGCGGGTCAAACAGGCCCAAGCCGCACTTTCGGAGGCGCTGGCCAATGGCGAGCGGGCGCGCAACCTGGCCGGCCGCGCCACGCTGTCCGAGCAGGAAAGCAAGCAGTATCTGGTGGCCGAGGAGACCGCGCGGGCGAACCTCGCCGCCGCCGAGGCGCAGCTCAAGGGGCAACAGATCCGCCTCGATCAGACCCGGATTCGCGCCGTCGACGATGGGGTCATCGCGTCGCGCACCGTGACCCTGGGCAGCGTGGTCCAGGCCGGTACCGAACTCTTCCGGCTGATCCGTCAGAATCGCATCGAATGGCGCGCCGAGGTGATGGCCGAGCAACTCGCGCGCATCCGGCCCGGTCAGGCCGCGCGCATCCGACTCAGCGAAGACGTTTCGCTGGACGGCGTGGTGCGCCTGCCGGCGCCGACCTTCGATCCAACCACCCGTCTGGCGCTGGTCTATGTCGATCTGCCCAACCCCGGCGCGGCCCATGCGGGTGACTTCGCGCGTGGCGAGATCATCGTCGGCCAGGCGCCGGCGCTGACGGTGCCCGAATCCACCGTCGTCCTGCGCGACGGCAACCGCTATGTCTTCGAGGTCGGCGACGACCGGCGCGTGATCCAGCGCAAGATCGGCACCGGACGCCGTGCCGGGAACCGCATCGAGATCGTCGCCGGACTCCCGAGCCCGGTGCCGCTGGTTGAATCCGGCGGGGCCTTCCTTAACGATGGGGACAGCGTGCGCGTCGTCCCGGCCGATCCGCTCACGGCGGGTCGGCCATGAACGTCTCCACCTGGTCGATCCGCAACCCGGTCCCGGCGATCCTGCTGTTCGGGCTGCTGACCCTGCTCGGATTCATAGGCTTCCGCGCGCTCGGAATCCAGAACTTCCCGGACATCGAACTCCCCACGGTCACCGTCACCGCCCGGCTGGAAGGCGCCGATCCGGCCCAGCTCGAAACCGAGGTCGCGCGCAAGATCGAGGATCAGGTCGCGACCCTGGGCGGCGTGCAGCATATCCGCACGACGTTGAACGACGGCAGCGCGACGCTCCGGATCGAGTTCGATATCGGCATCCCCATCGAGACCGCGCTGAACGACGTGCGCAACGCCGTCGACAGCGTGCGCGCCGAACTGCCCCAGGACATGACCGACCCGGTGGTCTCCAAGGTCACCACCGCCGGCGGCGCCATCCTCACCTTCACCATCGACTCCGAACGCTTGGACGAGGAGGCGCTGTCCTGGTTCGTCGATAACGAGATCGGTAAGGCGCTCCTGGCTGTCCAGGGCGTGGGCGCGGTCAAGCGGGTCGGCGGGGTCGACCGCGAGGTCGCCGTCGATCTGGATCCGACCCGGATGGCCGCGCTCGGCGTCACGGCGGCGGACATCTCGGCGCGGCTCAAGCAGATCCAGCAGGACGCTTCGGGCGGGCGCGGCGATATCGGCGCCGGCGTCCAGTCGGTGCGCACGCTCGGCGCGGTGCACGACATCGCCGAGATCGCCGCGCTCGATATTCCCTTGACGGGCGGGCACAGCGTGCGGCTCGATCAGATCGCCCATGTCCACGACAGCATCGCCGAGCGCACTGCCTATGCGCTGCTCGACGGTCAGCCGGTGGTCGGCTTCTCGGTGACCCGACTGAAGGGCGCGAGCGAAGTCGCGGTTGCGGCGGATGTCCGTCTGGCGGTGCAAGCGCTGGGCGAGCGCTTCGGTCAGGTTCACATCGAGGAAGCCTACGACACGGTCGCGGCGGTCGAGGACAATTTCAAAGGCTCGATGGAACTCCTCTACGAAGGGGCCATTCTCGCCGTGCTGGTGGTCTGGTGGTTCCTGCGCGACTGGCGCGCGACCCTGGTTGCCGCCGCCGCCCTGCCTCTCTCGGTGATCCCGACCTTTGCCGTCATTCACTGGTTCGGCTTCAGTCTCAACGCGCTGACCCTGCTGTCGCTGGCCCTGGTGGTCGGCATCCTGGTCGACGACGCCATCGTCGAGATCGAGAACATCGTGCGCCATCTGCGCATGGGCAAGGGTCCGATCCAGGCCGCGATCGAGGCCGCCGACGAGATCGGTCTGGCGGTGATCGCGACCAGTCTGACCCTGATCGCGGTCTTTCTGCCGACCGCCTTCATGGGCGGGGTGCCCGGCAAGTTCTTCCGCGAATTCGGCATCACCGCCGCGGTCGCGGTGTTATTTTCGCTGGTGGTCGCGCGCATGCTGACCCCCATGATGTCGGCCTATCTGCTCAAAGCGCACGACGCCGGACCCGACGACGGGCGCTTGATGCGCGGCTATCTCGTCGCCGCGCGCTGGTGTCTCGGACACCGCAAGACCACGCTGACCGCCGCCCTCCTCTTCTTTGCCGGCTCGCTAGCGCTGGTGCCGCTGCTGCCGACCGGTTTCATGCCGGCGGCGGATCGCAATCAAACCGCGGTCAAGCTCGAACTGGCGCCGGGCAGCACGCTGGAGGAGACGCGCCGCGCCGCCGAGTCAGCGCGGGCGCTGCTCGCGCCGGTCGCCGACATCACCCGCGTCTTCACCACCGTCGGCTCGGTCGCCGGCGCGGGGCCTTTCACCGAGGGCGGCAGTAGCGATGTGCGCAAGGCATCGCTGACCATCCTGCTGAAACACCGGCACGACCGCCCGCGCAAGCAATCCGCCATCGAACAGGAATTGCGCGAACGTCTGCGCGCGCTGCCCGGCGCGCGCATTGCGGTGGGTCTGGGCGATGTGGGCGAGCGTCTCCAGGTGGTGTTGGCCGGCGACGATCCGGGTCTGCTCGATCGCACCAGTCAGCTTGTGGAACGCGATCTGCGCACATTGAAAAACATCGGCAACGTCACCTCCAACGCCAGTCTGCAACGCCCCGAGATCCATGTGGACGTGGACTTCGCGCGCGCCGCCGATCTGGGCGTGACCACCGCCGCCATGGCCAGCGCGATCCGGATCGCCACCGCCGGCGATTTCGAGGTGCAACTGCCCAAGCTCAACCTGCCCGAGCGGCAGATCCCGATCCGGGTGCGTCTGACCCCCGAACTGCGCGGCGATCTGGACGCCCTCGCGCAGCTGCGCCTGCCCGCCTGGTCGGGACAGGTGCCCCTGAGCGCCGTGGCCGAATTACGCCTGGGAAGCGGTCCGGCGCAGATCGACCGCTTGGACCGAAACCGCAACGTGACCATTGACGTGGAGCTGGCCGGACAGACGGTCGGTCAGGCACTGGAACAGGTCGATCGGCTGCCGTCGCTGCAACGCCTGCCGCCGGGCATCAGCCGGCCCGCCTCCGGCGACGCCGAGCGCATGACCGAGGTCTTCGGGGGCTTCGGCTCGGCGATGCTGACCGGCATCCTGTTCATTTATATCGTGCTGGTGCTGCTGTTCCACGATTTCCTGCAACCGGCGACCATCCTCGCCGCGCTGCCGCTCTCGGTCGGCGGGGCCTTCGCCGCCCTGCTGCTGACCCACAACAGCTTTTCGCTGCCCTCGGTCATCGGTCTGCTGATGCTGATGGGCATCGTCACCAAAAACTCGATCCTGCTGGTCGAATACGCCGTCAAGGCGCGCATTGAACACGGCCTGGAGCGCACGGCGGCGCTGCTGGACGCCTGCCACAAACGCGCCCGCCCGATCCTCATGACCACCATCGCCATGATCGCCGGCATGGTGCCGATCGCGCTCGGACTGGGCGCCGAACCGAGCTTTCGCTCACCGATGGCCATCGCCGTGATCGGCGGTCTGCTGACCTCGACGCTGCTGTCGTTGCTGGTGATTCCGGTGGTCTTCACCTTCGTCGACGATCTGGTCGGGCTCATCCGGCGGGCGAGACACTGGATGCAGCGGGCGAATCATGGCGGCGCGAAGATTCAGCCTGACTCCGGCGGTTGATCCAATGCCCATCCGCCCTACCCTCCTGATCGCGCTTGGGCTTCTGTCCGGTCTGACGCCCTTCGCGATCGATCTCTACCTCCCGAGTCTGCCGTCCATCGCCCGCGACCTGTCCTCGTCGATCGAACTGGCGCAGATCAGCGTGACCGTCTATCTAGCGGTCTTCGCGGGCGCTCAACTCTTTCTCGGACCGCTGTCGGATATCCTGGGGCGACGCCTGACCATCGGGGGTGGACTCGCCCTGTTTCTGCTGGCGGATCTGGGCTGCGCGCTGGCCCCCAGCATGGAGGCGCTGCTCGCGGCGCGCGCGGTACAGGCGCTCGGCGGCGCGGCCGTCGCAGTGACCATCCCCGCGCTGGTGCGGGATCTCTACGAGAAGGACGACTATGCCCGGGTCATGGGGCTGGTCATGCTGGTCATGTCCATGGCCCCGTTGGTGGCGCCGACCGTCGGCTCGCTGATCATCGGTCTGGCAAGCTGGCGTGCGGTCTTTCTGGCGCTCTTCGGCATTGCCTCGATCGCTGCCATCCTCTTTTTTCGACTGGTGCACGAAACGCTTCACGCGCACCATCGTCATGACTTCGATCCCGGCCTGATCCTACGCAACTATCTGCGGATTCTGCGCCATCGGGTCGCGCTGGGTTATCTGCTGACCGCCGCCGCCAGTTTCGCCGGCATGATGACCTTCATCGTTACCTCGCCCTATGTCTATATCCAGCTTCATCATCTGCCGCCCCCCTGGTTCGGCCCCGCCTTCGGCGCGAACGTGGCGCTGGGGATGGTGTTTTCATTGCTGAACGCGCGGTTCGTGGCGCGCCTGGGGTCCGATCGATTGTTGCGTTGGGGCCTCAGCGCGCAGGGGCTGGCGGGCGCCCTGGCACTGATCCTCTTCGTTATCGGCGAGACGCCCCTGTGGGCGATCGTGACGATGGCCGCGCTCTATCTCGGCATGACCGGGGTGGTGCTCGGCAACGCCATGGCCGGCTTCATGTCCTTCTTCCCCAAGAGCGCGGGCACCGCTTCGGCCTTCGCGGGCGCGACCCGCTTCGGCGCGGGTGCGCTGATGGGCACCCTGGTCAGTCTGCTGCACGACGGCAGCGCCGGCCCGATGCTGCTCGGCATGGGCGTCTCGGGCCTGTTGGGGCTGGCAGCCTTCGCGATCTTGTGCCATGGTTTCCGCTCCATCCCACTGCCGCGTTGAGACATATCCGCCAGAATGATCCAGGACTTCAGCCAGCAGCGCCGCCTGATCCAGTGCTTTGCGTTTCTGCGCGACGGCGGCGAGGCACTGCGCGAGACCTTTTTCGCGCAGGCGAAGGTGGCGACACTCCCGGCCGACCACATCATCTGTCGCGACGGCGGTCAATGCTCCCAACTTGCGCTGGTGCTCGCGGGGACGGCGCGTGTCTATAAACTTGGCGAAAATGGCCGCGAAATCACCCTGTACCGGGTCGAAGCCGGTCAAAGCTGCGTGGTGACGGCGTCCTGCATCCTGAGCCGACGCCCCTTTCCTGCCTTTGCCATCTGCGAGACCGAGGTCGAGGCCGCCGTGGTCTCTCAAGCCGACGTACAACGCTGGCTGACTTCTTCTTCGTACTGGCGCGATTTTATTTTTGCTCAGGTGGCCGAGCGCATCGGCGAGGTCTTCTCGGTTCTGGACGCGGTGCTGTTCCAACCGCTGGATCGACGACTCGCGGCGCTTTTGCTGCACCGCGCCAGACGGTCGCCGCAAGACGCCGCGACGAGCCGCATCCTGCAGGTCACGCATCAGGAATTGGCCGTGGAACTGGGTTCGTCGCGCGAAGTGGTCACGCGCCTGCTGAGGGATTTCGAAAAGACCGGGGCGCTGTTGACCGGACGCGGTCAAATCGAACTGCTCGATCCGAGCATCCTCGAAGCGCGTTGACGGCAACTTGGCGCATGCCATCGGTAGCACATTAAAGTATATCGCCAGGATTGCCGGAGCGGGTTTTTCTGCTACCCTTGTCGATGCATGGTTATCGCTTGTGACAATGTCACAGAGCGCAACGAGAGACTCTGCTAGGATGACAACTTGTCAACCGAAGTCGCAATCGTCAATCTCCACACCACACCACACCACACCTGACAGGATTTTCCACCATGAACATGACTAAAAATATCGGCGATACTGATCGTAACATCCGTTTTGCCGCGGGTGGCGCGATCGTGTTGTTTGGCCTGTTTACCCAATCCTGGCTTGGTCTGATCGGTCTCGTTCTGATCGGCACCGCGTATCTGCGTTCGTGCCCGGCCTATACGCTCATCGGCATGGATACCAACAAGAAATAAACGGCTGAGTGACGCCCGCCTTGCAAGACGCGCCGCGATCATGCGGCGCGGATCTCCCGTCAGGCCGCTCGGAACAACCTGCTTTGATCGCGGCCTGCCGCGTGCCTCTGGACAGCGTCGGCGAAAGAAAATCGTCGGTTTTTCCCCTTTACTGCCCTTGATTGCCGATTCGGCACTCGTCGGCGCCTCAATGAAGCGGTAATCTTTTAGTTCTTGCAGCCCGGAATGAATTGGAAGACGCATGGATCATCGTTCGACACGCAAACAGGGCTGTGCGCCCAATGATCGGATCGACCCCTTATCGATACCCGCTGACGGCGGCGCATGCGCGCCCAGCCCAGAACAGGCCGCGCTGAAACATCTGGCCCTGACCCTGCGCGTTTGGGGCCAGTATGCGTTCGATCTGGACGAAATCGATGCATCCACGATTCGCGAGCAAATCGAACACTGGGTGCTGAATTTGCTGGCTGCCCGTTCGCCAGCGGAGCTCCTGTCGAGCAGTCAGGCTGCCGAGCCAGGCAACGCGAACCCGCACTCGCACAATTGGGAGGGGCTGAACGAATTCGTCACCGGCATGCGCCGCCGTGAGCAAAACTACGTGAGTCGGCAGATTCTGGGCACGCGCCAGGTGATGGGCGATTTCGTGCAGACCCTGGGACAGATCCTGGCCGAGGATCAGGAAGAGCAGACACGGGTCACCAGCATCATCGGCAAACTTCGCTGCGCGATCGAGAGCAACGCCCCGGTGGAGACCCTGAGCCAGGAAGCGATTCACGCCATCGATTTAATCACGCATATCACCCAGGAGCGCGAGCAGCGGCATCAAGTCATCCTCCATCATTTGACGACCAGGCTACAAACGCTGCGCGGCGAGTTGGATGCCGCACAGCGGGAGATGGAACTGGACTCGATGACCCGTCTCTATAATCGCAAGGCTTTCGATTCACAGTTGGACCGCGTCTTCGAACTCAGTCAACTCTCCGGGCAGCCGGCGTGCCTGATGATGGTGGATGCCGATTTTTTCAAAACGATCAATGACCAGTTCGGGCACCCGGTCGGCGATCTGGTGCTGCGGCGGTTGGCGAATTGTTGCGCCGAGGCATTTCCCCGCAAAACGGATTTTGTCGCGCGCTATGGCGGCGAGGAATTCGTGGTCGTGCTGCAGGATACCTCGTCCAAGACGGCGATCCCGCTCGGCGAACGCCTGCTTGACGCCGTCCGGGCGCTGAGGATCGAGCACGAATCGGGGGTCATCCGCATCACCGTCTCGATCGGTCTGGCCGAAATCGATCCTCATGCGAGCGCTGGCCAGTGGCTGCGCGCGACCGACAGCGCGCTCTATCGGGCCAAAAACAATGGACGCGATCAACTCGCCTGCCAGACAGTAAGTTGATCAACGCAACCGCGGCCTAATGCGCGTCTTCCTTGTTTCCATGATTTCGATGGGAGGCAAAGGACATGCGATCCAGGACACCCATTAACAGGGCCGACACCACGAAGGTCAGGTGGATGATGACGTACCACATCAGTTTGTCGTTCGCGACATGGGGGATGTTGACGAATTCCTTGAGCAGATGAATCGAAGAGATGGCAACGATCGATACCGCCACCTTCAGCTTGAGGGTGCCCGAATCCAGTTTTCCCAGCCAATCCAACTTGTCGTCGCCCTCGCGCACGTCGATGCGGGAGACGAAGTTTTCATATCCGGCAAACATCACCATCACCACCAGACTAGCGACCAGCGAGAGATCGATCAGCGCCAGAATCATCAGCACCATGTCCGATTCGGCCATCCCGATGATGTCGCTGAACAGATGATACAGCTCGGTAAAAAATTTGAAGGCGATCGCGACCAGGGTCAGCGACAGTCCAAGATAGATCGGCGCCAGCAACCAGCGGCTGGCATAGAGCGCCCGTTCGATAATGCGTTCCAGCAAGGAATATCTCCACGGATCAGGGTGGTGAGCGATGTGATTCCGCGACGGCGGATCGCCGTTCGAACCAGCGAGTTCGGCGGCGCAAGTGTCCGGACCTTCGTTGTTCGAGTCAAGCCTGGGTGAGAACGCCGATGCCAACTCGTCGATCCCAGGGGCGAATATCCTCGCCGGTCATCCATCCCTTGCCCCTTTATTCACGCCGCAAGGCGTCGATAGGATCGAGTCGGGCGGCGCGGCGCGCGGGGAAATAGCCGAAGATCACGCCCACCGCGGCGGAAAAGAAAAAGGCGATCAACACGATGCCGCCATTGAAGACGAAGGGCACTTGCAGCAACCCGGCAAGTCCGATGGAGGCGCCGATAGCGAGCAGAATCCCGAGGATCCCGCCGAGCGAGGACAGCGCCACCGCTTCCACCAGAAATTGCAGCAGCACCTCGCGCTCCAGCGCGCCGATGGCGAGCCGGATGCCGATCTCGCGGGTGCGCTCGGTCACCGAGACCAGCATGATGTTCATGATGCCGATCCCGCCGACCAGCAGACTGACCGCGGCGACCGCCGTCAGCAGCGCGGTGAGCATCTGGGTGGTTCCGGTCAGCATGGTGGCGATCTCCTTCATGTCGCGCACGCTGAAATTATCCTGCTCGGACGGCTGGATCTGGCGACGCTCGCGCATCAGCCGCTCCAGATCCGACTTGGCGCGATCCGTGGATTCGCCATCGCGCACCGACAACTGGATCAGGGTCACATCCTGATTGCCGGCAATCCGTCGCTGGAAGGTCCGCAGCGGCATGATCACCAGATCGTCCTGATCCGACCCCATGGCGCTCTGCCCCTTGCTCTTCAATAAACCGATGACCTCGCAGGACAGAGTCTTGAGACGCATCTTCTCGCCGAGCGGGTCCAGGGAGCCGAACAATTCCTTGTGGACCGTCGCGCCGATCACGCACACCGCGCGCCCGCCGTTCAGTTCGCTGTCGGTGAAGAGGCGCCCCGCTTCCAGAGTCCAGTTGCGCACCGTAAAGAAGGCGTTATCGGTTCCGGTCACGGCGGTTGACCAGTTGTTGTTGCCGACAATCGCGGTCAAGGACTGGCTGGCGGAGGGCGCGACCGCGCGCACGGCCGGGACATCGCGCCCGACCGCCAGGGTATCGTCCAGCGTGAAGGACGGTGCGTTGGAGCTTTGCCCCGGCCCCATGTGCTGACCCACGCGGATCATCAGCAGATTGCTGCCCAGGCTTTCGATCTGGCTGGCGACCTGACGGGTGGCGCCATCGCCCAGGGTGACCATGACGATGACCGCGGCCACCCCGATCACGATCCCCAGGATGGTGAGCACCGAGCGCAGCACGTTACGGCGGATTTCGCGCAGGGCGAGAAGGAGTGCGTTCCAGAACATGGCTTCAGTTGTCGGTTTTCAGGTGTCAGATATTGTTTGTCATCAGAGAGACTCGTCGGGAATTTTTCAAGTTTGGGCATTCCAAAAACTGCCAACTGCCAACTGCCAATTGCCAACTGCGATCATAAGCCTCCGGTCAACGTCATTCGCATTGCCGGCTCACTCGCTCTCCATGGGGGTTTGATCAGCCAAACCCGCCGTGGTCCGCGCCTGCGGATCGAGTGCCGCGGACGCGAACTGATAGCAACCGGGACTGATCTGCTTGGCGCGATACATGGCGGCATCCGCGCGCTTGATCAGCGCATCGATGGTGTCGCCGTCTTGCGGGAAGAGGCTGATGCCAAGACTGGGGAGACAGCGCAGCGCCAACCCCGCGAGCGGATAGGCCGGCGTCAAGTCCGCGATGGCGCCGCGCGCCGCGTGCACCACGTCCTCGCGGTCGTGCACGTTCGCCAGGACGACGATAAACTCGTCGCCGCCGAGCCGGGCGACCAGATCCTCCGCGCGGAAGGCATCCAGCAGCCGACGCGCGAAGCCCTGCAAGAGCTGGTCGCCCACCGGATGACCATAGGTGTCGTTGACCGCCTTGAAGTGGTCCAGATCGAAAAACAACACGGCCAACTGACCGCTCGCTCGCCGGGCGCTCGCCAGCATGTGATTGGCCAGTTGATCGAGCAAGGCGCGGCTGGACAGACCGGTCAGGGGATCGTGTTGGGCCAGATAGATCGCCCGGTCCTCGGACATCTTGCGCCGGGTGACATCCTGGCGGACCAGCAGCACCCGTTCCAACATGCCCTGGGTGTCCAGGATCGCCTCCAGGCGGGAGACGAACCAGCGATAGAGATCATCCTTGCACCGCAGCCGGTATTGCATCTCGCACGGCGCGGCATGCGCCTCCACGAAGCGGTCGAGCACATCGAGAACGCGAACCCGATCCTCCGGATGCAGCAAGGCCGCCCACTCCTCCAGTCGATGCGGCAATTCGTCGAGTGAATGGCCGGTTTGCTGCCACCACTCGGGCGGGAAAAACACCTGGTTGGTGTGCACATCCCATTCCCAGAAGGTTAATTCCGCAATCTCCGCCACCCGACGCAACCGCTCCTTGGTGTCGATCAGCGCCTGCTCGCTGTGTTTGCGCACGCTGATGTCGACCAGAATGAGCCGCCAGAGCGGCCGGTCGCCCGGCGTCTTCGGCATCAGGCCGAGTTCCAGGCCGATCTCCAAATAACACCAGACCTGCTGCCCGGACACCTGCCGCAAGCGCAGCTCGCAGGATTTGCGCTCGCCCGCGGCGCGGCGTTGGCGGCGACAGCGGTAATAGGTGTCCTGATCGGCGGGGAGGATGAAGCGCGTCAGCGACAGCCCGACCAGGTGGGCACGCGAGGTGCCCAGGAGGGTGGCCGCGGCGAGGTTGGTCTCCTGGATCAGCCCCGCGTCGCTGAGGGTCAGATAGCCCGCGGGGGCGAGGTCGTAGAGGTCGAAATAGCGCGCGTGCGACCACTCCAGCGCCTCCTGGGTCTGGCGCAGTTCCTCGTTCTGCAGCTCCAGTTCGATCTGATGCACGCGCAGTTCATGGACCAGCCGTTCGGCCGTCTCGGACAGGAAGGTGTCCATCCCTGGGTTCGCCTGGGTGGCGAATCGCGCCTCCGCCCGGTGGCGCAGGTCTGGACCCGGTACCTGCACAGGGGTGGAATCATCGGGATGTCGCATGGGGTCGCTCTGGCGTGTTGAGGTTCGATCGAATGGGCAACGGAGTTCAGGGTACGACCGCGTTCTTGCGCATCGCAGGCAGGTGATGCCCAGCGCGGTTTACACGGCCAAGCGGTCGGGCAGCAACCGGTCGCACTCTTTCTTGACCACTGCATAACACTCGCAGCTCCGTTGCTCCAGTCCCGGACGGTCGAGGACCGTGATCTGGCCGCGCGCGTAGCGGATCAGACCGGCCTCCTGCAACTTGAGCACGGCCTCGGTGACGCCTTCGCGGCGCACCCCGAGCAGGTTGGCGATCAGTTCCTGCGTCATCGCCAGCTCGCTGCCCTCCAGACGATCCAGACTCAGCAGCAGCCAGCGGCACAGTTGCTGATCCAGCGAGTGATGTCGGTTACACGCGGCCGTTTGCACCATCTGGGTGATCAGCGCCTGGGTATAGCGCAGCAACAGGTGCATCACCGGACCGGCGCGATTAAACTCGTCCATCATCATCTGCGCCTTCAGCCGCAAGCCCACGCCCGCGCTTTGCACCACCGCGCGGCTGGGCGTGGTCTCGCCCCCCATGAACAGCGAGACGCCGACGATGCCCTCATTGCCGACCACCGCGATCTCGGCCGAGGCGCCGTCTTCCATGACGTACAGCAGCGACACGATGGCGGTGAGCGGAAAATACACATGATCCAGGATGCGATCCGATTCGGAGAGCACCTCGCCCAGCGGCATCTCGACCGGCTCCAACTGCGGTCGCCAGCGCTGCCACTCAGACTCTGGCAGCGCAGCGAGCAGGTGGTTTTTCTTGGGGTCGAGGACAATGGACATCAGTGAACTCCGTGGAGAGGGATCCCTGCAGGTGATCCCGGCAGTCGAGACCGGTTTGACGATAGAGCGTCGATGCTACTCCGTCTGTACGCTAACGCACGTACAGACGACGCAGCCGGTTTCCACACAGGGTTCGACCGCGCCCGACCAGGGTCCGCTCGATCTGGAGCGAATGCTCGCGGCTCATCGCCAACGCGGTGATCGGCGACAACACCGTGGCGATCTCACGGTGCTCGACCGCGCGGGTCTGCAAGCGACCGCCGGTGGCGGTGATGGGGCGGCGCAAACCATCCGTGACCGGATCCTGGGTAAGCCTTACTGGCTGGTTGGATTTCCTTATTCTTATGTGTCTCAGCGTACAGACAGGCTCCGTCGGACGGTTCTAAATGACCGTATTTTGATCATCGAAAAATTTATTCTCCGAGCGTATGGAGTCGCCTGCTTCACCGTCGCTCCACCTTTCGCCGTTCACTTCAGAGTCTCTTCACGGAAATCGACGATGGCCAAGATCGAAAAATTCAAGAAAAATGCCGGATCATCGATCGCGTCCGACCCTGGCGAGGCAGCAAGTGCTGCTGAGCGGGAGGGTCGTTTTCGGCTGATCTTCGAGAACTCGCGCGATGCCATGCTCGAGATCGTCCTGCCGGGGCGTCGTTTCGTCGACGCGAATCAGGCGGCGTTGCAACTGTTCGGGATCCACGGCAAAGCGCATTGCCTCGCGTTAGAGCTACAGAATCTCTCGCCGGAACGCCAACCGGACGGACGCCTTTCCGACACCAAGGCGCGCGAGATGATCGCGACCGCACTCGATCACGGCAGTCACTTTTTCGAATGGGAACACCAGCGTTTGAACGGCGAACGCTTTACCGCCGATGTGCTGCTGACCCGTATCGATCTCGGCGAAATGGTCTGGCTGCACGCCACCATCCGCAATATCGGCGCGCGCAAACAGATGGAACAGGCGTTGCGGGAGCAAACCTCCTTTCTGAACACACTGATCAATGCCGTGCCGATGCCGATCTTCTACAAGGATACCGAAGGCCGTTATCTCGGGTGCAATCAGGCGTTCGAGGCGTTAACCGGCAAGACGCATGACACACTGATCGGTAAGAGCGTATTCGATATCGCCCCGCGCACGCTGGCCGAGATTTACCACGCCCAGGATGCCGAGCTCTTCCGGAATCCCGGACGACTACAGAATTATGAAACGCAACTGCAGGATACCCAGGGCATCCTGCGCGACGTGATGTATCACAAAGCGTCGTTCCGGGATGCTGACGGAAAGGTCATCGGACTGATCGGCACGATTCTCGACATCACCGCGCGCAAGCAGTCGGAAGCGACACTGCTGAAGGCGGAGGTGTTGCAGAGCGCCATTTTCAACAGCGCCAATTTTTCGAGTATTGCCACGGACGCGCAGGGTGTCATTCAAATCTTCAATGTTGGCGCCGAGCGGATGCTGGGTTATACGGCCGCCGACGTGATCGACAAAATCACGCCGGCGGATATTTCGGATCCGCAGGAAGTCATCGCCCGTGCCAAGGAATTGAGCAACGAACTCGCCACGCCCATTACGCCGGGCTTCGAGGCGTTGATTTTCAAAGCCTCGCGCGGCATCGAGGATATCTATGAGCTAACCTATATCCGCAAGGACGGCAGCCGCTTTCCGGCGGTGGTGTCGGTCACGGCACTGCGCGATGCCCAAAACGCGATCATTGGCTACTTATTGATTGGTACCGACAACACTGCGCGAAAGGAGGCGGAAGAGGCGTTGCTCAAGGCAGGAGCGTTACAAAATGCGATTTTCAACAGCGCCAATTTTTCGAGTATCGCCACCGATGCGACGGGTGTGATTCAGATCTTCAACGTTGGCGCCGAGCGGATGCTGGGCTATACAGCCGCCGACGTGATCGACAAAATCACGCCGGCGGATATTTCGGATCCGCAGGAAGTCATCGCCCGTGCCAAGGAATTGAGCGCCGAACTCGCTACGCCCATTACGCCCGGTTTCGAGGCGTTGATTTTCAAAGCCTCGCGCGGCATCGAGGATATCTACGAGCTGACCTATATCCGCAAGGACGGCAGCCGCTTTCCGGCGGTGGTGTCGGTCACGGCACTGCGCGACGCCCAGAATTCCATTATCGGCTACCTGCTGATCGGCACCGACAACACGGCTCGCAGACAGGTCGAAATCGAGCGTGAAATGCTCGACCAGGCGCTCAAACAAAAGAACCTGGAACTCGAAAACGCCAAGATCGCGGCGGAACAAGCCAACCTGGCCAAATCGGAGTTTCTGGCCGCGATGAGCCACGAAATCCGCACCCCGATGAACGGCGTGATCGGCATGATCGACGTGTTGCAACAGAGCAGCCTCAACGGCTCGCAGATGGCGATGGCCAACATCATCCGCGACTCGGCGTTCGCCCTGCTGGCCGTGATCAACGATATTCTCGATTTCTCCAAGATCGAGGCCGGCAAGCTCCAACTCGACAGCGCGCCCTTGTGCATCGCCGACGTGGTTGAGCAAGTCTGCGGGGTGATGGATCCCATGGCGCTGAAAAAAGGGGTGGTGTTGACGCTGTTCACCGCCCCGGCGATTCCCGACCTGGTCGTCGGCGATGCGGGGCGACTGCGCCAGATCCTGATCAATCTCACCAGCAACGCGATCAAGTTTTCCAGTCAAAAACAGCGGCGGGGCCGGGTCTCGGTACGCGCCATCTTGACTGAATCTCACCCTGAACGGGTGATGGTGGAATTTCAAATCGTTGACAACGGCATCGGCATCGATGAGGCCACGCTCGCGCGGCTCTTCACCGCCTTTATCCAGGCCGATACCTCGACCACCCGTCATTTCGGCGGAACCGGACTGGGACTGGCCATCTCGCGTCAGTTGGCAAGCCTCATGGACGGCGAAATCGCCGTGCGAAGCGAACCGGGGCAAGGCTCGCTGTTTTACGTGCGCATCCCGTTCGCGCTGCCGCCTCAAGACCCTGGCGTCGACCGGTCGGTCGGCTTGGATCCCAGTCTGCGTCTGGTCGCTGGGTTGCCCTGTCTCGTGGTGGAGAGTCCGGATGGGATCGCTGACGATCTCGTCACCTATTTATCCTATGACCAGGCCGTGGTCGAGCGGGCGGCCGATCTCGCGTCCGCCCGGCAGTGGATCGCCAGCCGTTCGTCTGGCCGGTCGGTCGTCGTCGTCGACACCAGAATTGCCAACTCGCCGCTGGACGATCTGCGCGCAACGGCCCTCGCCCACCCGGAAAGCGATACCCGCTTCGTCGTTATCGGACGCGAGGCCTCCGCGGAAGACGTGAATCTGGTGGTGGTGAATGGCAGTGTCCTGACCCGCCGGGCGTTGCTCAATGCGGTCGCCATTGCCGCCGGTCGCACCAAGGTGCCGGAATCTGAAGGACTGCCCAGCGAAGTCCACGCCGCCGTGACGCCAGTATCCGGCGAGACGGTGCGGCGGCGAGGCAGTCTGATCCTGGTCGCGGAGGACAACGAGATCAACCAGAATGTTATCCTGCACCAGTTGACCCTGCTCGGCTACGTCGCCGATCTCGCCGACAATGGCCGCGCGGCGTTGGAGCGGTGGCGTCAGGGTCAGCACGCTCTGCTGCTGACCGACCTGAACATGCCGGAAATGGATGGCTATGAACTCACCGCCGCCATTCGGGGCGCCGAAGGCGAGGGGAAGCGCCTCCCCATCATCGCCCTGACCGCCAACGCACTGAAGAGCGAGGCCATCCGCTGCCAAGCCGCCGGTATGGACGATTATCTGTCCAAGCCCGTGCTCTTCGACCGGCTCCAGGCCATGCTGGAAAAGTGGCTGCCGGTCCCCGCCGGCATGTCCACCCCCCCCGCGCCGACAAGTCATGACCTGGCTGTGCTGGATCGGACGGTCCTGCCAACGCAGATCGGCAATGATCCGGCGCTGATTGCGGAGTTTCTGGAGAGTTACCAGGCTTCAGCGCAACAGGCCGCGACGGACATCCGCGCCGCCCTCGCTCTGGGCAACTGGAAGGCGGTCAGCGATGGCGCCCACAAACTGAAATCCTCTTCACGCGCCGTGGGCGCTCTGGCTCTGGGCGATGTCTGCGACCGGCTGGAGCAGGCGGGTAAGGCGGACGATGCCGCAACCGCGCAAACGATCGCACTGGAATTTGACCGTGACCTCGCCGCGGTCTTGACCGCCCTCAATCAAGAAGGAGTCTGACCGTGACGTCACCGCGCATTCTGCTCATTGACGACGAACCCTTTCAGCTCAAACTGCTCTCGCAACAACTCCTCAACCTGGGGCAGGCGCATCCCGTGGATGCCTGCACCTCCGGACCGGAGGCGCTGCTCGTGCTGAGCGCACCGACCAGCGGCACACGGTTGATCTTTCTCGATCTCAACATGCCCGGGATGGACGGCGTGGAATTGATCCGCCAATTGGTGGCGCTCGACTACCTCGGCGCACTGGTGCTGGTCAGCGGCGAGGATGAGCGGATCCTGGAAACGGCGGTCCGGCTCGGCCGTGCCCATCGCCTGAATGTGCTTGGACACCTGAGCAAACCGATTCGACCCGAGACGCTCCGAACGCTGCTGGAACTTTGGTCCAGCCAGGTTCCAGAAGCGATCCGTGCGGCGCATGTGCCCTATGGCGCCGCGGCGGTCCAGCGCGCCATTGTCGGCGGCGAGCTAGTGAATCATTATCAGCCCAAGGTGGACGTGGCGACGGGCAGCCTCAAAGGGGTGGAAACCCTGGTGCGCTGGCGCCATCCCGATGACGGGCTCGTCTTCCCGGATCAGTTTATCGGCGTGGCCGAACAACATGGTCTCATCAACGACCTGACCCACATCGTACTCATCGAGGCATTGGCGCAGGCCCGGCGCTGGTGCGACGCCGGATTGACGCTGCGGGTGGCGGTCAATATTTCCATGGACAATCTGACCCGGCTGGATTTTGCGGATTTTGTCCTGAGTCAAATCACCCGCTCAGGGATGGCGGCGCACGATCTGATTCTGGAAGTGACCGAATCCCGCCTGATGACGGATTGCCGCGCACCGCTGGACATCCTCACCCGCTTGCGGCTCAAGCACATCAGCCTGTCCATCGACGATTTTGGCACCGGCCATTCCTCGCTGACGCAGCTGCGTGACATCCCTTTCGACGAACTCAAAATCGACCGTGGTTTCGTCCATGGCGCGGCTCAGAACAAGACCAAACAGGCCATTTTTACCGCCAGCATCGACATCGCTCGACAGTTGGGGATGCAGACCGTGGCCGAAGGCGTGGAAGACCAGGTAGACTGGGAGTTTCTGCGTCAGCAGGGATGCGACCTCGCGCAAGGCTACTTCGTGGCCAAACCCATGTCGGCCGAGGATCTGCCGATCTGGTTAGCCGACTGGGAAGCGCGTCGTCCGGGGCTGATGCAGACATGACACCTTGCCACCTATCAGTTCTGAAATTGCCTTCTTTGGGAGCCCATTGATGCAAGGCTAAATGGCTGATTCGTTGTTGCGGCGACGCGGTCTGACGACCCAGTTTTCGGCGTTTTGAGACAACTGATAGGTGGCAAGGGCATGACACAACCGCTCGACCGCTACGGATTGCTGCGGGTGCTGGTCGTTGACGATGAGCCATTCGCGCGCCAACTGATTCGCACCATGCTGTTACAGATGGGCATCCTGAAGATCGCCGAGGCGAGCAGCGGTCAGGCGGCACTGATCCATCTGCGACACCGCCCGGTCGATCTCTTGGTGTGCGATTGGAACATGCCGGGCATGACGGGCCTGGAGGTGCTGATCCATGTCCGCCAGCAAGCGCGCACCAAAGGCTTGCCAGTGCTCATGGTGACGGCCGAACTCAGCCAAGCACAGGTTATGGACGCGATTCGGGCAGGAGTAACAAGCTATCTTGCCAAGCCCTTTCAGCCCGCGATTCTGCGGAAGCATATCGAGATCTGCCTGGCGACACGAACACGGTGAGGCATCCAAGCATCGACGTGCCTGTCGCCGCGGAGCGACTATGGACGGGGCGTCCTGTCCGCGAACGCACGCACAGACGACGCGACCGGTTTCCACGCTGGGACAAGTAGTATCAAGCGAGGAACTCCCGCATCCCATGCTGCAAGGGCAGACCCCGCAGGAGGTCTCCCTGACCGAACTGGGCGCGCGCCGGATCGAAACGCTGCTCTGGAAGCTTTTATGGCATCGCAGCCTGATGCGGATCGTCCGCCTCGGCGACGAGCGTCACCCCCTCTGGGTTGGATTCGAATGCCTTGGCGAACCCCTTTCATCCAGACGCGAGCCAGGTGCGACCAGCGGATCCAGTGCGGGTGATCTGGGATCGGCGGTTATTCGAACGACCGCACGAACCGCACTAACCGGTCGTTTACACCCACCTCCAATCCCGAATCTCCGGTAGATCCTCGCCATGTTCGGCGATGTAGTGCCGGTGCTCGATCAGCTTGTCGCGAATCGCCTGCTTGGCGTAGGCGGCCCTGGGGCCAAGTCGCGGCACCCGATCGATGACATCGGCGACCAGATCGAAGCGATCCAGATCGTTCTTGACCACCGTATCGAAGGGCGTCGAGGTGGTGCCCTCTTCCTTGTAACCGCGCACATGCAGATTGCGGTGGTTGGCGCGGCGGTAGGTGAGCCGGTGGATCAGCCAGGGGTAGCCATGATAGGCGAAAATGATGGGCTTGTCGGTGGTGAAGAGCCGGTCGAAATCCCGGTCGCTCAAGCCGTGCGGGTGTTCGCCGGGCGGCTGGAGCTTCATGAGGTCGACCACGTTGATCACCCGGATCTTCAGGTCGGGAACATGGGTGCGCAGCAGGGTGACCGCCGCCAGGGTTTCGAGCGTCGGCACGTCGCCGGCGCAGGCCATGACGACCTCCGGCTCGTCGTCCTGGTCGTTGCTGGCCCAGGGCCAGATGCCGATGCCGGCGGTGCAGTGCTTGATCGCGGCATCCATGTCGAGCCATTGGGGCGAGGACTGTTTCCCAGCGACGATGACGTTGACATAGTTGCGGCTGCGCAGACAGTGATCGGTCACCGAGAGCAGGGTGTTGGCGTCCGGCGGCAGATAGACCCGAATGACCGCCGCCTTCTTGTTGATGACGTGGTCGATGAAGCCGGGATCCTGATGGCTGAAACCGTTGTGATCCTGACGCCAGACATGGGAGGAGAGCAGATAGTTGAGCGAGGCGATCGGCCGCCGCCAGGGGATGTCGTTGCACACCTTGAGCCACTTGGCGTGCTGGTTGAACATGGAGTCAATGATGTGGATGAAGGCTTCGTAGCAGGAGAAGAAGCCGTGACGGCCGGTGAGCAGGTAGCCTTCGAGCCAGCCCTCGCACTGATGCTCGCTCAACATCTCCATCACCCGGCCATCCGGTCCGACGTGCTCGTCGCCGGGGAGGATCGCCGCGACCGAACAGCGATCAGTCACCTCGAACACCGCATCCCAGCGGTTCGAGGCCGTCTCATCCGGGCTGAAGACCCGAAAGTTCTGGGGATTGAGCCGCACCACCTCGCGGATAAAGCGGCCCTGAACGCGGGTCGCCTCGGCGTCCACGCCACCCGGACTGGGCACCGCCACCGCCTGGTCGCGAAAATCCGGCATCCGCAGATCGCGCAGCAGCAGCCCGCCGTTGGCGTGCGGATTGGCGCTCATGCGCCGCGCGCCCTGCGGGGCCAGGGCCGCGATGTCGGCGTTGAGTCGACCGCTGGCGTCGAACAACTCCTCCGGGCGATAGCGCTGCAGCCAGTCTTCCAGGATCTCCAGATGTCCCGGATGGCGCATGTCGGCCATCGGCACCTGATGGGAGCGGAAAGTCCCCTCGGCGCCTTGTCGTCCACGCGCTTCGGGCCGGTCCAGCCCTTGGGCGAGCGCAGGACGATCATGGGCCAGCGCGGACGCGTCTCGAAGCCGACGGCGCGCGCGTCGTTCTGGATACGCTGGATCTCGGCGACCACGGTGTCGAGCGTGGCGGCCATCAGCTGATGCATCGTCATGGGGTCGTCGCCCTCGACGAAAAAGGGCGCGTAGCCATAGCCGTGGAACAGCGCCTCCAGCTCGTCGCGCGGGATGCGCGCCAGCACCGTGGGGCCGGCGATCTTGTAGCCGTTCAGGTGCAGGATCGGCAGCACGGCGCCGTCATGGATCGGATTAAGGAACTTGTTCGAGTGCCAGCTCGTGGCCAGCGGGCCGGTCTCCGCCTCGCCATCGCCGACCACGCAGGCAGCGATCAGATCGGGATTGTCGAAGACCGCACCGAAGGCATGCGAGAGCGCATAGCCCAGCTCGCCGCCCTCGTTGATCGACCCCGGCGTTTCCGGCGCGACATGGCTGGGGATCCCGCCGGGAAAGGAGAACTGCTTGAACAGCCGCCGCATCCCCTCCTCGTCCTGGCTGATGTTCGGATAGACCTCGCTGTAAGTCCCTTCCAGGTAGGCGTTCGCCACCATCGCGGGTCCGCCGTGACCCGGCCCGGCGACATAGATGAGGCTGAGATCGTGGTCCTTGATGACGCGGTTGAGATGCGCGTAGATGAAGCTCAGTCCCGGCGTCGTGCCCCAGTGGCCGAGCAGGCGCGGTTTGATGTGGGCGAGCGCAAGCGGCTCTTTCAGCAGCGGATTGTCGTAGAGA
>NZ_CAIPNF010000240.1 GCF_903866365.1 uncultured Thiocystis sp.
GGGCGATGGCCTTGCTGAACCGCGAACTGGCCACACGCGGCGCGGCCCGGTTGGGTGAGCATGTCCGCGTCGGCGAGCGTCAGGTGCCAGATTTGCTGCTCAACGGGCAACCCCAGGCCAACCAGTTTGAACTGGTCGATCAGGTCACCGCGATTGCTGGCGGTACCGCAACCCTGTTCGTGCGCGACGGCGATGAGTTTGTACGGATCTCCACCAATGTCATGCGCGAGGGAAAGCGTGCCGTGGGCACTGTCCTCGACCCGACGGGCAAGGCAATTCAGGCGATCCGCACTGGTCAGCCGTTTTTCGGTCAGGTCGATATCTTGGGTAATCCCTTTCTGACCGGCTATACCCCCATTCATGACGCAACCGGAGCGGTGATCGGCATTAGCTATGTCGGCTACAAGGCCGATCTAAAGGCACTAGAAGATGCGATTGCCGACAGCCAGATTCTGACGCAGGGCATGATGGTGCTGTTGGATGACCGGCAGCGGGTGCGTCTGCACAGCCGCAAGGCCGATCCAGCGGTGACGGACGCACTGGCCACCGGCACGCCGGAGGGTTGGGTGGTTGAGCGGCGCACATTTGCTCCCTGGAATTACACGATTCTAGCGGCGTTCCCTATCGCTGAAATCCAGACGGCGACCCGCAACCGGATTCTGACGGTTTTCGCTGCCGGCCTGGGGATCGGTGGTGCGATCTTGTTGCTGTTGGGCGTGATCGCCGAGCGGCTGGTCATGCAGCCAGTGCGGGATGCCATGCGACTGGCCAGCGGTATTGCGCAGGGGCATCTCGACCAGGCCGTCGTCAAGGCGAGTGCGGATGAAATCGGTCAGATGATGCAACTGCTGGAGCGGATGCAGGGTGTCCTGCGCCAGTTTGTTGAGGATGTCGCGCGTGCATCCGATCAGGTTGGCGGCGCGGCGGATGCGCTGTCGCAGGTGACGGCCAAGACCGTCACCGGCGCGCTCGATCAGCTCAATCGCAGCGATCAGGTCGCAGCGGCGATGACTGAAATGAGCGCAACGGTCGCGACGGTTGCCGCGAACGCGGGGCAGGCGGCCGAGGCAACGCGGGCGGCCGATCATGAAGCGGAACAGGGGTTGGCGGTGGTGCGCGATGCGGTCAGCGCGATTCAGACGCTGGCCAGCGAGATCGAACAGGCGGGGCACGAGATGCGCGGCCTGGCCGAACAGAGTACGCGCATTGGCGGAGTGATCGATGTGATTCGCGGCATCGCCGAACAGACCAACCTGCTGGCGTTAAACGCGGCCATCGAAGCGGCGCGGGCCGGCGAACAGGGACGCGGTTTTGCCGTCGTGGCCGACGAGGTGCGCACACTCGCCTCGCGTACCCAGGGCTCGACGAGGGAAATTCAGGCGATGATCCAGAGTTTGCAAACCGGTGCGCAACAGGCCGAGGCACGGGTGTTGTCGGGTCGTGACAAGGCTCAGGATGGCGTCACGCATGTCCAGCAGGTCGCCAAGGCGCTTGATGAGATTGCCCGCGCCGTTGGAAAGCTGCACGAGATGAACGCCCAGATTGCCAGTTCCACGAAGCAGCAGAGCGCGGTTGCCGAGGATGTTAACGATCATGTGCACTGGATCACCGAGGTCGCCGAATCAACCAGCCAGAATGCGCGACAGACAGCGGTCGCCGCCGAGCAGTTGAACGAACTGTCCAACCAGTTACGCGGGGTGGTCCAACGTTATCGCGTTTGAACCAAGTCCTGGCGTGAAACATCTGTGTTCCGACACTAAGAATGAGACATGGGGATCGGTATAGCCATGAACCTGGAATCGAGAATTACCCATCACCCGCTCCAATCGGAATGAACTAAAACATCGAACCCGCCAATGGATGCCCAAGCCGCCCCCCGCTGTCCCCACTGTTTCGCCGCCACCACCGCCACGCCCTGCCCGGTGTGCGGCTGGCAGCCTGGTATCGACAATCCGCCCCCGGCGCTGGCTCTGGGTACGTTTCTGGACGGCCGCTACCGCCTCGGGCGGGTGCTCGGGCACGGCGGTTTCGGCATCACCTATCTGGCCTGGGACGAGAACCTGCAACTGCGCCTCGCGATCAAGGAATACCTGCCGCGCGACAGCGCCAGCCGCGCGCCCGATGGGGTGAGTCTCGCCGTCTATTCCGGCCCGGCCGCCGAGCAGTTCGCCTACGGGCTGGATCGCTTTCTGGAGGAGGCGCGCGCCCTGGCGCGTTTCGATCAGCATCCCGGCATCGTCACCGTCAAAAGCTTCTTCCGCGCCCACGGCACCGGCTACAGCGTGATGGATTACGTCGAGGGACTGACGCTCAAGCAGTATCTGGAACAGCAGCCGGGCGGACGGCTGCCGTTCGAGCCGGCGTTGCGGCTGTTGCTCCCGATCATGGACGCCCTGCGCGCCGTGCATCAGGAAGGACTGCTGCATCGCGACATCGCCCCCGACAACATCTATGTCAGCCGCAGCGGGCGGATCAAACTGCTCGACTTCGGCGCCGCGCGCTTCGCCGCCGGCGAGCACAGCAAGAGCCTGTCGGTGATCCTCAAACCCGGCTACGCCCCAGAAGAGCAATATCGCACCAAAGGCAAGCAAGGCCCCTGGACCGATGTCTACAGCCTCGCCGCGACCCTGTATCGCGCCATCACTGGCGTGCTGCCGCCGGAGGCGCTGGATCGGGTGGAACTGGATGAGTTGATTCCGCCCTCGCGGTTGGGGATTGCGATCGCTCCGGCGCAGGAGGCGGTGTTGCTCAAGGCGCTGGCGGTGCGGGTGGGGGAGCGGTATCCGAGCGTGGCGGCGTTGCAGGAGGCGTGGCGGGAAACAACCATGCCTGTGCGACCAGAGGCATCGGACGCCGATGTTCCCGCCGCGTCGCAACCGGTTCCGATGGTGCCGCGTAAAGCGTTCGAGGGAAGGCGGTGGATACCAGCGACGCTGGCGCTGTTCTTGGTCGTCGCGGTACTGAGCGGCGGCGCGTTTGTCTATCTGCAAGGGCAACAGCAGGCCAGGCAGGCGGATCGGGAACTTCAGCGACAACAGCAGACCGAGACCACGCATGCGGCGGAAGTGCGACGATTGGCGGAATTGACCGAGCAGCGCAAGGCCGAAGAGTCGCGGTTGGCAGAGCTTCAACAACAACGCGCGGATGCCGAGGCGGCGGCCCGCGAGGCTGAGCGGGTGCGATTGGAGGAATTTGCGTCACAGGTAAAAACACCGCCCGTCGCCGTGAACGCGGTTGCTCAGGACGTGCCGCAAACGCAAGCCGCGCCTGGGGGTAAGGTGCCGCTTTACTTCGCCGCTGATTTAGCGCCGACGGAGAACATCCCTGCCGAAGCACCGCTCTGTTACAAATTCATGGTAAATGGGCCGGAAGCGCAGTTGTCGAGGCTCAAGGCCAAATACACGGACTTGTATGACGACACAATTCTGAATAATGCTGATGGCAGCAAGACCCTGCTAGGGCGTGTCATCAATTCATGTTGTGTGGGATTAGCACTGAGATCCAGAGCCTTTCCATCATGTGAGCAGGATGCTGACCGCAGCCAAATGGACTCCCGCCAGGAAATTGCGGGCCA
>NZ_CAIPNF010000241.1 GCF_903866365.1 uncultured Thiocystis sp.
CAGACGCTTCGTTCATCGCTTCACCCCTCGGGTGTTTCGCAGCACCAAGGGTAGAGGACATCGCGGAGCGTTTGCCAACCTTTAGCCAGCTCGAAAACCTACTGAGTCATGTGGTTTTGGCCGGAGCGATGATCGACGCCTTGCTGTAGACAGATGTTTATGAGTTTTGTTCCCATGAAATGTCTGGATGATAAATACGAGATCTATATTATGTTTTTGTCATCACCGGCACGGCGGCATCCTCCTCAAGCCTCTCCGACAGCCAGCACGTCGGCGCCGATTCTTTCTTCCATCCCAGCGTTGGCATCTTTGAACGCGAGGCGGATAGCGAATGGATCCACAGTCTGCAACTGGGGCGCCTCTATGTGCTTGACCTGCCGAATCTGTCCGGGCAGGAGGAGTTGCAGTGGATGTATTCCGAGGCGTCGGCGAGCTGGATCCTCTGGAATCCTCAGACCCCTGGATTCATCTATCAGGATCTCACGAACATGATCTACCAATACAACCCGCAAACGCTGCGATTCGACAGACGTCCGGAACTTGATTTTTCGGTCTTCACGCCCGCGACCGAGCCGGCGCTCTGATCACGCCGGATGACGCCCACGGCATGAGCGTCCAATGCAAACCGCGGCGGACGCTCGCGTTCGGGATGGGCCAGGCCGACATTGCCTCACGTTCGTTGTATGCCTGACGCGGCCACCCATGACATTGGTATCGTCGTCATTGAGGATCATGACGATCTGCGCGAACTGACCGTCGATCTGCTCGCGTCTCAGGGTTATTGGGTGCGCGGCTTCGACAGTGTCGAGGCGCTGTCCGAAGCGTGCCCACCGCCTGTTTTCGAGATTGCGCTGCTCGACGTGGGGCTGCCCGGCGAGAGCGGGCTGGCGCTCGCCGAGCGCCTGCGCGCCGTGCAGACCGATGTCGGCATTCTGATGGTGACGGCCCATGGTCAACTCGACGAGCGGATTGCGGGTTACGACCGTGGCGCGGATCTCTATCTCTGCAAACCGGTCGCACCGCAAGAGTTGCTGGCGGCGGTGGCCGCGCTCGCACGGCGCCTGCATCACCCCGAGCCGGACGAAACGGATCTTGCGCTGGATCTTGATCGGCTGCTGCTCGTTGGCGCCTCCGTTGAAATTTCCCTCAGCCTGGCGGAAGGCGCGGCGCTTCAGGCGTTTGCCATCGCGCCGCGACGTTCGCTTGAAACCTGGCAATTACTGGAGCAACTGGGCAAGCCGCTGGACGTTCACGGCAAGGCGCAGCTTGAAGTGTTGCTGTCGCGTCTGCGTAAAAAGCTCATCGCGGCAGGCGCGCCCGCGCCGGCCATCAAGGCCCAGCGTCAATGCGGCTACCGTCTCTGTCGACCGCTCCGGCTGCGCTGATGCGCGAGGCCAGCGTCGATACTCTTTCAGCAGCGCCTGACCAGACGGCGGCGGGTCGAACGCGGTTCAGGCGGAGACCGGCCTTGAGGCAAAGAGGTTCAAGCCCAATCGCTCGGAAAGAAAACGCGCCGTGAGTTGCCCCTTGACGCTGTTTCCGGCCGCGTCGAGCGGCGGGGCGAAGGTCGCCAGGCCGCCCTTGCCAGGCGCGACCACGATCAGGCCGCCGCTCACCCCGCTTTTGCCGGGCAGTCCGGTGTCATACAGCCAGTCGCCCGAATTTTCGTAAAGCCCGGCGGTGACCATCACCGCCAGGACATGCTGACAGTGAATGGGGTCGATCACGGATTCCCGAGTTAGCGGGTTGATTCCGCCATTGGCCAGGGTCGCCGCCATGACGGCCAGATCCCGCGAGGTCACGCGCAGCGAGCATTGACGGGTATAGATGTCGGTCGCCTCGATCGGGTCGAAGTAGATCGAATCGTAGGCATTCAACAGTCTGGCGATCCCTTCGTTGCGCTGATTGGCCGACATTTCGGATGCATACACCGCCGCGTCGATCTCCAGCGCGCGTCCGGCGAAGCGCGAGAGTCCATCCCGAATGAACCGCCATTTGTCCTCGGCGCTGGCGCCGGGCGCCAGGCTGGAGGTCGCGATAGCGCCCGCGTTCACCATGGGGTTGGTGAGTCCGTCGCCCGAGCGCTCGACGGCGATCACCGAGTTGAAGGGCAGACCGGTACTATTCACGCCGAGCTTGCGCCGCGCCTCGTCCTCGCCGATGGATTGGCAGATCAGGGCGAAGACGAAGGGCTTGGAGATGCTCTGAATGGTGAACGCATGGCCGGTATCGCCCACCTCGTACACTTGACCGGAAGTTCCGGCGAGACAGATGCCGAACAGGTGGCTCGGGACCGCCGCCAGCGCCGGGATATAGTCCGCATTCCGACCCTCGGCGCACGGCCCGAAGCGAGTATGGGCTTCGTCGACCAACGCCCGTACCTGATCCGGGGCGGGCAGATGGCCGGTGGAGATGCAGTCGGGAGCGATTGGCATGACGAAGGTGGGCAATGTCGGTGGCGGCTAGGAGCCTGTCCGACTTAGGTCGGACGTCGCGGCGAAGCCGCTCTGGAGGCTGAAAATCAAGGTGACTTTCTCATCAATGGGTCATTGAATGGCCATTTTTCACGACATCGACGCCACGTCACGCTGTTTTCATGGA
>NZ_CAIPNF010000242.1 GCF_903866365.1 uncultured Thiocystis sp.
CAGCGACAGCCCAGGTTGGAATTGAATGCGGTTCATGGGCATGGCGGAATTCCTCAGCGAGACGGCGGAACCCAGTGTGCGCCAATTGGCCTCAGAATACTGGCCTAACTGGGCCTAACTGAGGGATCTTGCTAATCAGGAATGCGCTTGCTAGCCTCCACGGCCACCGTCGGCTCCAACCGTAGGACGGCCGGCAAGGCGCTGGTTGAGACGCTGGATCCAGAAGCTGTCAGGCAGCAGGATCAAATAGACGCTACCCAAGATCGCCAGCTGATACCACAGACTCCCCAGCCACGATGGCGTCAGGCCCATCCCCAGCCAAGTCTCCGCCAGTCGCTGGAGATTAAAAAAGCTGAAATAGGCCAGAAAGGCGAGGAACAGACGTCCGCCAGTCTTTTGGCGCGGAGAGATGTCGACCAGCGGAATCGCCAGCATGGCAAGGGTGAAGATTGCCAGGGGCGCGGCGATGCGGTGTTCGAGTTCGGCTCGATCCGCCAGCTCGGATGACGACCACAATTCCACGGTTGACGCCGTGGCACGTTTGGAACTAGTGGGTTGCTTGACGCCGGAACCCTGGATGCGGATCCGGTACTCCTCGAAATCGCCGATAAGAAAGGCACCGGAGCCCGGATTGCCATCGAAACGATGCCCCTGGTTCAAGGTGACAAGATGATCGCCGGTCGCCTCTTCGACCCGGTGCCGACCGCCATTGCTGACGACAAGACGCCCGTTACCGCCTCGCCGGTCGAGAACAAAAATATCGCCCAGCAACTTTCGGCGATCGATCTCACCGATATAGACCACAACCTCCCCTTGCGCTTCCACATAAAATCGTCCGGGCTGTAAACCGGCAATCTGCGTCGCCTGCTCCTTCTGCTGAAGACGAATCTCCTGGATCGCGCCGGCGGCCTCGGGCTGAAGATAGAGCGCAAACCAAGCAGTCAGAAGCGCAACCGGAATCGCCAGCAACAGCAGTGTGCGATAGATCCGCGGCGGACCAATGCCGCAAGCATTCAGCGCAATCAGTTCGCTGTCGCGCGCGAGTCGGCTGAGGGTCACCAGCATGGCCAGAAAGAAGGCCGGCGGTAACAAACTGGAAGTGTCGCGGACCATCTGCAGACGCAGATAACGAAACACCAGATCGATGCTTAGTCCGCCCAGATTGACCTCTTCCAGAGTGCGCAGGAACATCAGACTGATCACGATCAGCAACAGAACGACGACGATGGCGGCAAACGCCTTCGATACTTCGAGGAAAAGATAGCGGTCGACGATCCCGAACATGAACCTTCCTTTATAGGAGCTCCTGGCATTCTGTCACGACGCCGCGATCCCGGACCATCGTCTCAACGGCTCGACCGTCATGATCCCGCCACCGAACGCTCATCCCAGGATCATGAAGCGGGAACATACTCGGGTCTCGTCTCTCCAGCACAGGTCAGAAAATCCGATGGAAAAATACGCCGATGTGCTCGACTTGGCCCAAGCCCACACGGAACGGGAAATCCAACTGCGAATTGCCGCGATCCAAGGCTACACCAACAGCGGACACGGTCGTGAATTCTGCGTCGATTGCGGCGAGCCGATCCCGGACATCCGCCGCCAGCATGTTCCCAATGCCAAACGTTGCGCCATCTGCCAGGAAGCCGATGAACGCAGCCGCACACCGCCGTTGCGGCGTTGCGCGGCATAAAGGCGAGCCCCGCGGCTAATTGCTTTCCAATGCCTTCGAGGCAACCTCGAAGGCATCCTTGGATAATTCCTCGGAACCCAGGATACGCTCGATTTCGGCGCGCATCAGCGCTTGCCGGCCTGGATCGAAGCGCCGCCAGCGAATCATCGCCTTGAGCAGGCGCGAAGCGATCTGCGGATTGAGCGGATCGAGCTCCAGCACTCGATCGGCCAGAAAGCGATAGCCGCCACCGTCGAGGGCGTGAAAGCGCACCTGATTGGCCGTGCAGAAGGCGCCAACCAGGCTACGCACGCGGTTGGGATTGCGCAGCGAAAAATCGGTGTGCCCCATGAGATGGCGCACCCGCTCCAGAGTCTCCGGACGCGAACTGGTCGCCTGCACGCTGAACCATTTATCCAGGACCAGGGGTTCCCGGAACCAGCGGCGATAGAATTCATCCAGCGCTTGCGCGCCTTCCGCTCCTCCATGATCGACCAGCAGACGCAACGCCGCCATCACGTCCGTCATGCTGTGCGCCGCGGCAAACTGCGACTGACAGTCTTGCAGCGCCTGTGCATCGCCCACCCGCATCAGGTAACCCAGGGCCAGGTTCTTGAGCGCGCGATGCCCGCTCGCCGCAGGCGTGAAAGCATAGGGCCCCATCTCGCGGTTATCCCGATAGACCCCGAGCAAATCCTCGCGCAGACGTTCGCCGACGAGACGCCCGAGCGCCATGCGCGCGCGATGGATCCCATCGACGTCGACCACCTCCATCTGATCGCCAAGATAGGATTCGGAAGGCAGGGTTAACACTTCGGCGAGCAGCGCCCGGTCGCTCGACGGATTGAGCAGCGCGCGGCGAAAGGCCTCGAAAAAATGCTCGGGGATTCCGGCCTCGGGGTCCGCGACCAGTGCCAGCAGCAGACGCTGCAAGAGTGTCTGGGCCGCATCCCAACGATTGAAACCGTCACTGTCGTGCGCCATCAGAAACAGCAGGTCATCGTCGCTGTAGGCAAAACGCAATTTCACTGGCGCGGGAAAGCCGCGCAGCAGCGACGGCACCGGACGCGCGGTCAAATCGATACAGCAAAAGCGTTCCTCGACCTCGCACAGTTCCAGTACGCGCGTGCCGGGGGCAGTCGCTGACGGCTCGCCCGCAAGCCGCAGCGGCAGATCCCGGCCATCGGGGCCGAGCAGACCGATCGCCAGCGGGATATGAAAAGGCGCCTTGACCGTCTGACCGGGCGTCGGCGGGGTGTGCTGGCGGATCGTCAGGGTATAGGCGCCAGACGTTGCGTCATAGTCGCCGGCGACGGTCAGTTCCGGGGTTCCCGCCTGGTCGTACCAGCGGCGGAACTGGCCGAGGTCGCGGCCGCTCGCGTTTTCCATGCAGCGCACGAAATCGTCCGTGGTCACGGCCTGACCGTCGTGGCGCTCGAAATAGAGATCGGTCGCCTGGCGGAACCGCTCGGGTCCGAGCAGATTGGCCTGCATCCGCACCACCTCGGCGCCTTTCTGATAGACGGTGGCGGTGTAGAAGTTATTGATCTCAATATAGGACTCGGGGCGAACCGGGTGTGCCATCGGGCCGCCATCCTCGGGAAACTGGTGCGCCCGCAACAACCGGACATCGTTGATTCGCTTGACCCCGCGCGATCCCATGTCGGCGGAAAACTCCTGATCCCGATAGACGGTGAAGCCCTCTTTCAGACTCAGCTGGAACCAGTCGCGGCAGGTGATGCGGTTGCCGGTCCAGTTATGGAAATACTCGTGGGCGATGACGCCCTCGATGCCCTCGAAATCCGCATCGGTGGCGGTATCCGGACGTGCCAGTACATATTTGTCGTTAAAGACATTGAGCCCCTTGTTCTCCATGGCGCCCATGTTGAAATGGCTGACCGCGACGATCATGAAAACATCCAGGTCATATTCGCGCCCGAAACGCTCCTCGTCCCAGCGCAGGGCCTTTTTGAGCGACCGCATCGCATGATCGCACTTGTCCAGATTGTGCGGCTCGACATAGATTTTGAGTTCGACCTCGCGCCCCGAGGCGGTGGTATAGCGATCCTCGACCGCGCTCAGATCGCCGGCGATCAGCGCGAACAGATAACTCGGCTTGGAAAAGGGTCTTCCCAGCGCACCAGATGGCGCCCATCGGGGAGATCCCGCGCTTCGACCCGGTTGCCATTGGACAGCAGCACCGGGAAACGGCGCCGGTCGGCAACCAGGGTTGTGCCGTAACAGGCCATCACGTCCGGGCGGTCCAGGAAATAGGTGATGCGGCGAAAACCCTCCGCCTCGCATTGGGTGCAGAGCATGTCGCCGGATTGATAGAGTCCCTCCAGCGCGGTATTGAGGTTGGGATGGATCCGCACCCGCGTCATCAGACCAAAGCGATCCGGCACCCGCAACAGCGTCAGCGACTCCGCGTCCACCCGATAGTCGGCCGGCGTCAGGGGGCGATCATTGATGGCGACCTGTTCCAGATCCAACTGCTCGCCATGCAAACGCAGCGAACCGTCGCCGCGCGTCGCGGCCGGATTGCGGCGCAGCTTGAGCCGCGCCTCGACCGAAGTCCGCTCGGGATCCAGCTCGAAACGCAGATCGACCCGATCGATCAGAAACTCCGGCGGCCGATAATCGTGCAGAGAGATGGGATGCGGAGTGTTTCGATACATGATGAGCCTATTTTCAAGGTTGCCTTGACGATTTCCGCCCAAACGGCGAAGCTCGTGAATCGGACAGAAAAGGACAACGTGAGACGATGCCTCAGGTCACCATCTACACCACCATGGTGTGCCCCTATTGTAGCCGCGCCAAACGCCTGCTGAAACGCAAGGGCATCGGATTCGACGAGATCCCGGTTGATCGCGATCCGGCGCGGATGCAACTCATGGTCGAACTCAGCCAGCGCCATACCGTCCCCCAGATCTTTATCGACGACCGGCTGATCGGCGGCTATGACGATCTGGCCCTGCTCGATGAGCGCGGCGAACTGGATGCCCTGCTCGGTTTGTAGCGCATGCGACGAGCGCTTGATTGCACGCCCATCGGCCACACTCTGATCGTTCATGAAAGAAGACATCCCCACACCGGAACTGCGGCTCGACAAATGGCTCTGGGCCGCGCGATTTTTCAAGACCCGCCATCTGGCCGTCGAGGCGATCAATAGCGGCAAGATCCAGGTCGACGGTCAGCGCGCCAAGCCGGGACGCACCATCCGCCCCGGTACCCGCCTGGACATCCGCAAGGGCGGTCTCTCCTGGGAGATCGAGGTGCTCGCCATCGCCAAACAACGCCGCCCGGCCACCGAGGCGGCCCTTCTCTACGCGGAGAATGAGGCCAGTCGACTGAAACGCCAGACGCTGATCCGCGAACGCCGCGAAATCGGCGCGGATTCCGGCGACACGGACGGCCGGCCCAGCAAGCGCGACCGACGGATGATCCAGCAATTCACCGGTCGCGGCGACACCGGCAAAACCGCTCCGGGGAGTTGATGCCAGCGTGGACAGCGAAGCCTTCCGAAGCACCTACCGCGCCATCAACGAGCGTTTCTGTCCCTACGAAAAGGCGATTCTGACCAACCAATGCGCCTGCTCCCTAGCGCGGAAATTTTGTATCGCCGAACGTGAAGGGGTGCAATGCTCCTCGGATTCGGCCCAAGCCGACTGCCTGGAACTTCTGGAGCGACTGCGCCAGCAGGCACGTTTCGCCCTCAAGTTGACCGATACCCGCGGCGCCCTCCCCCACGCCAAGGCCATGCGTATTCAGGTTGGCGGTCTGCGCGGCATCCAGTCGTCCCTGACGCCTGATGACCCCGCGCCCCTCTTCATCGCGGATATCCGAGCGATGGTCGAAGCCGCGATCGAACGGTTTGGCGCGCTGGAGCGGCTACCCTTCGACCACATCATGCAACAGGTCGCCGCCTATCGGGGCCGCCAGGGCCCGCACCAGCGGGGCAAGAGATGAAACCTATGTCAACGTCCCACGGGAAGACCGCGCTCGTCACCGGCGCCAATTCGGGCCTGGGCAAGGCGATCGCGCACGCACTGGCCAGCACCGGATGGCGCGTTGGACTGGTCGCGCGTCACCGTGCGCGCGGCGAAGCGGCGGTTGCCGAGATACAGACCAGCACCGACAACGCGGATCTGCATCTGTTCGTTGCCGATCTGGCCGATCAATCGGCACTGCGCGCACTGGCAGAGCAGGTTCTGGAACGATTCGACCGGGTACATCTTCTGGTCAACAATGCCGGAACCGCCTTTCCCGCGCGGCGGTTGAGCCCCGACGGCATCGAATGCGCTCTGGCGGTCAACCACCTCGCCCCCTTTCTCCTGACGCATCTGCTCCTGGAGCGATTGCAGTCCAGCGCGCCCGCGCGGATCGTCAACGTTGGCACCCGCATCGACACCGTCATGGACTTCACGGACCTGAACTGGGAGCGGCGGCCCTACCGCATGATGCAGGCCTATGGCCAGTCCAAGCTCGGCAACCTGCATTTCACCTTCGAACTGGCGCGCCGTCTTCAGGGTAGCGGCGTGACAGTCAACTGCGTCTTCCCTGGCGTTTTCAAATCCAACCTGGGAGGCACGGATGGGGCGCAAGGTCTCTTCTGGAAGCTGGTCTCGGTGCTAGTGGGTTGGGCGTTACCGACAGCGGATCAAGCCGCGCGGCGAGTACTGCATGTCGCCACGGCACCGGAGGTGGACGATGTCAGCGGGCGATATTTCGGCGACCGCAAGACCCTCAAGGCACCGCCCCAGGTGCTGAACCCGGCGGCCAACCGGCGTTTGTGGGAGATCAGCGAGACGCTGACGGGGCTGTCGGAGGACGCAAGCGCACTGGATGTTTCAAATGCCTGAAGTGGCGCGCAAACCCGGCATCGCCACGTCAACCTGATCGGTGGCGGGGCAGGCGACGAACCGACTGGACAAAATTCCGTAAAATCCGCACAATTCGCGGCGATTTGTCGCCGTTCGCATCGAACTGGCCACAACCCCTCAAACCGAAACCCTCTGAAAGGCAGCACCCGCGATGGCCGCGATTCTGGTCCTGAATGGACCGAACCTCAATCTGCTCGGCACCCGCGAGCCCGGACACTATGGCCGGACGACCCTGGCCGATCTCCAGCGCGCGCTGGAAACCACGGCCCAGGCCGCGGGTTATCGGCTCGATTTCATTCAGAGCAACGCAGAACACATCCTGATCGAAGCCATCCATCGTGCTCCGCTGGACGAGGTGCGCTTCATCCTCTTCAATCCGGCCGCTTTCACCCATACCAGCGTCGCCCTGCGCGATGCCCTGCTTGCCGTCGCGATCCCCTTTATCGAGGTGCACCTGTCGAACGTGCACGCCCGCGAGCCATTCCGCGCCCACTCCTATTTCTCGGACATCGCGGTGGGCGTGATCAGCGGACTCGGGGCCGAGGGATACGCACTGGCGTTACGCGCCGCGCTCAATCGCCTGGCGCAGGAACCGACGAACGAGAACCTATGACCATGGATATCCGCAAGGTAAAGAAGTTGATCGAGCTACTGGAGCAATCCGACGTGGCCGAGATCGAGATCCACGAGGGCGAGGAATCGGTGCGCATCAGCCGTCATGGCAGCGCGCCGATGCCCTATTACATGCCCCAACCGATGCCAGGGCCGTTCAACGCTCCCGTGGCGCCCGCGGCACTGACCGTCGCGACCGACGACGACCCCTTGGCCGGACTGGATGGCGAAATCGTCCGCTCGCCCATGGTCGGCACCTTCTATCGGGCGCCCTCGCCCGGCGCCAAATCCTTTGTGGAGGAGGGTCAGACGGTCCAGGCCGGCGAGACGCTCTGTATCATCGAGGCGATGAAAATCCTCAACCAGATCGAATGCGAACAGGCCGGAACGGTCCGGCGCATCCTGGTCGAAAACGGTCAACCGGTCGAATACAACCAGCCGCTGTTCGTGATCGAATGAGGAGCGAACCGTCTCCGGCATGGCGCGCCTCTTTTCCCGAACGGTTTGGCTTCGACTGAACCGACCGACGTTGCCGATGGCCTGGACACGGTTTGAAACACCCGTCAGCGCGCGGCCGGTCCGGCGCTTCCGTGGCCCAACCTGCCGCCCCCTACTGAAGACATCCCCATCATGGCAATGATCGAGAAGGTACTGATCGCGAATCGCGGCGAGATCGCGCTGCGCATCCTGCGCGCCTGCCGCGAACTCGGCATCAAGACGGTCGCCGTCCACTCCGAGGCCGACCGCGACCTGAAACACGTCCTGCTAGCCGACGAGTCCGTCTGCATCGGACCGGCCGCCTCGCTCCAGAGTTATCTCAACGTGCCGGCGATCATCAGCGCGGCCGAGGTCACGGATACCGTCGCCATTCATCCCGGCTATGGCTTCCTGTCCGAGAACGCCGATTTCGCCGAGCGGGTCGAGCGCTCGGGTTTCATCTTCATCGGCCCACGCCCGGAGACCATCCGACTGATGGGCGATAAGGTCTCCGCCATCGCGGCCATGAAGGCCGCTGGCGTACCCTGCGTGCCGGGTTCCGACGGACCGATCGACGACGACAACAAAAAGCGCACCCTGGAGATTGCCCGCGAGATCGGCTATCCGATCATCATCAAGGCGTCCGGCGGCGGCGGCGGACGCGGCATGCGGGTAGTCCATTCCGAGGCGACCCTACTCAACGCCATCTCGCTGACCAAGGCGGAGGCCGCCGCGACCTTCAACAACGACATGGTCTACTTGGAAAAGTATCTGGAGAACCCGCGTCATGTCGAGTTCCAGATCCTCGCCGACCAGATGGGCAACGCCATCCATCTGGGCGAGCGTGACTGCTCCATGCAGCGGCGTCACCAAAAGGTCGTCGAGGAAGCCCCGGCTCCGGGCATCACCGAGGCCCAGCGGCGCGAGATCGGCGAACGCTGCGCCGCCGCCTGCCGCACCATCGGTTATCGCGGCGCCGGCACCTTCGAGTTTCTCTACGAGAACGGCCACTTCTATTTCATCGAGATGAACACGCGGGTGCAGGTCGAGCACCCGGTCACCGAGATGGTCACGGGCGTGGACATCGTCAAGGAACAGATCCTGATCGCCGCCGGCGAGCCGTTGCGTTACACCCAGAAAGACATCGTCATGCGCGGTCACGCCATCGAGTGCCGGATCAACGCCGAGGACTCCGAGACCTTCATGCCAAGCCCCGGCAAGATCACCGAGTTCCACGCCCCCGGCGGCCCCGGAGTACGACTGGAGACCCACATCTACACCGGCTATACGGTGCCGCGTTACTACGACTCCATGATCGGCAAGCTGATCACCCATGGCGAGGACCGCGAATCGGCGATCGCACGCATGTGCAACGCCCTGCGCGAGACCGTCATCGACGGCATCAACACCAACATCAAGCTCCAGCGCGCCATCCTGCGGGACGGCGCCTTTCTCGCGGGCGGCGCCAACATCCACTACCTTGAAAAAAAACTCGGGATGTAAATTAAATCGCGTCCGGCGTGGCATGTCCTGTTCGTCCATTGGGCCAACATTGACCAAACCCACGGACGTTGGCGTTAACGCGGTTTAAGCGTTTCGCTTTTATCGCCTTCGCACCCGATATCCCGGCATACCCTGTCGCAGGAGCGGGTTGCAAACCCGCTCCTGCGTCCGGTGATCGCATGCGACGGCTATCTGCGCAAAAACTCCTGGGAGCGCCGACAGATCGTCGGCAGACTCAGCGCGACGCCAACAGGCGTTTCGGTCATCCCAACGCACATTGCCTGACCGACTCAATCGGTCAACCGCGCTTGTTCGATCATCATCTTTAAGGATTCGATGCCACCCCCATGCCCTGGCTGCAACTCTCCTTCAACGTCCCGCGCGCGCAAACCGAAGCCTTCTCGCTTAACCTGGAGATCGCGGGCGCGCTGTCCATCACGCTCGGCGATGCCGGCGAGGAGCCGCAACTCGAACCCGGCCCTGGCGAAACCCCGCTGTGGTCCGAGGTCACGCTCACCGCCCTGTTCGAGAGCGATCCGGAGACCCAGACGCTGGTCGAGCGGCTCGCCCGTCACCTGACCGTCCAGTTAGGCACCCCGCCACGCATCGAGCGTATCGAGGATCGGGTCTGGGAACGGGTCTGGCTGGACACCTTCAAACCCACCCGTTTCGGTCGCCGACTCTGGGTCTGTCCGCACGGCCAGGCGCCGAACGATCCGCGCGCCGTCGTCGTGGCGCTCGATCCGGGGCTGGCCTTCGGCACCGGACATCACGCGACCACCGCGCTCTGCCTGGAGTGGCTCGATGGTGCCTCGCTCGCCGACAAGACCGTCCTCGATTTTGGCTGCGGTTCCGGCATCCTGGCCATCGCCGCGCTGAAGCTCGGCGCCGCGCGCGCCATCGCCGTGGACCACGATCCGCAGGCGCTGGAGGCCACCCGTGACAACGCGCTGGCCAACGGCGTCGCCGACCGACTCGACATTCACGCCCCGGAGCATCTCCCGGACCACGCCGCCGACTGCGTCCTGGCCAACATCCTCGCCGCCACCCTGATCGCGCTGGCCCCACGCCTGATCGAACGGCTGCGGCCCCAGGGCGAGCTGGTGCTGTCCGGCGTCCTCGCCGAGCAGGCGGACAGCGTCCGCGCTGCTTATACGGATTCCCTTGATCTGGATCCAACCCGTATCCGCGAGGATTGGGTGCTGATCAGCGGCAGTCGGAAACACCGCCATCCGGACGGATGAAAAGCCAGGAAAGATCGCCATGCGCCGGAGACATGTCTACCGCCGCCCCTCCAACACCTCCCAACGGGCATAGGCATCCTCCAGCGTCGCGTCCACGACCTCCAGCCGGGCCTTGACCTTCGCGACCTCGCCCCCGTCCGCCTGATAGAGCGCGGGATCGGCCAGGCAGGCGTGCAGATCCGCCTGCTCCTGCTCCAGCGATTCGATGCGCGCCGGCAGTTCGGCCAGTTCGCGGGTTTCCTTGAAACTCAACTTGTCCGCGCCGCGCTTGGGTTTGGCGGCATCCGTGCCGGATTCCGCGAGTTTCGGCTTGGCCTCGGCAGGTCGAGATGATGCGGCCGAGGCCGGACGCTGGCGCAGCCAGTCCTCGTAACCGCCGACGTAATCGCACACCCGTCCGTCGCCCTCGAACACCAGCGTACTGGTGACGACGTTATCCAGCATGACGCGGTCATGGCTGACCAGCAGCAGGGTGCCGGCGAATTGCACCAGCAGTTCCTCCAGCAGTTCGAGCGTCTCGGTGTCCAGATCGTTGGTCGGCTCGTCGAGTACCAGCAAATTGGCCGGGCGCGTGAACAGCTTGGCCAGCAGCAGACGATTGCGCTCGCCGCCGGACAAGGCCTTGACCGGCTGGCGCGCGCGCTCGGGCGTGAAGAGGAAGTCCTTGAGATAGGACAGAACATGCCGCGACTGGCCATCGATTTCGATCTGATCGCTGCCGCCGGCGACGTTGTCCTGCACGCTCTTTTCCAGATCGAGTTGGGCGCGCAGTTGGTCGAAATAGGCGACCTGGAGATTGGTGCCGCGCTGGATGCGTCCGCTCTGCGGCTCCAGACCGCCCAGCAGCAGCTTGAGCAGGGTGCTCTTGCCCACCCCGTTGGGGCCGATGATGCCGATCTTGTCGCCGCGCAGGATCAGCGTACTGAAGTCGCGGATGACCGGACGCCCGCCCAAACCGAAGGTCACGCCCTCGGCCTCCACCACCAGCTTGCCCGAACGCTCCGCGTCGCTCACCCGCAGTCGCGCGGTGCCCTGTTGCTCGCGCCGCTCGCGGCGTTCCTCGCGCAGCGCCTTGAGCGCGCGCACCCGGCCCTCGTTGCGGGTCCGTCGCGCCTTGACGCCCTGACGGATCCACACCTCCTCCTCGGCCAGCTTACGGTCGAATTGCTCGACCGCCATCGACTCGGCGTGCAGACGCTCCTCGCGGCGACGCAGATAATTCGCGTAATCACCCGGCCAGTCAGTGATGCGCCCGCGGTCGATTTCGAGAATCCGGGTCGCGACCCGTTGCAGAAAGCGCCGGTCATGGGTAACGAACAACAGCGAGCCGGGAAAATCCAGCAGAAACTCTTCGAGCCAATGGATGGATTCGATATCCAGATGGTTGGTCGGCTCGTCGAGCAGCAGCAGATCGGGCTCGATGACGAGCGCGCGGGCGAGCAGCACGCGGCGCTGAAGACCGCCCGAGAGCGACTGGAACTGGGCCTCGGCGTTCAGCCCGAGCCGCGTGATGACCCGCTCGGTGCGCCGCTCGATCTCCCAGCCGTTGCGATCCTCCAACTGCTGCTGCACCCGCGCCAAGCGGTCGAGTTCGCCCTCGGTGGCATTGGCGCCGAGACCATGCGACAGCCGGAAATACTCCCGCACCAGACCGCCAAGATCGCCCAGCCCATCCGCGACCACCTCGAAGACCGTGGCGTCCGTCTGGTCGCGCGGAATCTCCTGGGCCAGCTTGGCGATGGTCACGCCCTGCACGACCCGGACCTGGCCGCCGTCGGCCTGCGCCTCGCCGGCGATGATGCGCAGCAACGTGGACTTGCCGGCGCCATTGCGGCCGATCAGACAGATCCGCTCGCCCCGGTCGATGGTCAAGGTGACATCCTCCAGCAGCGGCGGCTGGCCATAGGAGAGCGAGATCGAGTCGAGATTGAGCAGTGGCATCGGGTTTCCTGAAGGTTGAGCACGGGCGACGCCATGCGGTTGCGTCCGCACGGCGGTGCATGACTGATTTGCGATTTCGCAATGAGGCGATGATAATTGTTTCTCGATACGCCTGATCCGGCAAAGAGGGCATCCTGCACCTGACGTGCCCGCAGGCAAACGCGGTTTTTCAGGAATAACCTTAACCGATGGCGAAAAGTGTGACATTACGGGATGCCTGGTCCGGCGAGGCAAACTGCCAAAACTGCTCGCTCCGAACCTCGGTTCTCTTTGCTGGGCTGCAAGAGTCCGACTTCGAGCGCATTCACGATCCCATCGACCAGTTCACGCTGAAGCCTGGGACGAGCCTCTACCGTGCCGGCGACACCGGCGACCACATGTTCACGGTCCGCGTCGGCGCCCTGAAGCTGGTCCAGTATCTGCCGGACGGGAGTCAGCGCATCGTGCGCATCGTGCGCGTGACCGACGTGCTGGGCCTGGAGGCCATCCTTGACGATGCCTACCACCATGACGCCATCGCGCTGCATGTCACCGAAGTCTGCCGCTTTCCGGCACGTCTCGTGCGCGACCTGGGACGCGAAAACCCGAGCCTGCACCACGAACTCATGACCCGCTGGCAGCGCGCCTTGACCGAGGCCGATGCCTGGCTGACCGAACTCTCCACCGGCGCGGCCCGCCAGCGGGTCGCGCGTCTGCTGCTGCGTCTGGTGCTGAATCGCGAGACCAGCGAGTGTCATCTGTTCAGCCGCGAGGACATGGGCGCCATGCTCGGCGTGACCACCGAAACCACCAGCCGCACCATCGCCGAATTCAAGCGTCAGAGTCTGCTGGTCGAAACCGCGCCCAATCTGTTTCTGCTCGACATCCCGAATCTGCGCCGCATCGCCGAGGATTAAAGCCATCCCGTCTCCGGGGTGTCGAGTTTGACTGATTTCAATGCCGCACGTCGAAACAACTCGTACTCTCCGCCTGTTGTGTCGCTCACGGCCGCGCACTCATCCACGGCGACTGGCGACAGGAACGCGATGACCGCCAGAATCCAATCAGTGTCGATGGAGATCGTCATGAAACAAACCCTCACGCTCGCGGAATATCCGCTGTTCACCCTGGAAATCGAGCGCGAGGAGACCCGTTTCGATTCGGTCGATGCCATCTGCGCCTACTTCCGGGCCTGTATCGAGGCGCATCGCGGGGCGCAGTTCATCGCCGAGTTCGACCATTACGCGCACACCAGATCGCTGCCGGAAGGTCATATCGGCGCAGGGATCCTCGCCGCCAAGAATGTCGTCTTCTGTCTGGGAATCGCGCTGCCGAATCCGCATCTACTCGCCGACCGCCCGAGATCCATTGGCGTCGCCGAGACCGATCGGGGGTTCCTGATTACCTTTCTGGAAGCCCCCATGCCGGTGGTCAACGCCGCCATGGAAGACTGGGCGCTGGGACTCTGCGACCGACCGCGGGCGGCGCCCTGACCCGTTCAATCCCTCAGCTTTGGAGTCATCCATGCGCATCGCCGTCACCAGCCAGAACTTTCGTACCATCACCGGCCATGCCGGCAAGAGCAGACGCTTTCTCATCCTGGAAGCCGACGGCGTGACCGATCCGATCGAGATCGACCGGCTGGACCTGCCCATGGACCTATCGCTGCATGAGTATCATGGCGACGATCATCCGCTGTTCGAGCTGCAACTCGACGCCATTGTCACCCAGAGCGCCGGTCAGGGCTTCATCCAGCGCCTGTCGCGACACGGCATCCGGGTACACACGACCAGTGCCACCGACCCGATCGAGGCCGTCAACGCCATCGCGGCGGGAACATCGCTGCCCGTCGCCGCGCCGCATGACCATGACCACGCACCTGACCGTCAGCGCATGACGCTCTCCCCCGACACGCATTGATCCTGTCCCCCGAGCGGCACGACCCCGGAGCATCAGGCGATGCGAGTCGTTTTGATAGGGGTATAAAAAGATGCTGCGCTACACTTAGTCTCGGGTCATTCCTGACAACTCTGTTATGGATTACCCTCTCGCGATGGAACCTCCGGCATGACGCGCGAGACGCCGCGCCAAACACAGGCTCGGCGCTTCAAAAACACCGCCGGATCGTGACTTATCTCTCTTACTTGACGGCTTGGATCAGGAGAATCGTTCATGCTCGACAGCGCCATGGTTGAACTCTCGCGATGGCAGTTCGCCAGTACCGCGATGTATCACTTTCTCTTCGTTCCCCTGACACTGGGGCTCTCCTGGATCCTGGTGATCATGGAGAGCGTCTATGTCATGACCGGACGGGAAATCTACCGGGACATGACCAAGTTCTGGGGCAAGCTCTTCGGCATTAACTTTGCCCTCGGCGTCACCACCGGACTCACGATGGAGTTCCAGTTCGGTACGAACTGGGCCTATTACAGCCACTATGTCGGGGATGTCTTCGGCGCCCCGCTCGCCATCGAGGGCCTGATGGCCTTCTTCCTGGAGTCCACCTTCATCGGACTCTTCTTCCTCGGCTGGGAGCGCCTGACCAAGCGCCAGCATCTGGCCGTTACCTTCCTGATGGCCTTCGGCTCGAATCTCTCCGCGCTCTGGATCCTGATCGCCAACGGCTGGATGCAGAATCCGGTCGGTTCCGAATTCAGTTTCGAGACCATGCGCATGGAAATGACCAGCTTCGGCGAACTGCTGATGAATCCGGTCGCCCAGGTCAAGTTCGTGCACACCGTCGCCGCCGGCTATGTCACCGCCACCATGTTCGTGCTCGGCATCAGCGCCTGGTACATGCTGAAGGGACGCGATCTGGCCTTCGCCAAACGCTCCTTCTCGGTCGCCGTCGGTTTCGGACTGGCGTCGATCCTCTCGGTTATCCTGCTCGGCGACGAGTCCGGCTACGAGGTGGGCGACATCCAGCGGGTGAAGCTCGCGGCCATCGAAGCGGAGTGGGAGACCGAGAAGGCGCCCGCTGCCTTCACCATCTACGGCAACCCGAGCAACGAGGACGAGGAGACGCATAACGCCATCAAGGTGCCCTGGCTGCTCGGGCTGATCGCCACCCGCTCGCTCGACACCGAGGTCAAGGGACTGAAAGACCTGATGGTCGATCATGAGGTGCGCATCCGCAGCGGCATGGTCGCCTTTGAATACCTGGAGCGACTGCGCAGCGGCGAGGACACCCCCGGCAACCGTGCCAGCTTCGAGGATCATAAGGACGATCTGGGCTATGGACTGCTGTTGAAGCCCTATACCGAGAATCCCGCCCAGGCCACCGAGGAACAGATCCAGATGGCGGTCAAGGATTCCATCCCCGAAGTCGCGCCCATCTTCTGGGCCTTCCGGGTCATGGTCGGGGCCGGCGTCTGGATGCTGCTGTTGTTGGTGCTTGGTTTCTACTATAACGCCAAGCGCGTGATTCAGGAGAAACGCTGGCTGCTGCGTCTGTTCCTGTGGAGCATCCCGGTACCCTGGCTCGCCGTCGAAACCGGCTGGTTCGTCGCCGAGTTCGGACGTCAACCCTGGGCCATCGGCGAGGTGCTTCCCACCAGTATCGCCGCGTCGAGCCTGACCGCCACCGACCTCGTCATCAGCATGTCCGGCTTTCTCCTCTTCTATACGGCGCTCTTTATTATCGAGATGTTCCTGATGGTCAAATTCGCCCGTCAGGGGCCAAGCTCGCTGCACACTGGCCGTTATCATCACGAGTGCGAGACCGGCCACGCCGGCGGCATGACACCCGCGACGGCCCCTCAGAAACAGGCTGAATAGCCCCGGAGCTTTTGACCATGATTCTTGATTACGAAACGCTGAAGTTCATCTGGTGGGTACTGGTCGGCGTGCTTTTCATCGGCTTTGCCGTCACCGACGGCATGGACATGGGCGTCGGCACCCTGCTTCCGTTCCTGGGCAAGACCGACGATGAACGGCGCGTCATCATCAACACCATCGGCCCGCACTGGGACGGCAACCAGGTCTGGCTCATCACCGCCGGCGGCGCAATTTTCGCCGCCTGGCCGCTGGTCTACGCGGCGGCCTTCTCGGGCTTCTACTTCGCCATGCTGCTGGCGCTGTTCGCGCTCTTCTTCCGGCCGGTCGGCTTCGACTACCGCAGCAAGATCGAGGATCCGCGCTGGCGCAATGCCTGGGACTGGGGCCTGTTCGTCGGCGGCGCCGTGCCCGCGCTCGTGTTCGGCATCGCCTTCGGCAATCTGCTCCAGGGGGTTCCCTTTCATCTGGATAACTTCCTGCGGCCATTCTACAGCGGCGGTTTCTTTGGGCTGTTGAATCCCTTTGCCCTGCTCGCCGGCCTGATCAGTCTCGGCATGCTAACCATGCACGGCGCGATCTGGCTGCAACTGCGCACCGCCGAGCCGATCGCCTCACGGGCCAAGGTCTGGGCCAAGAAGGTCGGTCTCGCGACCATCGTCGGCTTTGCCATCGCGGGCGTGTGGATGAGTCTGGGCATCGAGGGGTTCCGGGTGGTGTCGGAGCATGTCCCCAACGCCACACCCAACCCGCTGAATAAAGAAGTCATTCAGGAAGCAGGTGCCTGGCTCGCGAACTATGGCAACTATCCCTGGACCCTGCTATTCCCGCTGCTGGGTTTCGCTGGACTGGGGCTTGGCATTCTGGGGTCGATGTCCGATCGTCCCGGACTCGGGCTGATTGCGAGCAGTCTGGGCCTGACCGGAGTGATCATGACCGCGGGTGCGGCCATGTTCCCCTTCATCATGCCGTCGAGCACCAATCCGAACAGCAGCCTGATCGCCTGGGATGCGGTCTCCAGTCACCTGACGCTCACCGTCATGTTCTGGGCCGCGGTGATCTTTATTCCGCTGATTCTGGCCTACACCACCTGGACCTACGCCAAGATGTGGCGGCGGGTGACGGTGGAAGAGATCCGGGCGCAGGATCATCTGGCGTATTAAACCGGGCCCAGACCGATCCGCGCGGTGGCGAGCTGTCGCCCGCCACCGCGCGTTCGCCCAAACCGCGTCAGCCATTTTTTATTGACGACCGAATCGAGAGGAACATTCCATGTGGTACTTCGCCTGGCTCTTAGGCGTCTTTCTGGCACTGGCCCTCGGAATCATCAACGTGATGTGGTATGAATCCGAGCAGTGCATGGGCGCGAACGACGACCAACCGACTTGACCCGTCCTTGATCGAGACAGAAAAAAACGCGGCTTCGAGCCGCGTTTTTTATTGGATCGATCAGCCTAAATCCGGCATTTGGAACTGCAAAGGCGCAAAGGACACAAAGGACACAAAGGACACAAAGGACACAAAGGACACAAAGGACACAAAGGAAAACAGGGTTCGCAGTTCGATCACTCTATTTTAGGTTCTATAGCCATCGCATGTGATCACCGGACGTAGGTGCGGGTTTGAAACACGCTCCTACGACAGGGTATATCTGGATATCAGGTGCGAAGGTGATTAACCGCGCTGGGCGTCGCCTACGTCGCCGTGATCGGCACAATGATGATATCGACCCGGCGATTCAAACGCCGACCCGCGTCGGTCTCGTTGCTCGCGACCGGCTTGTTCATGCCAAACCCGGCGGACGCGATGCGTTCCTGATAGACGCCGGAGCCGGTGAGATAATTCTCGACCGATCCCGCGCGGCGCTCCGATAGAAGCTGATTATGTTCGGCCGATCCAGTGCTGTCGGTATGACCCGCGACCGCCAGCTCGGTCTTGCCATACTGGTTCACGATGGCGGCGATCTTGTCCATGGTGCTATAGAAACCGGGTTTGATCCGGTCCGAATCCACCTCGAAGGCGGTCTCGCCGGTCATGCCCACCAGCAGTTCGTCATTGGGTAACTTCTGAACCCGAATCATGCCGTTGGCAATCTCGTCGGCCAGCGCCTTCTGGAAATCCTTGTGCTGCTGCTCCATGTAGGCGCCGACCATGCCGCCCGCCAGGGCGCCGCCAATGGCACCAATCAAGGCACCGCGTCCCGCGTTGGCGCCCAGCGAGCCGATAAGCGCCCCGGCGGCGGCGCCAGTCGCGGTGCCGATGGCCGCGCCCCGGCCGGTCTGGGACATGCCCGAACCGTCGGCGGCACAGCCGGTAATGAGTACGGCCACGGTTGCCGCGACAGCAATGCGTTTGGAACAATCTGCTTTCATTCGAGACTCCTTGCGGTATGGACAGCGATGATCGCGCCAGCCGCCCCTGTCAAAAACCGGGACATCTCCGATGCTCGGACATCCGGTTCATGGCGGCTTGGCTGACATTGTGTATTGAGTGCCAATCATACCAGAGCATCCCGCGCAGTCGGATCATCGAGATTCGGAACCCGATGGTTGTGCCATCGACTCACCGGGGCCTTGCATATCGAGACCTTGGGCATCAATTGGACGAATACCGCGCCGACATTCTCCCAGGAGACCGAGTGACCCGCATCATCACGAACCTCATCGCCTTCCAGATTGGCTGGTTCGCCTGCGTGCTCGGCGGCGCTAACGGCCTGCCGTGGCTCGGCGTCGGCGTCGTCGCGCTCGTGGCGGGGCTACACCTGTCGCAATCTCGCCACCCCCGGCGAGAGGCGGCGCTTCTGCTGACGATCGGTTTCCTCGGTACCGGTTGGGACAGTCTGCTGGTCCGCTTCGGGTTCCTCGAATACCCCTCCGGCATGCTATTGCCCTGGCTCGCGCCAGTCTGGATCGTCGCCATCTGGATTGCCTTCGCGACGACCCTGAACGTCTCGCTGGGCTGGCTGAAAGACCGCTGGTTTCTCGCCACCGCGTTCGGAGCCTTGGGCGGTCCGCTCGCCTATTACGCCGGCTACAAACTGGGCGGCGTGCAGTTTCCCGATGTCTTCGTCGGCATGGCCGTGCTGGCCGGCGGCTGGTCATTCCTGATGCCGCTGTCCGCCTGGATCGCGCAGAAAATCGACGACGTTGACCGGTCGGAGCCCAGTCCAACCGATGAATCGAACCTTGATGGAGAATACCGGCATGTTTGATCTCCAGATCTACAGCCTCGGTCTTGCCGCTGCCCTGACGCTTGGGCTTGGCGGCTGGATCGCGAGCCTCCCGCTGAAGGATGTCAGCATCGTCGACTCGCTCTGGTCGCTGTTTTTCCTGCTGATGGGGGCGATCTATCTGCTGCTCGCCCCCGCGTGGGGCGCGCGCGCGCTGCTGGTCTTTGCCTTGACGGCGCTCTGGGCGATCCGCTTGAGCGCCTTCATTACCCGTCGCAACCACGGTCATGGCGAGGATCGACGCTATCAGGCGATCCGCGCCGATCACGAGCCGGGTTTCTGGTGGAAAAGCAGTTATATCGTCTTCGGCCTTCAGGCGCTGCTGGCCTGGGTGATTTCGCTGCCGCTGCTGGCCGCCCTGCTGGGGCAGTCGCCGCTGGGCTGGCTCGATGCCGTGGCCCTAGGGCTCTGGCTGATCGGTTTCTTCTTCGAGGCGGTGGGCGACCAGCAACTCGCCGAGTTCAAAGCGCGTCCGGAGAACCGGGGACAGGTCATGGATCGGGGGCTCTGGCGTTATACCCGTCATCCAAACTATTTCGGCGAGGCCTGCATCTGGTGGGGGTTTTTTCTCTTCGCACTGGCTGCGGGCGGCTGGTGGTCCATGCTCGCGCCCATTCTCATGACCTTTCTGCTGTTGCGGGTCTCTGGCGTCTCGTTGCTGGAAAAAGACATCCAGGAACGCCGACCCGCCTACCGGACCTACATCGAACGCACCAACGCTTTCTTTCCTGGGCCGCCCCGGCGCTCCAGTGAAGGTCGAGCCTTGGCCGAATAACGGTTTTCATGTTTCAACCGGAGGATTGCGATGCAACGCATCCTGGCTCTAACCATCGTCGCATTTCTGCTCGCCCTGACGAGCGCCTGTACCGAGGAAGGGGGTTCACCAATGCAGACCGTCAGTCACGTCGATCTCGAACGCTTCATGGGCGACTGGTATGTCATCGCCAACATCCCGACCTTCATCGAAAAGGGCGCCCACAATGCCGTGGAATCCTATGCCCTGAACGAAGACGGTTCGATCGCGACCACCTTCAGGTTCAACCAGGACGCCTTCGATGGCCCGCTGAAGACCTATCGTCCCACCGGATTCGTGCGCGATCCCTCATCGAACGCACTCTGGGGCATGCAATTCCTCTGGCCCTTCAAGGCGGATTATCGCATCGTCTGGCTGGAACCGGATAACAGCATCACCGTCATCGCCCGCGCCAAACGCGATTATGTCTGGATCATGGCCCGACAGCCCGAGATCGCCGCCGACAAATATGACGAGATCGTCGACTTCATCGGCAAGCTCGGCTACGACACCGACAAAGTCGAAAAGGTACCCCAGCGCTGGCCTGAGTGAGAGGTTGTCACTCCGGAACAAAGCGCCGGAGTGGACTTTCAATAATCCTGACAAAATCGGACAAGAGGACATCCTTCTCATCCAGATTGGCGCCGAGAGGAACTTTCGTCGTCATTCTGACAAGTGCCCCATCGGTGCGATTCCGTGTCATTGCGTCCCAGAATAGATTCCATTTCACCAGATATTCATTGGTCATGATACGGCCACGCTGCTGAAACCAATAATAAACCAGTAGACGCTCGTCTCCCATTTGAATCAAAGAGCGGTTGACGCGGATTGGCTGACCGTCAAATCCGCTGGCATCGATTTCAACTTGAGAAAATTCCTGAATACGCCAACCGCCTCCCGGCAGACAGCTTTTCGGCGAGTGCACTGAAGCGCCCTTGCGCTGAGACGCATAATAGGCCACGTAGAGATTAATCGAGTCGCCAGCCCCGTTCGCGTAATCGGATAGAAGATAGTCATCGAATTTAAGCGCGTCGACATAGATCTTTTCCAACCGATCGGGTCGACCGCGCCACTCGCCAATATCTCTGGGGAAGAAGACAAATTCAACTCGCTCAGGAATGATTTCCTCCCGCTGAGGCAATAACTGGGAGACGACCATCACAGCCAGCAGGAGGGGAAGGACCAAATAAAAGGAGGAGGGTATGATTTGCGCTTGAATCCTGGCGTTCGCGGGCAGCGGATCCGGGCCTTCGATCGCAAAGGCATCCCGCAGCGGTAAACGATCCCGCCCGATCTTCGCAAGAAGCCACATCTCAAGCACCAGGATTGCAGCGCAGGCCATGAAGACGATCCACCCCTCGAAATCATGCATGAACCCCTCGGCCATGCCCGCTCCGCCATAATTGACCAGCACCCCGATCACGCCGATCCGAAAGCTGTTCATGAAGACGGTAATGGGTATCGTCGAGAGAAACAGCACAACCTTCTTCCACAATGCCCCCTTGAATAAAACCGCGGCAATAAACCCGAGCGCCGTTAGAGGGAAAAGATAACGCAAGCCACTGCATGCCTCGACAACCTGCAGTTGATAATTACCGAGATCGATGACATTACCTTCAAGGAAAACCGTGATTCCAAACAGGCGAATCACCATCACCCCTAACTGAGATGAAATCAATTGCAGTTCGGAGGAAAGATTATTGTAAAGAAAGCTGGGCAGGGGCACTGTAAAGAACAGCAGAACATAGGCCGGGAGGATCAATCGAAACGCCCGCCAGCCCATGAACGAGAGAAATACGCCACCTAGGGTGACGAGAAACCCATATTGGATCACCGTATAGAGCGTGCCCAATTCTCCGGCAATGTAGATAAAAAGACCGAAGAGCGTGACCAGTACACCTAACCAACTCGCGCGAAACGGCATCTGCGCCAGTGCGCTGGATTTCTGCCACACGAAGAACGCGGCAACGAGCGGAAGCATATAACCATGGCTATATTCTTCCTGCCCCCAGGCAGCGACCATACCCTTCAATCCATCGGAAAAAATAAAAACCAGCATCCCAAGTGCCGCAACGACAAGAGACCATTGCCATGGTTTTATTTTCCAAAAAACGTCGATCACGGGCGAAGTCTGCTCCTCATTCCTTGACAGCGACATGAACATTACCTCATTGGCGATTTGAAACTAGCATTGGACAACGTCTTCAATCAAAGCCTGCGACGACATTTCGATCGGATTAACGCAAAATCCGTTCTGCGGCGGCTGGCGGGTTGTCGGAGGCCCGCTGTTCGCTCAGAATCCGATGCATGAGGATATTGAGCATGCGTAGCGTCGCCGCAATCGCGGCGAACACCTGATTGGCGTGGACGCCGCGAGTGCGCAATTCGCCCTGCCCGGTGTCCCAGGTAATGCTGCATTCGGTCAAGGCATCGGTTCGCCCGCCCCGGGGAATCCGCACCTCGTAGTTCGCCAGCGACGGCAGGTTCAGACCGCGCCGCTTCACGACCTTCGCCAACGCGCTCACAAAGGCGTCGAAACCGCCATTACCGCTGCCGACTGCCGTATAGATCTCGTCGTCCAAGCGCACCCGGATGCTGGCGGTCGATTCCAGATCCAGGGTCGATGCCACCGAGCAGGCCAGCAGTTCGGCGTGATTGTAATCCTGACTCTCCAGCACCTCGGCGATGATGAAGGGCAGATCCTCGGTGGTGATGCTCTTCTTGGAGTCGCCCAGCTCGACGATGCGCTTGAGCACCTTGCGCTGATTTTCTTCGGACAGCTCAATATCGAGGCGTTCCAGATTCTTGGCGAGCGACGCCTTGCCAGCCAGCTTGCCGAGCGCATAGTTGCGCCGCCGGGCGAAGCGTTCGGGCGACAGCCGGCTGTGGTAGAGACTGCCCTTCCGGTCCCCGTCGGCATGAATGCCGGCCGTCTGGGTGAAGACATCGGCGCCGACGATGGGGGCGTTATCGGCGATCCGCTTGCCGGAAAAATATTCGACCAGCTCGCTGACCCGCGCCAGATGCGTCTCGTCGATCCCAATCTCGAACCCGAGCTGATCGCGCAGATTGACCGCGACCTCGGCCAGCGAGGCATTGCCGGCGCGCTCGCCCAGACAATTGACGGTGCAGTGCACCGCTGCCGCGCCGGCCTGGGCCGCGGCGAGCACGTTGGCGGTGGCGAGTCCGTAATCGTTGTGCGGATGGAAATCGAATTGCAGACCGGGGAAACGCCCGACCATGTCCGAGATCGCGGCGAACACCCGCTCCGGGGTCATGACGCCGAGCGTATCCGGCAGCATGAAATGACCGATCCCGCAATCGGCGAGCCGCTCGACCAGCTCGAAGACATAGGCCGGACAATCGCGATAGCCGTTGGACCAGTCTTCCAGATAGAGATTGGCGGCCAACCCGCGTTCCAACGCCAGCGCGATGGTCTCGCGCACGTCGGCGGCATGCAATGCGAGCGTCTTGCCCAACTGACCGCGACAGTGCTTTTCGCTCCCCTTGGCGAGCAGGTTGATGACCCGCCCGCCGGCGCTCCGGATCCAGTCGACGCTGAGACCGCGATCGACGAACCCCAACACCTCGACGCGCTCCGCCAGCCCGCGTTCCTCGGCCCACTGGACGATCCGCGACACCGCGTCAGCCTCGCCGGAGGACACGCGCGCCGAAGCCACCTCGATGCGGTCGACCCGCACCAATTCCAGCAACGCCTTCGCGATATTGACCTTCTCGTCCGGCGAAAAAGACACGCCCTGAGTCTGCTCGCCGTCGCGTAGCGTCGTATCCAGAATGCGCACGTAGCGGCCAGTCTCGGTCATCACATCGATCTCATTGAAAACAGTTTGGACATCAGACATCCCCGCCCGCCAAGGCGCCAAGCGTCGCTTGGAGATGGCTCTTGACGGCCCCGACCGTCGCCTCCAGTTCAGCGCAACGCACCTCCTTCTCCATCAACCCCTGGAGCGATGGCGGCGGAGGCGCCTCCCGCCCGATCGCCATGGTCACCGCCTCGTTGAACTTGGCGGGATGAGCCGTCGCGAGACAAACGACACCATCCCGACCGCCCGCCGCCCGCACCCCCACCGCCGTATGCGGGCAGAGGATATAATCGCTGGCCGCATGCGTGGCGCGGATCTGCTCCAGGGTTTCGGGATCGCTCACCGCCACGGCGTCGAAGTCCGACCGGACGCGTGCTTGCCGCTCGGGCGCGATCTCCAGCCGTCCGGTCGCCTGCAGGTCGGCCAGCAAGGCGCGTATCCGGGCCGTGTCGCCATCATGCAGGAAATAGAGATAGCGCTCGAAGTTGGACGCGATCTGGATATCCATCGCCGGACTCAGGGTCTGGTACACTGCGTCCCCGACGGCATAGACGCCAGTGTGCACGAAGCGCGTCAGAATGTCGTTCCGGTTGGTGGCGATGATCAGACGCTCGATCGGCAAGCCCATACGTCTGGCAAGATCGCCGGCAAAGACATCGCCGAAATTTCCGGTGGGCACCGCGAAACTGACGCGCCGCGCGGGATCGCCGCCGCTGATCCGGCCCCAGGCATAAAAATAGTAAACCGTCTGGGCCAGGATCCGCGCCCAGTTGATCGAGTTGACCGCCCCCAGACGATAGGCCGACTTGAAGGGCAGATCGTTGAACAGCGCCTTGACGATATTCTGCGCGTCGTCGAAGGTTCCGCGCACCGCGAGATTGTGCACATTGGCATCCAGCACCGTGGTCATCTGCCGTTCCTGAATCGGCGAGACCCGACCCTTGGGATGCAGAATGAAGATCTGGATGCGCTGCTTGCCGCGCACGCCATCGATCGCCGCCGAGCCGGTATCGCCGGAGGTCGCGCCGACGATGTTGAGCGAGCTGCCGTCGCGGGCCAGCAGATACTCGAACAGATTCCCCAGAAACTGCAACGCCACGTCCTTGAAGGCGGCGGTCGGTCCGTGGAAAAGTTCGAGGATCCGGACGCCGCCAGCGTCCATCACCGGCGTCACCTCGGGGTGCGAGAAGCGCGCGTAGGAGGCGTCGATCAGCGCGCGCAGATCCGCGCGCGGGATCTCCTCGCCGACAAAGGGCGTCAACACCTCCAGCGCCAGTTGCTGGAAGCTCAGGCCGGACCAGGCGCGCAAGGTGTCGGCATCGAGGTGGGGGATCTCGGCGGGCACCAGCAGACCGCCATCGGTGGCGAGTCCCATCATCACCGCGTCCGTGAAACCGATGGGGGCGATGCCGCCCCGTGTGCTCAGATAATGCATGCTGTTCTCTGTACTGTGATGACGATCGGATTGGCCAGGCACCCGTCTGGCGTTCCGCCGGACAGAGTAAAAAACCCGGCACCGATTGGCAACCGATGTCCGCGAATGTTTGATCTGGAATCCGGTTCATCCGCCCGCTTGCCACTCAAGCACCGCGCCGCGCCTCCCTCGTCAATGGCCCTGATCGCGTCTCGGTCATTGACAGCATGCCGAAGGTGCTCAGAGAATGCCCCGAGCCGCCAGGCTAACGGTCAACGCGGATGGAAGAAGAATCATTAAACGGGCGCATTGCCCGCCCCCGGCACTGACTGGCAAGACGCAATCATCGCCCAATACGCCCATTTCCCGCTCACCGCAAACACCGATACGGAGTGACAACGCTATGACGCCCGATAAGCGCTCGGACTACTGGAGTGCGAACCTACGCCTTCTCACGGTCCTCTTGATCATCTGGTTCATCGTCTCGTTTGGGTTCGGCATCCTGCTCGTCGAACCTCTGAACGCCATTTCTCTCGGTGGATACCCGCTTGGCTTCTGGTTCGCCCAACAGGGTTCGATCTACATTTTCGTCGTGCTCATCTTCGTCTATGCGGCACTGATGAGTCGGCTCGACAAAAAATTCGACGTCGAAGAAGACTAAGGAGCGCACGCCATGACCGAACTTGAACTCTGGAGCTACGGTGTGGTTGGCGCGACCTTCGCGCTCTACATCGGCATCGCCGTCTGGGCGCGCGCGTCAACCACCAGCGAATTCTATGTCGCCGGCGGCGGCATCCATCCGATCGCCAACGGCATGGCGACCGCCGCCGACTGGATGTCGGCGGCCTCTTTTATCTCCATGGCCGGCATGATTGCCTTCGGCGGCTATGGCGGCTCGGTCTTTTTGATGGGCTGGACCGGCGGCTATGTGTTGCTGGCGCTCCTACTGGCACCGTATCTGCGTAAATTCGGCAAGTTCACGGTGCCGGAATTCATCGGCGACCGGTATTACTCGCAGTCCGCGCGCGTGGTGGCCGTCATCTGTCTGATCCTCGCCTCGGTGACCTATGTCATCGGCCAGATGACGGGTATCGGCGTGGCCTTCTCCCGTTTCCTGGGCGTTTCCTACGAGATCGGCATCCTGGTTGGCATGGGGATCGTCGCCGTCTACGCGATCCTGGGTGGCATGAAGGGCATTACCTACACCCAGATCGCGCAATATATCGTGCTCATCTTCGCCTACACGGTCCCGGCCGTCTTCATCGCGCTGACCCTCACCGGCGTCGCCATCCCGCAGATCGGACTCGGCGGAACCTACATCGGTGACGACAGCGGCATCTCCCTGCTCGCCAAGCTCGACCAAGTGGTGACCGATCTTGGCTTTAAACAGTACACCACTCAGGTCATGGGCAGCACGCTCAACATGTTCGTCTACACCCTGTCGCTGATGATCGGCACCGCCGGACTGCCGCACGTCATTATCCGCTTCTTCACCGTCCCCAAGGTCAAGGATGCCCGTTACTCGGCGGGCTGGGCACTGATCTTCATCGCCATCCTCTACACCACGGCCCCCGCGGTTGGCGCCATGGCGCGGTTGAACCTGATGGACACCATCCAGATCGGCCCAGTCGGCAGCGAGACCGGCAATCTGGTCTATGACGAGCGCCCGGAGTGGTTCAAGCGCTGGGAGACCACCGGACTGCTCAAGTTCGAGGACAAGAACGGCGACGGACGCATCCAGTACTACAACGACGCCAATCCGGCCTTCGTCGCCAAGGCCGAGGAATTTGGCTGGAAAGGCAACGAGATGGTGACGGTCAACAACGACATCATGGTGCTGGCCAATCCCGAAATCGCCAATCTCCCGGCCTGGGTCGTCGCGCTGGTGGTGGCCGGCGGTCTCGCCGCCGCGCTCTCCACCGCGGCCGGTCTGCTGCTCGCCATCTCCTCGTCGATTTCGCATGACCTGCTCAAGGGCGTGATGATGCCGAAGATCTCGGAGAAGAGCGAACTCCTGGCCGGGCGAATCGCCATGATCGGCGCCATCCTGCTGGCCGGTTATCTGGGTCTGAATCCACCTGGATTCGCCGCCGGAACGGTGGCGCTGGCCTTTGGTCTCGCGGCCTCGTCGATCTTCCCGGCAATCATGCTGGGCATCTTCTCGAAACGGACCAACAACATCGGTGCGATCGTCGGCATGGTCACCGGGATTACGGTCACTCTGCTCTATGTGTTTCAGCACAAGGGGATTTTCTTCGTCAAGGGCACCGAGTTCCTGATGCCCGAGCTCGGGATGGGCGCCAACTGGTTCCTCGGTATCACGCCCGAGGCATTCGGCGCCGTCGGCGCGCTGGCGAACTTCATGGCCGCCATTCTAGTCTCCATGCTCACCGCGCCGCCTCCGGAGCACATCCGGCATCTAGTCGAGGATGTACGGGTTCCGCGGGGTGCGGGAGTCGCGACCGGCCACTAAACCGATCCCCCGATCCATGCAATCGATCAGCCCTGCCCATGTGGGGCTTTTCATTGCTACCTCATTCAGAATCGACTCGCGCGCCCGGTCATCCTGTCGATACCACGGCTGGAAATCCCGGCGTCCCGCGCTTATAGTGCGCCTTCGTGTCATGTCCCGTGGGAGAGATCGGCGTTCCAGCGCCGACGCCGAAGGCGCAACACCGCCCGGAATCGCTCAGGCAAACGGACCGCGGGGATAACGACCGACTCTGGAGAGCGGTGCCGGCTGATCATTCGGCCGCCACCCACCGACGGGGCAGCGGCGGAGAGCAGGTTTCGACGGCCTTCACAATCCGTTCGCGATACGCCTTCAGTGAATCGAAGGGGCGAATCATGAAAGGATTGCGAAGGGAGCGGCGATCCGTCTCCCATCCGCAAACTCTCAGGTTCAGGACAGAGGGGCGACGTCGATGGCCGCGAGCCATCGGCGTCGTTTTCGTTGTCGATGGCCACAAGGCCGGGGCGACGTCCGACAGGTCCAGCGGAGAGTCGAATGGGATTGCGTACCCCTTTGTTTTCGGAACACGAGCGTCTCGGCGCCCGCATCGTTCCCTTTGGCGGCTGGGATATGCCGCTGCACTACGGCTCCCAGATCGAGGAGCACCACGCCGTGCGACGCGATGCAGGCATGTTCGATGTTTCGCATATGCGGCCCGTGGATATTGAGGGTCCAGGCGCCCTGCCCTTTCTGCGGTTTCTGCTTGCCAATGATGTCGCCAGACTCCAGTTCCCCGGCAAGGCGCTCTATAGCTGCATGCTCAATGAGCAGGGCGGCGTGGTCGACGATCTGATCGTCTATGCCCGCGGCCCGGATCGCTATCGCCTGGTCGTCAACGCCGGCACCGCGAACAAGGATCTTGCCTGGATGAATGCCCGCAGCATCGGCTTCGAGGCCGCCATCCGACCCCGCGTCGAGCTGGCGATGATCGCCGTGCAAGGCCCCGAGGCCCGCGCCAGGGCCGAGCCGCTGCTTCCCGCCGCGATCCGCGCAAACGCCATGCAACTCCCGTCTTTCTTCGCCGCCGAGGGCGATGGCTGGTTCGTCGGTCGCACCGGCTATACCGGCGAGGACGGTTTCGAGATCATGCTTCCCGGCGAGCAGGCCGCCGGTCTCTGGCTGGCGCTGCTGGCGGCCGGGGTGCGACCCTGCGGACTCGGCGCCCGCGATACGCTGCGCCTGGAGGCCGGCATGAACCTGTACGGTCAGGACATGGACGACACCGTCGGCCCGCTGGAATCCGGTCTGGGCTGGACCGTCGCCTGGGAACCCGCCGAGCGTGACTTTATCGGACGCGCGGCGCTGACCGCACTGCGCGACGCCCCCGCGCGGCGCCAGTTCGTCGGCCTGCTGTTGACCGGACCTGGGATCATCCGCAACCATCTGAAGGTGCTGAGCAACGGCGTGGAGATGGGCGAGATCGCCTCCGGCGGCTTCTCGCCGACCCTGGAGCGCTCCATTGCGTTCGCGCGGGTTGCCCCTGGATTGGGCGAAACCTGCGAGGTGGAAATTCGCGGCAAGGCGGTGTCGGCGCGAGTGGTCAAGCCGCCATTCGTGCGCCACGGCAAGATCCTCGTCGACCGTTTAACTTGAAAAGCATGGAGAACCGAACAATGAGCAACATACCGACCGACCTGAAATACACCAAATCGCACGAATGGGTGCGCGACAATGCCGACGGCACCGTGACCGTCGGCATCACCGACCACGCTCAGGAGGCATTGGGCGACATCGTGTTCGTGGAAGCCCCCGAGTCCGGTCGCGAGGTGGACGCCGACGAAGCCACCGCCGTGGTGGAATCGGTCAAGGCCGCCTCCGATATCTACTCCCCGCTGGCCGGCGAGGTCGTCGACTCCAACGAACTCCTGACCGACACCCCGGACGTCATCAATACCAGCCCCTATGACGAAGGCTGGATCTTCCGTCTCGCCCCGAGCGACATGGCCGCGCTCGACGGGCTGCTCGATGCCGCCGCCTACGAGAAGGTCGTCGAAGACGACGCCTGATTAAGCCGCGTCCAACACGCTCAGGCGTTGTTTGCATGCCGACTTCTGCCTCGCGTCAGTCAACGGGCGCCGTCGTTGACGCGGTTTAAATTTTTAATTTCCTTAACCAGTTAAACCGCGTCGACTTCGTCTTTCATGACGGCTTGCCAACTTAGCCAACCACTCGAAACGACGCATGACGTCATGAATACGGTTTATTCCGGATAGCCTCTTATGCCTTTCGTACCCCATACCGACGACGACATCGCCGCGATGCTCGCGACCATTGGCGTCGACGCCATCGACGACCTGTTCGACGAGATCCCGGCCGAATTGCGGATCGGCGAACTGACCGCCATCCCCACCGGCATGGCGGAGATGGACATCGCCCGTCTGATGCACGCCCGTGCTCGGGCGGACGGTCAGCCGGTCTGCTTCATCGGCGCGGGCGCCTACGATCATCATATCCCGGCCGCGGTCTGGCAGATCGCGGCCCGCGGCGAGTTCTACAGCGCCTACACGCCCTATCAGGCGGAGGCGAGTCAGGGCACGCTCCAGGTGCTCTATGAATTCCAGTCGATGATGACCGCGCTCACCGGGCTGGATGTCTCCAATGCCTCGCTCTATGACGGCGCCTCGGCGTTGGCCGAGGCGGTGCTGATGGCGGTGCGCGCCAACCGTAAGACCAAATCGAACAAGGTCATGGTCCCGCGCGCGCTTCATCCGGCCTACCGGCGCACGGTGCATGCCATCGTTGCGGCACAGGGGATCGAGCTGGTTGAAATCCCCTTCGACCTCAAGGGCGGCCAGACGACGGTCGAGCAACTGGACGCGGTCGCCGGCAGCGATGAATTCGCCGCCGTGGTCGTCAACCAACCCAATGTGTTCGGCGTGCTCGAAGACGTGGATGCGCTGACCGAGTGGGCGCATGCCCGCAACGCACTGGCCATCGCCGTCGTCAATCCGATCGCGCTGGCCCTGCTGTCGCCGCCCGGCGACTGGGGCGGCACCGGCGCGGATATCGCCTGCGGCGAGGCCCAACCCCTGGGGATGCCGCTGTCCTCGGGCGGACCCTATGCCGGCTTTCTCTGCTGCAAGCAGGAATTCGTGCGCCAGTTACCCGGTCGCATCGCAGGACGGACGCTGGATCTGGACGGCAAGCCCGGTTTCACCCTGACCCTGCAGGCGCGCGAGCAGCATATCCGCCGCGGCAAGGCGACCTCCAACATCTGCACCAATCAGGGTCTGCTGGTCACGGCGGCAACCATCCACCTGGCGCTGCTGGGGGCCGAGGGTCTGGAACGGGTGGCGTCCGCCTGCCATGCCAACACCCAACGGCTCGCCGCCCTGCTGTGCGAAATCCCCGGCATCGTGCCACTGTTCGACCAGCCCATCTTTCACGAACAGGCGCTGCGCCTGCCCGCGCCGACCGCCGATTTGCTGCGCTCGCTGGCGGCGCACAACGTGCTTGGTGGTTTCGATCTGAGTCGGGACTATCCCGAATTGGGCCAAGCCCTCTTGATTTGCGCGACCGAACTCCGCACGAAAGAGGAGATGCGCGGCTATGCCGACAAGCTGGCGCGCATCGTCGCCACCCGGACCCAGGCAAAATGCCCGGTCGAACCGAAATTCTGAACCGATCAACCCGGAGACTCACATGGCCCAAACCGCACTCCAAGGCAACCCCGTCAACCTCAGCGGCGACCTGCCCGCCATCGGCAGCACGGCGCCCGACTTCAAACTCGTCGACAAGGATCTGGCCGACAAGACGCTGGCCGATTTCGCCGGCAAGAAGAAGCTGCTGAACATCGTGCCCAGTCTGGATACCCCGGTCTGCGCGACCTCGACCAAAAAGTTCAACGCCGCCATCTCCGGGAAGGCCGATGCCGTCGCGCTGGTGATCTCGGCCGATCTGCCCTTCGCGATGGGCCGTTTCTGCGGCGCCGAGGGGATCGAGAACGTCATCGGTCTGTCGATGATGCGCTCGCGCAACTTCGCCAAGGACTATGGCGTGCTGATCGAAGACGGCCCGCTCGCCGGCATCACCGCCCGCGCGGTCGTCGTTCTGGATGCGGACAACACCGTGCTCTACACCCAACTGGTGCCAGAGATTACTGAGGAACCGGATTACGACGCGGCGCTGGCTGTACTTTAAAAGTTTATCGTCAAGATACTTTTGATACATCGAAGCGCAATGCAGCTTTGTGAGTCGCGAATCAGTTTCTCAAGTCTTAACGCTTGGGAAACCGATTCGTTTTCATAACCAAATGACACGAAAATATTGAGAGAGTTTTGAGACAGTAATGCCCGAGATCACAATTACAGAACAGCTAAAAGAAATTCGAGCACAGACCGGGCTCAGTTACCAGGAACTTGCTCAACTTCTTGGTACTTCACTAGTGGCGGTCGATCATTGGGAACGTAATATCAGCGATCCATCTTTTTCGCAAAAAGAAAATATCGCGAAAGTTCTTTCGGACATCAAAAAAAACCAAGGAATTCGTATACCAGAAGTTGTCCTGCAAAACGGATCTTTCGCATCGCGCGGTTCAACAAGGGCTGCGATGCGTCTTCATCAACCGGATCTTTTTACGACAGAATCTAGGATTCGTTTTAACTTATCTCCATTACAACCCATTCTCGCGCGTCTCAAATCCGGAATTTTTTTTGACCAGGGTGAGAGCACTCTGGAAACCATGCTTGATCGTCATGCGATTCCGGCAAGTACCCCGGATCAGGCGACCATCATGAATATTTCCGCAGGGAAAAATACTTACACCTACGACGCTCATACCTATCACACCAAGGTTCCTCCGCAGGGAATTCTCGCGTTCCTGCGTCACTACCTCCCGGAAGACGGCCTTGTTCTCGATCCGTTTGCGGGAAGCGGAATGACGGGCGTTGCCGCGCGAATCGCAGGAATGGATGTCATTCTGAACGAACTGTCCCCCGCCGCCTGTTTTATCGCTCGCAATTTTACGACATCAGTTTCTCCGGAAGATTTCAGCTCATCTATCAAGGAAGTTATGAGGGCCGTTGCCGATGTCAGAAATCGGCTCTATAGCACAACGTGTCGAGAATGCGGGAAAGAGACGGAGATACTCTATACGGTCTGGTCATACCGCGTTCTCTGTACGCATTGTCAGTCTGAATTTGTTTTATGGAATCATTGCCGCCAATACGGCAAAACCGTTCGCGAACATAAAATTTTAAAAGAATTTCCTTGCCCGAATTGCAATAAAAAAATTAAAAAGCGCGAACTGTCACGCTCATCGGTCGAGCCCGTCCTCATCGGTTATAAATGCTGTAGCAAGCACCAAATCGAACACGCTCTCTCACACGAAGATATCAAAAAAATTGAAGACATTAACTCGGGAGATTTTCTAGCCGAGCATTTTTATCCCACGAATAAGATCCCGGAAGGTGTCAACCTCAATCAACCCAGGCATCATGGATTGCTCGCCATCGATCAACTTTATACGAAAAGAAATCTATCGGCGATGAGTCAACTTTGGAAAGCAATTCATCGGATCGAAAATAACGATCTCGCCGCTGCCGCTGCCTTCGTTTTTACCTCGCTCTATCAAAGAGTGACTCGAATGTCCGAGTTTCGTTTTTGGGGTGGCAGCGGAAATACGGCAAGATTTAATGTCCCTTTTATTTTTAACGAAGCAAACGTTTTTGTGACTTTCGAGAGGAAGGCTGGAAATATTCTGGATCATCTTGAGACGACTGCCGTTCATTATAAAGGCACGCAAGCGGTGATCTGCCAGTCCGCGACGAATCTTGATTACCTTCCAGATAACTCCATCGATTTAATTTTTACCGACCCCCCATTTGGGGCTAATATTAATTACTCGGAAATGAATATTCTTTGGGAATCCTGGCTTGGAAATTTCACTGATACGACGCATGAAGCAATTATCAATCGCGCACAGGGAAAAAACATACAGGATTACCAGGATCTGATGTGTCAAAGTCTGTCCGAATGTTTTCGGGTTTTACGTCCTGGCCATTGGATGCTGCTTGTTTTCATGAATTCATCCGGACAAGTGTGGGCTGCCCTCAAATCAGCGATAGAAAAATCCGGATTTATCATCAAAAAGATGGATATATTCGACAAGCAACACGGGACATTCAAACATTTTGTTAGCGATAATACCGCCGGTTGCGATTTGGTTCTACATTGTCAAAAACCATTTAACGCCAAACAATCCGAAGATCGGGAAGAAATATCAAATTCTTCAGTGACAATCGCCGATTTTCTTGCAGGTAGAGACAGAGCGATTCCAATCACAAACTATCTACATGTCGTGCGAAGCGACGAGTTAGATTGGCGCAGACTTTATAGTGAGTGGCTTGTTTTTAGCATGCAGAAAAATCACGAACAGATTAGTTTTATAGAATTTAAAGACGCGGCAATGCGTTTTTTAGCAGCATTGCAAAACATCGTCAAGAATTCAGAATAGGCGATTTCATGCATACTCTCAAAGCATTTTCGGATTCTGAATTTAGTCATGCAAAACTATTGCTTGCAACCCAAGTTGCCAGCATGATGGGCCGCAAGTTTGAAGAAGACGACTGGAACAAAGTTTATTGCGCAGCCAAGAGAATACCGCATTCCGGCTGGAGCAACTTGAACATCGATGTGAATCATGGCGGTCTCGGCGTTGAACAGAAACTTCTTCGCGTATCCGGGCTTGGAGCACGACCGATCAAGTCAGTGTGTGGCACAACCATGATGCATCCCGCAGCGACACGTTCCATTCGTATCGACAACACAGAACAGGCCGCTGACGATACGATGCGCGATGTTTTCAGGCAATATACCGATTTAATTGAACTTAGAACGCAAAAAGTACGCGAACAAGCACCCGCTCATATTGAAACAGATATGCGACTGGGCTGGCTGTTATGGGAAGACTCATTGATGGAATTCCTTTACTTCGAGCAGCCATGGGAGATTCCAGAACCTGATCGATATTATGCGGAGTGGAATGTCACACCTGCTAAGGGTGCCAGAAAAGCAAGCAAGAGTCTTTGGATCTACGAACGCGACACCGACAAAAAACGCTATTCGGTGACGACCAGTGCCGGAATTAAAATTCAGCCTTATTTCGATGTACCGGCGCCGTCCGATGAGAATCTTTACTATTTCAGAGTTCAGAGTGAGCCGATCGACTACGACACCGTGAAGATATGGATATCGGGAAGCACGGCCCGCGCTTTACAGCGACTGCTTGGCGACCTGGACAAAGAAACTGTCAGCACGGCGATCATCCAGGCCGCCCAGTATGCAAAAGTCAGCGACGCACCCGCCGTCGAGGATATCGACTTTGCCAAACCCATCCTGATCAACATGGCCGCGTTCCAGCGTTTCCAGTCGGCTTGGGATGGTGTCAGCGACGAACATCGTGCACAACTTTTCCTAGAGTCGCTTCACGAGCGGCCACCATCATCATCGGACTCACAAGACAATCCTTCCACACCACACCTGTAACACTGAGACATCGATGCTGATCCACGACCAATCCCGCCCCGGCCGCCGGGCGACCGCCCAGGCGCCGCTCAACCCGCCCGCGATAACCGACCTTCCCGAGGGGCTGCGCCGCCGCGCGCGGCCCGCGCTGCCGGAGGTCTCCGAGTTACAGGCGGTGCGTCACTACACCCGGCTGTCGCAGAAGAATTTCTCGATCGACACCCATTTCTACCCGCTGGGCTCCTGCACCATGAAGTACAACCCGCGGGCCTGTCACAGTCTGGCTTCGCTGCCGGGCTTCCTCGCCCGTCACCCGCTGGCGCCGGACAGCCACGGCCAGGGCGTACTGGCCTGTCTCCACGAGCTTCAGGAAATGCTCAAGGAGATTACCGGCATGCATGCGGTGTCACTCGCTCCCTCCGCTGGCGCGCAGGGCGAATTCGCCGGGGTCGCGATGATTCGCGCCTATCATCGGGCGCGCGGCGATCTGGCGCGCACCGAGATTCTGGTGCCGGATGCCGCGCATGGCACCAACCCCGCCTCGGCGGCGATGTGCGGTTTCAAGGTCCGCGAGATTCCCACCGGCACCGCTGGCGATGTCGATCTCGCGGCCCTGAACGCGGCGGTCGGCCCCCAGACCGCCGGCATCATGCTCACCAATCCAAGCACGGTCGGCGTCTTCGACCGGAATATCCAGGCCATCGCCCGCACGGTCCACGCCGCCGGCGGTCTGCTCTATTACGATGGGGCCAATCTCAACGCCATCCTCGGTAAGGTGCGGCCGGGCGACATGGGCTTCGATGTCATCCACATGAATCTGCACAAGACCTTCTCGACGCCGCACGGCGGCGGCGGTCCCGGCGCGGGTCCGGTGGGCGTCTCGCAGCGACTGGAGCCCTATCTGCCGGTCCCGCTGGTCGCTTTCGATGGGGACGACTACCGCTGGATGACGGAGGACGAACGACCCGACAGCATCGGCCGACTGACCGCGTTCGGCGGCAACATGGGCATCCTGCTGCGCGCCTATGTCTACGCCCGCATGCTGGGCCGCGAGGGCATGGGACGGGTCGCCGACTTCGCCACCCTGAACGCCAACTATCTGATGGCGCGTCTGAAGTCGGCCGGTTTCGAGGCCGCCTATCCGGAGCGTCGCGCCAGTCACGAGTTCATCGTCACGCTCAAGCGCGAGTCGAAAGAATTGGGCGTCAACGCCATGGACTTCGCCAAGCGTCTGCTCGATGACGGCTATCACGCCCCAACCACCTATTTCCCGCTGCTGGTGCCCGAGTGTCTGCTGATCGAGCCGACCGAGACCGAAACCAAGGAGGAACTGGATGGCTTCGTCGAGGCCATGATCGCGATCCGCCGCGAGGCGCTGGACGACCCGGAGAAACTCAAGGGCGCGCCTTATCGCCTGCCGGTCCGTCGACTCGACGACGTGCGCGCGGCCCGTCTGCTCGATCTGGCCTGGAAACCCGAGGCAAACGAGATCCAAGATGGCCAACAATAACGCCAAGGGCTGGAGCCGCGTGATCCATGCCTTCGGCTACTCGATGAAGGGACTGAAGGCATGCTTCGAGTTGGAGGAAGCCTTTCGCCAAGAGGTCTTTCTGCTGATCCCGCTGGTTCCGCTGGCGCTGTGGCTCGGCGAAACGCCCGTGGAGCGGGCGATTCTGGTCGGCAGCCTGCTGATGGTACCCATCGTGGAACTGCTGAACTCGGCCATCGAGGCCAACGTCGACCGCGTCGGTCTGGAGCGTCACGAGCTGTCCGGTCGGGCCAAGGACATCGCCTCCGCGGCGGTCTTTTCCAGCATCGCCTTTTGTCTGGTGAACTGGGGGCTGATCCTGATCCCGAAACTGTAAGCGTCATCTTCTGAACTGACGGGCCTTGCGGGACGAGTTGACATCGAGCAGTGTTACAAATGAAAATCCGATCACACTCCTCCTCCGGCGATGCCCGGTGATCGACGATCCGCCATGACTCGACCGAGATTGATACGCCTGTTCGCCACGCTAACCGGGTCGGTCGCCCTCGCCCTCTCCGCAAGTGCGCCCGCCCATTTCCAGGAACTCATCCCCGCCGCCGAGATCGTCACGGCCGAGAGCGGCAATCCGGTCGCGCTCCAGCTCCAGTTCACCCATCCGATGGAACGCGGTCCGGCGATGGACATGGGCAAGCCCGCGCGGTTCGGAGTCCTCGGTCCCGCCGGACCGGAGGATCTGCTGGCAAGCCTGACCGCTCGCGAGGTCGATGGCAAACACGCCTACGCGGCCGAGTATCGCGTCAAACAACCGGGCGACTATGTCTTCTTCGTCGAACCCGCGCCCTATTGGGAACCCGCCGAAGGGGTCATGATCGTCCACTACACCAAGGTCGTCGTCGACGCCTTCGGAGCCGGGGAAGGCTGGGATGCCGAGGTCGGACTGCCGGTCGAGATCGTCCCGCTCACGCGCCCCTACGGTCTCTGGACCGGCAACCTGTTCAGCGGCATCGTCAAGCAGTCTGGCCAACCGGTCCCCTTCGCCGAGATCGAAGTGGAATGGCGCAACGACGGCTCGGTCACGCCTCCCGCGGACGTCTTCATCACCCAGGTCGTGAAGGCGGATCGCAATGGGGTCTTTCACTACGCCATGCCGCGCGCCGGCTGGTGGGGTTTCGCGGCCCTGCTGGACGGGGACGCGCCGCTGAAGAACCCGGAGGGCAAGGCGGTGCCGGTCGAGGCCGGCGCCTTGATCTGGGTGCGCGCGCGGGATATGCGCTAGGGCCGCCGCGCGATGGCTCACATCCCCGATGGCGTACTCTCGGCGCCGGTGCTGATCGTCGGCGGCCTGGTCTCGGTCGGGCTGCTCACGGTCGCGTTGCGCCGGCTCGATTATGATCGCCTGCCTCAGACGGCCGTGTTGTCGGCGGCCTTTTTCGTCTCCTCGCTCATCAATGTCCCGGTCGGACCCAGTAGTGTGCATCTGCTGCTCAATGGGCTCATGGGCCTGCTGCTCGGCTGGACCGCGCTGCCGGCGCTGTTCGTGGCCCTGGTGCTTCAGGCCGCCTTTTTCGGCTATGGCGGCATTCTGGTGCTCGGCGTCAATACCATGAATATGGCCCTGCCCGCGCTGCTCTGCGCGCTGTTGCTGGCCCCCTGGATGCGGCGGGTCGCGACTCCGCGTCTGTTCTGGATCGGTGCGGCGGCCGGCGGGCTCGGCGTGCTGATGACCGGCGTACTGGTCGCCCTGAGCCTGGGACTGAGCGGCAAGGCGTTTCTGCCTGCCGCTGGGGTGCTGGTGGTGACCTACCTGCCGCTGGCGCTGGTCGAGGCGGTCATCACGGGCACGGTGGTGGCCTTTCTCGCGCGGGTTGCCCCGGAGTTGCTGCGGTCTCCCGAGGTCTCCCATGCCTGATCCCGTTTCGCGCGCCAGAGCCCCCTTCCCCCGTCATCTGGTGCTGCCGCTCATGCTCGCGTTGACCAGCCTGCCGGTTGCCGCCCACAAGCTCCAGGTCTTCGCATTCGCCGAGGGCGACCGCATCGAGGGCACGGCCTATTTTGCCGGCGGCGCGAAGGCGGCGGGGGCACGCATCCAGATCCAGGATGCCGCTGGACAGGTGCTCGCCCAACTGACGCCGACGGACGAGGGCCATTTCCGCTATCGGGCGCGGACGCCGACCGACCATCTCATCGTCGCCGAGAGCGGCGACGGTCATCGCGCGCAATGGCGGATACGGGCGGACGAACTGGCGGGCGGGTTTCCCCGCGCCGGCGCCGATTCACCCCAGCTCCTGACCACCGACACCCCGACCTCCGAACCCACGGAAACCGAGGGCGCCCGTCTCGCCAATCCCGTCGCCGCTCCGGTTTCCGGCGAGACACGCCACCTCGACCCGACGCTCATCGCCGCCATCGATCAGGCCGTCGCCCGCCAGGTGCGTCCGCTGCGCGAACAACTGATCGCCGCTCAGGATGAGGTCCGGTTACGCGACATCCTGGGCGGGCTCGGCTACATCCTCGGTCTAACCGGGCTTGCGCTCTGGTGGCACGGCCGACGGCCCGACCCGCGAGCATGAGCCAGACCGCCTTGCTCAGCCCGCGCGGGTCGGGCTGGATCACCGTCCGCGACCCCCGACTGCGCATCGTCGCCGCCCTGTTGTTCGCGCTGGTCGCCGTCAGCCTTCGGCACCCGCCCGCGCTGCTGGCCGCCGTCCTGTTCGCCGCCGCGCTGGCCGCCAGCGCTGGGATGCGCGCACCCGATCTTTTGCGGCAACTGCTGGCCCTGGAAGGGTTCATGCTCATCCTGCTGATCACCCTGCCCTTCACGGTGCCCGGCAGTCCACTGATCGCGGTCGGCCCTCTCGCCGCCAGTCAGGAGGGCCTGGCGCTCGCCGTCAAGATCCTGCTGCGGGCCAACGCCGTGGTGCTGGTCCTGCTGGCGCTGGTCGGCAGCCTGGAACCGGTCGTCTTCGGTCATGCGCTGGCGCGGCTGGGCGTGCCCGAAAAACTGGTCCATCTGCTCTTGATGACGATCCGCCAGATCCATCTGCTGCATCAGGAATTCATCCGTCTGCGCCAGGCGATGCGGGCGCGCGCCTTCGTTCCGCACAGCGATCGGCACACCTGGAACAGCTATGGCTGGTTGATGGGCATGCTGCTGGTGCGCAGTCTGGCGCGCGCGCAACGCCTGCTGGCGGCGATGCGCTGCCGGGGTTTCCAGGGCCGGCTCTATCTGCTGGATTCGACGCATTGGCGACCTGCCGATACCGCGCTGGCGCTTGGATTCGCGCTGTTTCTCGGCGGCCTGACGACCCTGGATCGGCTGACATGACGGCGCCGCTGCTCGAACTGCGCCAGGCCACCTTTGGATATCCCGAGCGCGCCGTCCTGAGCGACGTGGATTTCACGCTGAACGCGGGCGATCGGGTCGCGCTGGTCGGGCCGAATGGTGCCGGCAAGACCACCTTGCTGCATCTGCTGGTCGGTCTGCGGCGCCCGAGCGCCGGGCAGGTGCTGGCGTTTGGCGACGCACGCCGGACCGAGGCCGATTTCCGCCCGGTGCGGGCGCGGGTCGGCTTGCTGTTCCAGGACTCGGACGATCAGTTGTTCTGCCCGACGGTGCTTGAGGATGTCGCCTTCGGACCGCTGAATCTGGGCCGCCCGCCTGCGGCCGCGCGCGACGATGCGTTGCGGACGCTGGAGGCGCTCGGGCTGGCCGGATTTGCCGAGCGTGTCACCCATCGTCTGTCCGCCGGCGAAAAGCGACTGGTGGCGCTGGCGACCGTGCTCGCGATGAGCCCCGAGGCGCTGTTGCTCGACGAACCGACCAACGGTCTCGACGAGGCCACTGAGCAGCGCCTCATCGAACATCTGTCCGGGCTGGATCAGGCCATGATCATCGTCTCCCACGACCGGCGATTCCTGGAACGACTGGCGACCCGCGCCGTGCGGCTGGCCGATGGACGCCTGACGGACGCCATCCTGCACAGCCACGGACACCGCCACCGACACGCCCACCTCCATCTGCACGCGCCCGGCGTCAGCGCCGAGCACGGCCATGACCCGTCCGCGCCAGCCCATGCGGACCATCATGTCCTGGATGAGCACTGAGGGTGGAATGAACTCGATTGGATGGCTGATGCCGACACCTTGGAGCCACGATCTCGCTACTCATCTCTGATTTCTTTAAACGAGAGGGTGTCTTCGCCCCCGTTCCGCAGCTTTATCCGTCGTCGATCGCCGCCACCGCGTCCGCCGCGACGACCCGATAATACGGCTTGCCATCCGTGGGCAAACGTAGCCGAAGCGGATTGGCATCCGGCTTGACGAAGGCTCCGACAGGCCGATAAGGCCCCATCGGCTGGTCGGCGGATTCGAGTCGATAGCGGCCCGGCAGGAGCGCAAAGGTCTTCAGGATCCAGGCCGCGCCGTCGAAGGTCAGCTCATAACCGCCAAAGGGCCGTGCCAGCGGCTCGCCGATCAGGATGCCCTGCCCCGGCATGAGCAGACTTTTCCAATAGGCTTCGATCAGGGTGGCGCCACTGAGATAGGTTCCGATCAGGATGACCGGGTCCGGGAATTTCGCGGTGAAATTGCAGGGTTCGACGACACTGCCATAACTGCCGGTCGCTCCGGCGTCGAGCCAGGCCAGGCTGCTCATCTGGCGGCTATCGGTCAACTGACCGCCGGTCGAGGTCAAATGATCGGCGATGGCGCCCGGAAGGAACTGGTTCGTCGCGATCTCGGGCACCTCGGCCGCACCGGTGAGATAAACCAGCACGTTCTGCTGATGGGCGATGGCATCGGCCTCGATTCGCTCGATCCGAATGGCCGCTCCAAACAACGCTTGAACGCGTCCAAAACTCTGAGCGCGCACGCTGCGCGCGGCATCGCTGGTTTTGACCAGATAGACCGTCCCACTGGGGCGCGTGTCATCGGAGGCCACGCCACGGTCGATGAGCGCCCGGACCGCATCCAGACTGGAACCGGCCAGCGCCATGGTGGGCCGCCAGCCAAAATCGGTCGAGGGACGCAGGCTGGCCGACGCGAAATAGGGGCTCGCCTTGGTGGCGCGACAACCGTCAGCGCAGAATGACTCGTCATATCCCGCCGCGAAGGCCGTGGTGATGGACATGCAGCCGACCCGATAGGGTTCGGTCCAGGTCAGGGCATACGCCTGCACGCGCTCGGGCGTCGTCGCCGTCACCCGAGCCTGGATCGCCTGGAACTGCTCGGGCGTGATCATCCGTCGATGCGGGGGAAAACTGACGTGGATGAGGTTTTCTGGAGGAATCCGACGCTTGGCGCTGTACTCGCGCGCGATCCGGCGGCTGCGCGGATCCCGGTCGTTGACGATAACCCCGAGTTCCTCGGGACCGAGCGCCTGACGCGGTAGCAGAACCAGCGGCGCCAGCGTTGCGGGCGGTTGGCCGGTCTCGGCGAACGCGCCGAGGCTCGCCAGCGCGAGCCACAGCGACAGAGGGATCCCGACTCGTCTCGGTCGAGGAGGTTTCAGCCAAGCCATGTCCAGTTCAAGTCGTTCGATTGCCGTCGGGCGATCTTGGGCTACAGCCCCCCAAGCGTCTCGCGCGCCTCCGCGATGCCAGGAAAGGGGCTCTTGGCGTCCAGCGCGCTGGTCAGCAACGTCTTGGCCGCATCGCGCCGCCCCTGCGCGGCATAGACCATGCCGAGGTGATACTGCATCTCCGGCGGGTCCGGATCGATCAGACCGGCCGCTTTTTCCAGAGTCGCGACGGCCTTCTCGACCTCGCCGGCACGAAACTGGACCCATCCGAGCGTATCCAGCAACACCCATTGATCGGAGTCCTCGAAACGCCGCGCCAGCTCCAGCGCCCGCGTCAGGCTCGCGGGATCCGTCCGGCGACTGGCCAGCAGCATGGCCAGATTATTGATCACCGCGTCCGCTTCGGGATTGTTCTTGAGCACTTCTTCATAGGCCGCGATCGCCGCGTCATCGTCGCCGGACTCCTGCAGGGCGATCCCGAGCCGGAAGACCAGGAAGGCGTTACGGTTCGTGGCCTCGACCCCCGAGCGCAGGGTCGCGAGCGCCGCCTTCGGATCGCCGCTCTGTCCTTGCAGCTCGGCTAGACGCGCATAGGCGTTCGGCGATTTCGGGAACAGCACGATCACCTGCTTGAACTGCGCCAGGGCGTCGGGATAACGCCGTGTCGAGGCGTAAACCTCGCCCAGCAGATTGAGCGCGGCGGCATTCGCGGGTTGCTCGGCGAGCAATTGCTTGAGTCTCTGCTCGGCCTGCTCCGCCTGGCCCAGGGCCATGTGACTGCGGGTGAGCGCCAGCAGCGGCTCGACGGCGTCCGGACGTTTTTCGAGCGCCTTCTCGAACTGCGCGATACTCTCCTGCAACCGATCGTTGCGCTGGAAAATCAGCCCCTTGAGATAATAGCCCAGCGGGTGTTCGGGACGGGTCTCGAGGATCCGCGTGGCGGTGCGCTCCATCGCCCCCCAATCCTGCTGACTGAGCTGAATCCGCGCCAAGGCGCTTTGCACCTGATCGTTTTCGGGGACGCGGTCAAGGAAGCGCTCCAGCGTGACCGACGCCCCCTGCATGTCGCCACTGTCGACCCGCAACTGGGCCAGCGCCAGATAGGCTTGCGGTTCGGTCGGCGCCGCGTCGATCGCCTTTTCCAGCGCATCCTGCGCCAGCGTGGGCTCCTCCTTCAAAACGTGGGCCTGCGCCAGCAATAACAGCGCCCCGGTCGCCTTCGGGTTGTTCTGCAGGACATTCTGAAGATCCGCGATGGCCTGATCGGCATCCTTGCGCCCAACCGCAATGGCGGCCCTGACCAGCAGCGCATCGCCATCGCGCGCGTCTTCCTTCAACACCTCCTCGACCAGCGTCGCGGCCTCCTCCGCGCGCTGGTCCGCCAGCAGCAGCGCGGCGAGTTGGGTGCGCGCCTTCATCCCCTGCGGCCCCAGCGAATCGCGTTCGATGATCGTGCGATAGACCGTGGCGGCATCCTCCTTGCGCCCCGCGGCCCGCTCCAGCTCAGCCAGCGCGAAACGCAGATCGTAGACATCGGGCGCGGCGGCGATCAAGCCCTCCAGCACCTGGATGCCGGGATCGACACCCCGCTGCTGCGCGGTCCACTCGACCAGCAGCAGTTTGGCCTTGAGCTGCTCGGGGTTGGCCGCGATGGCCACCCGCAAGACTGCTTCGGCCGCGTCCTTCTGGCCCTCTTGGGTGAGAAACGCGGCCAGACGCGCCACATGCGCCAATTCGTTCGGTTCCAACTCGATCAATTGCTCAAGCTGCGCCCGCGCCGCCTCCGGCTTGCCGGATGCCTGAGATACCCCGGCCAACATCAGCCGCGGACGCACCTCGCGCGGATGCGCCTGAATCGCTCGCTCCAGAAATTGACCGGCCGTCTCGCGATCGTTGCGCGCCATGGCGATTTCGGCCAGCAGCGCCAGCGCATTGAGATGTTGAGGGTCCACCGCCAGCGCCGCCTGGGCGTCCGTCTCGGCGGCGTCCAGATCGCCCTGACGCCCTCGCACCCCGGCCCGCAGCGCCAACGCATCCGCGTGCTTCGGATCCGCAGTCAAAATGATCTCGGCATCGGCCAGCGCATCGTCGATCTGGTTGGCGTCGAACAGCAACTGCGCGCGGCTCACCCGGGCCTCGGCATTCTGCGGATCCAGCTCGACCGCCTTGCCATAGGCGCCGAAGGCCGCGTTCCAGTTCTCCTGCGCGGCCTCGATTTTGGCGAGTTGGTACCAGGCCGGCGCATATTTCGGATCGATCTGGAGCGCATTCTTGAACTCCAGCCGCGCCTTGGGCTGATTATCCTGCGCCAGCAGTTCCATGCCGCGATCGAAATACGCTTGCTTGCGATCCGCCTCGCCGCAGCCGACGAGCAATGCAACCAGCATCGAAGCCAGCAAAAATCTCCCAAACAATCGTTCCATCATCATCTCCTTAAAGATTGTGTTCACTACGCACAAAGTGTTCACTACGCACAAAACGCCGACTGGCCTTCGATCATCGTTTGCGCCGAACGCGCATCCGCCGCCGCTGGGATCGCCGAGTTGCACCCGGCCCTCCGGCCACGGGCCGGAGTCAACGCCGAGAGCAATTCGGCGATCCCAGGTCGCGACATCGTTCCTGTCCGGATGATGATCAAGTCCCGTTGATTGAATTCGTGCGTCATCATGCCGATGACTTGGAAAGAAGGCAACGGCCGATCAAATCCGCGCCCAGCGCGCGACGCCTCGTGATCCAACGCCCCAGTTCCGTGTCATCTTCGTACTCCGCGAAGCCCCGGCTCAATAAAGATGTAACGGAAACGTGACAGTTCGGCATGATCCCGTTTCGAAAACCCAGGCAATACGCCAGCCAACCCGGAACTTTCCATTATATTTTCAAGGCATTAAAGATGCGTGACGAGCGGCGTCGGGAGAGGTGCGGCAACCTTCGGCACGCCGGCTGCGTCCATTGCTGGAAACGCACACGTTCAACCCGAGACTGGTTAGAAGTCGCTTGATCCGCAAGGAATTCCACAAAAAACGTCCGCGGTTTCAGGAATCGGGGCGACCGCTGCCCCACGTTTCGCCAACCTTACACTTTAACCACCGATCAAACGCATCTGAAAAACTAACTTTTTATTTTTAAACGTCTTTTTAATGGCCTGTTAATTGCCTTATCTCTTGCAAGACGAACGATGACCGAATGCGCGGATGCTCCGGCTGCTTTCACTCGCTTCAGGCCCGGACCGCTTCGCGTTTTGAGATTTTGCATTTCATCGGGAACGGCATAAAAATGAATAAGCTCATGACTAGTTTAGCGATTTCCGCGATGATCGACCTCTTTTGCGTATCCGGCATGGCTTCCGCCGCCTCCGTGAACCATGTTGTCAACGGCGATTTCGAGGTGGACAGTCCAGCGCATCACGACGGCAAATGGCAAGTTTACAAAGAGGGCATCACTGGCTGGACCACGACCACGGGACCTGGAATCGAAGTGCAGCGCGGTGATATTGGCGGATCCCCTGCTTATACAGGCGTGCAGAAAGTCGAGTTGGACAGCCACGGCAATTTCAACAACGCCAATTCCGGCATGTCCCAAAAAATCCTCCTCGAGGCCGGCAGTTATCTCCTTTCATTTGCCTATTTCGGCCGTACTGGAGATATAGACACGAATGGCATCAATTACCGCTTTGCGGGTACCGGAATTAATGAGAATAAAGTGAACACCGTGTCCGGAGTTTTCGACGATGGTTGGAAAGTCTTCAATTTCAACTTCACCCTGAATGACCGAACAACGATCTCCCTGTTTTTCGAAGCGACGGGCAAGAGCGATACACTCGGCGGTTATCTTGATGCGGTCAGCGTCACCGGCGTCCCCATCCCGCCTGCCGTCTGGCTCTTTGGCTCCGCGCTCATGGGGCTGGTCGGCATTGCCCGGCGCCAGACAGCCAAGGTCTAACGAACGAAGCACGCTCTTTGCGTCGACAGACCATCCTGGTCTGTCCCGTCAGATCATTCAGCCCGCGCGATGCAGGTTGATGACTGAAACGCACTCCAATCCTTCCGTGTTTAAGGCGATTCTCGGAAAAGGCTGTACCGCGTCGGGGCGATTTCAATCGCCCCGACTTGCAGGGAGACTTATTCTCGGAAATCGCCTCATCCCTTGCTTGGCCAAACACCCGCGTTCGCCCCTCCTTCTTCTTCAATGGTAGAGACTTTCCTGGATATCGCCTCAGTTCCACGCAACAAAAGCGCCCCCGGCCTGCCCTGAGCGAAGTCGAAGGGTTTTCCAAGGGCGTTTAAAACGTCAGGCGTTGGAGCGTTGGTTTCGGTGGGTTTCGTGAGCAACCGGCATCCGTGCCAATCATCAGCGTCATACCGCAGTCAGTCTGCCCAGCCTCTCTCGCTACGCGGGCTCAACCAGCGGATGAGCCACAATTTGTTGTAGGTTGGGGTGAGGGACGAACCCCAACCTGCCACCGTGCCGGGAATGAACACCGGCCCCGGTTGCATGGCCGGCGTGGATGTTGGGGTTCACTCTCGTTCACCCCAACCTACGCGGGCTGGAGATTCCGAAGACGTAACACTGTCTCAACAGTGTGACAGCTTTGAAAATGTATCACAGCAATGAACCGTTCGGTTTTCCCCCTTCACGACGCCGGGCAAGGTAGCGGCCAGAGGCGCTAAGTAGCTAGGAAATAAAGGAATGATGGCGTTAACACACCGGGTTCGCGGATGTTCGAAGAGACACGGAACAGGCTCTGTCAGGGTATCCGGGACCATTCGAGGACGGTCGCTGTCACATTCCTGGTACAGAGTCGAAACTCCGATCATGCCCGGCCGATAGCAAAAAAATAGATTTATTTCAACAACTTAAGATCGGAAATCGGATACTCGAAGCGACCTAGAAATCCACCGCGTATCACCGATGTGACACTTTGAGCGTGGAAGTGGATCGCTATCCGACATAAGTCATTGATTTTATTTATGACTTTAAATTGGCACGCCAATCGCTTATACAACTGCGTAACAGATTTCGAGAGACACGCAATCATCGTTTCTCGGATTCGTTCATGTGCTCTTAATGTGTCTTTGCGTTTCTTGATCGGCACCTAACCTTCACTTCAGGATTTATATGAAAAAGTCAGTTCTTGTTGCATTCGGCGGTCTTGCTCTGCTTGGCGCATCAGTTGGCGCGAACGCAGCATCGTACTTTTTTGATGGTTTCGAGTCTACAACACCAGCTATCACAGCAAACGGCGGCCAATGGCAGGTTTTCAATGAACTTACCAAGTGGAAGACTGTCGGTGGCCCCGGAATCGAAGTGCAAAATGGCGTTGTTGACGGTATCGCAGCATATGACGGTGAAAGGAAAATCGAGCTGGACAGCCACCCCGCTCCAGGCAATTCTGCCATGGAGACCAAGAATGGCATTGACCTCTTGGCTGGCAGTTACACACTTTCCTTTTGGTATCTCGGGCGGACAGCTACCGCAGAGACGAATGGCATCAACTACAAGATTTTCAACGTCGACGATGTCGACGGTGACAATGTAATTGGGTTCGGCACTGCAGAAGACGTGCTCGCTAAAAACTGGCAGAAGATCAAGCTCGACTTTAATTTGACTGCAGCCACAAAAATCGGCATTTATTTCGCAGCGGTTGGTACGGACGACACATATGGTGGTCTCGTCGATAATGTGAGACTCGTTGGCACCCCCGTTCCCGTCCCCGCCGCCGCTTGGCTCTTTGGTTCCGCGCTCATGGGTCTGGTCGGGGTTGCCCGCCGCCGCTCCAGCAAGGTCTGATCTCAGTCGTCGGGGATCCGCGATCCGGCATTCGCTGCCGGCTCTGGATCACGTCTAACCCTGGCGCACAAAAGCCCTGCCACTCGGCAGGGCTTTTTTGTGGAGCAAGGTAGGGTGGTTAGAGTGATCACGGTATAACGTCGATCATTGGCACAGATACCGTGCTGGTCACGAAACCCACCGAACCCACGCGCCAACGCCTGACCTTTGTAAACGCCCTTGGAAAACCCTTCGACTTCGCTCAGGGTAGGCCGGGGGCGTTTTTTGTTGCGCGGAACTGAACCGTCGGCGCGGGGTTCGGTGGGTTTCGCTTCGCTCTACCCACCCTACGAAACTTGATCACAGTGTTTGCGGCAGACCCGCTTGTTTGAGAACGGTGTTGGCCATGTGGCGCGAGCGGATTTTCCCATCCACGGGAAAGCGCCGACCGCTGATCGGACTTTCCCAGATGTCGTGGTCACCCTTGGAAGGGCCAACTAACCGAGGGAGTTGAACGATGCCCGACGATCCCGATCCTGCCAAGCGTGACTGTAGCCGAATGGTACGCGATGCGTACCCTACGAAACTCGCTCGCGTGGACAGACCGTCCTGGTCTGTCCCGTCTGGGGCCTGAAGGCCGGGAGCCCTGTCGTCGTGGGTTGGTTGACGGAACCCATCCCAAGCAAACCAGACGACAGTCAGGTCCATTCACTGACCGGCGATGAGGAGACCGCCGTTTTCCCTGGACCTTACCTGCCGTATTGCCTAAGATTCGGCGGCATTCAGGAGAATGGGTGCGTCCTCGTACAGCCGCACGGAACGTTCAGTGTGGCTCTCGCGGCACGGAGGTGCGATGTCGCGAGCGAGGGTGACTGATTGGACGTGACGGATCGTTTTTCGGCATTCAGGAGTACAGGTGAATCGTGGACGAGCAGTTACAGACCCTTGACGACTATCTGGCCATTCTCAAGCGCCGCAAGTGGCAGCTCATCGTCCCCGCGGTCATCCTGGCGGTGCTGACGGCGGCGGTCGCGGTCCTGCTTCCGGCTTCCTATCGCTCCTCGGCGACGATCCTCATCGAACAGCAGGAAATTCCTTCGGATCTGGTTCAGACGACGGTGACGAGTTTCGCGGATCAGCGGATTCAGGTCATCAGCCGGCGCGTGATGACGACCGAAAACCTCGGCCAATTGATCGAACGCTACGACCTCTATCCGGAGCTGCGCCGCAAGATCAGTCTGAACATGGCCGTGGAGCAGATGCGCGACCGCATCAAGCTGGACATGATCAGCGCCGATGTGATGGATCCGCGCAGCGGGCGCGCGCAGGAGGCGACCATCGCCTTTTCGCTCTCCTTCGAAAACGAATCTCCGGGGCAGGCGCAAAAGGTCACCAGCGGTCTGGTCTCGCTCTTTCTGCAGGAGAATATCGAACAGCGCCAGGCGGCGGTGACCGACGCGACGACCTTCCTCCAGGCCGAGGCGGACAAGCTCGGCGAGCAGATCGCCACGCTGGAAGCGCGGCTCGCGGCCTTCAAGGAAGAGCATGGCGAGGCGCTTCCCGAGTTCGCTTCGCTCAATCGCGAGCTGATGGCGCGCACCGAGTCCCAATTGCGCGACAACATCCAGTCGCAACAGAGCCTGGAACAGCAGAAGCTCTATCTGGAATCGGAACTGGCCCAGATGGACGCGACCGGCACAACGGACGCCTCGACGCTGCGGCTCCGGGAGCTGGAGGCCCAGTACGCCCAGACCGTCTCGCGCTATTCGACCACGCATCCCGACCGGATTCGACTGGAACGGGAGATGGCTACGCTCCGCGGCATGGTCGGCCAGACGAGCTCGGGCGAACTGCAATCCCGGCTGGCCGAGCTGCACACCGAGCTGGCGGTGCTGCGCGAACGCTATGCCGAAGACCACCCGGATGTCCTCCGCTTGAAGCGGAGTATCGAGGCCACCCGCAAGCAGCTCGCCGAGGTCGATCCAGCCAGCGATCGCCTGGCTCGGAACCGGGCCGCGACCGATCCGGCCTCGGTGCAATTGCGCACCCGTCTCGATGCGGCGCGTCAGGACATCGAATCGCTCAAACTCAAGCGCGTGGAACTGGAAAAAGAACTGGCGAAGTACGAGGAATACGTCAAGGCCTCTCCGCGAATCGAACAGCAGTACAGCGCCCTGACCCGCGACTATGACAATGCCATGAACAAGTATCGCGAGGTGCGCGATAAGGTGCTGCAGGCGGAGTTGGCGCAGTCGCTGGAAACGAACCGCAAGGGCGAACGCTTCCTGCTGATCGAGCCCCCGCTGGTCCCGGAAAAACCCTTCAAACCGAATCGGCCGGCGATCCTGGTGCTGGGCGTCGTGCTGTCGCTGGCGGGCGGCGTGGGCCATCTGGCGCTGCGCGAGATGCTGGACAAGGGCATCCACGGCGCGCGCGCGCTGCAAACTATCGCGAAGGTTCCCTTGCTCGGAGTCATCCCGTATATCGAAACGAGCCTGGATCGCCGCCGCCGGATCCGGCGGCGGCTGCTGACGATCGGCGCGGTGTTGCTGGCGCTGATCGGGGGCGTGATCGTCTTCCACCTCTTCGTCATGCCGCTGGATGTCCTCTGGTTCGCGCTCATGCGCAAACTCGATCTTCTCATGCTCTAACCAAATCCGCTCGTCGTCTTGAGGTGTGTCCGTATGGATCGCTTAACCACGCTGGAGAAATCCGCGCTCAGGGAAACCGCTTCGCCCACACCCGCTCCCGCGGAGCGCCACCCGCTGGCGCCCGACGAGCGCGGACTCCCCGCCGCCAATACGCTGGCGACAGCCTCCGGCGTGGATGTCGCCTATACCCGAACCACGACCGTTCAGGTCGATCCGGCGCGCCTGCGCGAACTGCGTATCTTCGTGTCCAAGAAGCATGATCCGGTCGAACAATCGTATAAGGTGTTGCGCACGCATGTGTTGCAGCGGATGCGCGCCAACGGTTGGCGGACCCTGGCGATCACGAGCGCGGGCGAAGGCAACGGCAAGACCCTGACCGCGATCAACCTCGGGATCAGTCTGGCGCGCGAGGTCAATCAGACGGTGCTGCTGGTGGATCTGGATCTGCGGCGCCCCTCGCTCGGGCGCTATTTCGTCCCGGCAGGACACCCCGGGCTCAGCGACTATCTGATGGGCGAGGCGGAACTCTCGGAGATTCTGATTCACCCGAATATCGAGCGGCTGGTAGTCCTGCCCGGTCACAAGCCCTTCATTCACAGCTCGGAGGTTCTGTCCTCCCCCAGGATGGTTCAGCTCGTGCATGAAATCAGGAGCCGGTACGAAGATCGCATCACCCTGTTCGACATGCCGCCGCTGCTCGCCAGCGACGATGTCATCGCCTTCCTGCCCTATCTGGATGCGGTGCTGCTGGTGGTGGAAGAAGGCAAGACGACGAAAGAAGAGGTCCAGCATGCGCAGCAATTGCTGGGCGTCGAGAAGATCATCGGGATGGTGCTCAACAAGTCCTCCAGCGCGGGCTCGACGCTGACCTATTACTGAATCGAACCTGCGCTGTCAGCCGACCGCCAGCCTGCGACCCACTTAACGCTTTTCATCCAACGCCTCCTGTAATGTCACATTTGTGTGACACTTACCGTCTCGAAATCGATATACTTGCCCTCAAAATCGCTCATACAAGATGGCGGCGGACCACCGGTACTCGGCTGGTCGCCGCCTGTGAAGCCTGTCTGGATCTCTATTCGAGACCCGACCGCATCAGTCAAGGATCAACCGTTTATGCGCAAGCTTCTCGTGATTTCGCCAGATCCTTTACCCGAAGAAATCGTCCGCTTCCTGGAGCAGAAGCAGTGGGCGATCGCCCATGCGCTCGACGCTACAGACGCACTCGGCCTCGATGCCGAGCACCATTTTCTGGTTGGCCTGATCGTCTTCCCGGATTCCGCCGACCTTCAACTGGAGACACGACTGGTCGAGCAGACGCTGTCGCTTCCCAACCTCAAATGGGTTGCCACCCTCGCTCACGAGCAACTCGACCGACTCGCGATCAAGCGCTTCATCGCCGAACGACTGTATGACTTTCAGGTCTTGCCGATCGATGGCGCCCGACTTGCGATGATTCTCGGGCATGCCTATGGCATGGCCAGAATCGAGCACGACTATCGACACAAACATGCGGCCATCTACCACACGCATTTCGGGCTGGTCGGCAACAGCCCCGTCATGCAGAGGCTGTATCGAACCTTGCAGCGCGCCGCCGAGTCGGATGTGTCGGTGCTGATCACGGGCCCAACCGGCACCGGCAAGGAACTGGCCGCGCGGGCCATTCATGAGCATTCCGGACGGGCCAAAGGACCCTTCGTCGCGATCAACTGCGCGGCGATTCCGCACACGCTGCTGCAATCGGAGTTGTTTGGCCACGAAAAGGGTTCCTTTACCAGCGCGAGCGCACGTAAGGTCGGGTATATCCAGACCGCGACCGGCGGCACCCTGTTTCTGGACGAGATCGGCGATATGCCGCTGGAATCGCAGGCGACCCTGCTGCGCTTCCTGGAAGACAAGATCGTCACGCCGTTGGGCAGCACGCAAGGCAACTATATGGATGTGCGGGTCATTGCCTCGACCAATGTCGATCTCGCCCTGGCCATCGAGGAGAAAGCGTTTCGCGCCGACCTCTACTATCGGCTTGCCTTTCTGAGCGTCACGACGCCCAGCTTGAGCAGCCGGGGGGACGATATCGAACTGCTCGCCCATTTTTTTCTTGAAGAGATCACGAAAGATCGCCGCAAGTGCGGCCTGAGATTCGGCAAGAAGGCCCTTGCGGTCATGCGCGGTTACGCATGGCCGGGGAACATTCGCGAGTTGCACAGCGTCGTCCATCATGCGGCCATGAACTGCGAGGGCGACGAGATCCGACCCGCGGATCTCAAGATTCGCATCGGGCAGGCCAGAAAACCTAAGGGCAACGTCGCTCACCGCAAAAACAATGTGCCCACGCACTTGATCCTGGGCACCCTCAAGAGCGGACGGGATCAGTCAGAAAAGCATAATCTGGAGTTTGCGCTTGAACGCAACGATTCGAACGTCAGCCGTACCGCCCAGGATTTGGGCATCTCGCGCATGACGCTCTATCGATTGATGGCAAAACACGGTGTCACCCGCAGCCTCCCCGACTGAGTCGATGGGCGGATCGCGGAAACCGATTCCGCGCGGACTTAGGCAGCGTCCTCATGCGAACCACCGGCCTTGACATGGAGCGAGTACAACATATCCTCGTCGGCGATATGGTCGATCAGCCAGTCCTGCGTGATATCCAGGGCGCGATCGGCGAGATCCTGACTTGGACCGAACATCATGAGGTCATTGTCGAGTTCTTCCAGATGCCGGAAGAATCGGGCGTGCAGCCTCAGATGTTCTTTCAGGCCAGGATAGCGATGCTTGCGCATGAACGCCTCTTCGGTCTGGAAATGCTGCCCGGCGTATTCCCGCATGAACGTCATGGCCTCGATGACGGCGTTTTTTCCCTCGCGATCGAGAATCTCTTCATAGAGGCGATGCGCGGCGTTGAAAAACCCTTGGTGCTGCCGATCGATCTCGGCGATGCCGACAAGGTATATGTCTGACCAGTCTCTTAACATAGACCACCTTCATCTTTGAGCATTCGGTATCGGCTTGCGATCATAGCCTGTTTGCGCCGCGTCCAACAATGCGGTCAAGTCGGATGACCTACCCCGAGCGCCCCATCGCTCAGGCGCGCGAGTGATCCGGGACGAAAAAAGAATCACACACGACGTGATCGTTTTGCTACAGTTATGCCATCGGGATCGTGGATTCCCGCCAACCTTGGAGAAACCGTATCGTGGAACCTGAATTTACCTCACTCACTCGACGGATCGGGAGCCGTCTTCGCGCCGAACGGCAGCGCCGCGGCTGGTCCTTGAGCGAACTGTCCGCACGCACCGCTGACCAATTGTCCAAATCCAGGATCAGCAACTACGAGCAGGGAATTCGTCGGATGGGGCTGGAAGCGGCGCATCAGATCGCGGCGGCCCTGGAAACCGTCTCGCCGGCCTGGTTGCTGTTGCTGGACGAATGCAACCCGCTCAGCGATGACGAGTTACGCCTCCTGCGGGGCTTCCGTGCATTGGACGAAAACGGCCAGCGTCAATTGCTCGAGATGGCGCAAGTCCCGCCGTCCGACGAATCCTCGACATAACTCCCCTCCCCCGGTGGCGGATCAGTCGATCCGCCATCCCCAGCGCCGGCACGTGCTCCGTGCCCGCTCCCGATCGAGACCCGTCGACGTCAACCATGCTTTGTTCTTCATTTGGAGGAATCCATGCGCCAACCGATTTGCATGCTCATGCTCGTCTTGCTCGCGATTGGTACCACCGTTCAAGCCGAGGTCCAGACCCGGGCGGTCACGTATGACGATGAGGGTACGCCGCTGACCGGCCATCTGTTTTGGGATGACGCCATCGCTGGAAAACGCCCCGGCATCCTGGTGATTCACGAGTGGTGGGGGCTGAACGACTATGCGAAACAGCGCGCGCGCATGCTTGCCGAACTGGGCTATGTGGCTTTTGCCCTGGACATGTACGGCAGCGATCACGTCACCGATCAGCGCGGACAGGCCAGCGAGTGGATGCAGGAAATCACCGCGGACGTCGATCTCTGGCGCCAGCGCGCGGGCCTGGGCCTTGAGCAACTGAAAGCGAGCGCGCTCGTCGATGCCGATAACATCGCGGCGATCGGCTATTGCTTCGGCGGCGGCACCCTGTTGCAGATGGCCTATGGCGGGACCGATCTCAAAGGGATCGTCAGCTTTCACGGCTCGCTGCCGGCCGCGCCAGAGGAGGCCGAGGGCAAGATCAAGCCAAAGCTCCTGATTCAGCATGGGCAGGCGGATACCTTCGTCGCCCCGGAGGTGGTGGCGAACTTCCAGAATCGACTGGAGGCGGCGGGTGCCAACTGGGAGATGAACATCTATGGCGGCGCGCGCCACGGCTTCACGAACCCCAAGGCCAGCGAATACGGCATGGACAATCTGGGCTACGACGCCCAGGCCGACGCCCGCTCCTGGCAGCGGATGCAGGTCTTTTTCTACGAACTCTTTGGCGGCTGAGCGCATGAAGAAAGTGTCCATCGATACATTCCCGATTTGACCGGCACAAGACCAGCCACACCCGGATACCGCGCACGGCGCCCTGGGATCGGCGAGCTGTCCTCGGCGATCCCAGGAGACGCGGAGGTCAGAAGACCTTGACGAGCTCCAGTCCGAGCAGATGCGCATCCATCGAGTAATCGCCATTGAGCGCATCCGTGCCATTGAGTGCGCCGCCGGGGAGATAACGGGTATCGCCGCGATAGTCGCGATCCTGTGCGACCACGTACATGTAGCCCGCCTCCAGCGAATACCCCTGCCCCAGTGCTTGGGCGAGACCGAGACTGAACAGGTGACGGTTATTATCCGGCACCCGGGCGCTGAAGCGATCGTCTCCCTGGCCGGTTTCATCGTAGGCATAGCCGACGCGCAACTGAGTCTCGGGGCGCAATTGGTAGGTGGCGCCAAGGCGATAGGCGTTGGCGTCATCCCATTGATTGGAGTCGGTGAAGATGGGCGCGCCGGTGTTTTTCCCCTTGATCTTGAGTTCCTTGAATTCGCTCCAGCCGGTGCGCGTCACGTCGAACTCCACGGCCAATCGATCGTCGACGGCGTAGCGCACGCCGATTTGCAGCCGCCAGGGCAGATCGAGATCCAACTCAGCCTCCTGCGTCGGCGCCAAGCGTCCGAGTGCGACCAGGGTCGGGCTGAGCGCCCGGTAATCGCCTTCGAGCGCAAGGGTCGCGGCCGAACGGAAGGCACCGCCCAGACTCCAGGCGCCGTGACGGTAGAGCGCGCTGAGATTGAAGCCTAAGCCAGTCCCCTCGCCGTCGCCGCGGAGTTCCCCGGCGGTCGAATCGAGCTGTGCGGTCTTGGCCCAGTAAATGTCCAGCCCGCCGGAGAGGCTCAGATCGTCGGTCACGCGATAGGTCGCGGTCGGGCTGAAGTCCAGAATCTCCAGTTTGCTGGCGGTCGGATGATTGCCGCGCGGAACCTTAGGGTTGAGCGGCGGCGGGACCGGCAGCTTGACGGTGCCGCTCACCGCCGGAAAGGTGCCATCCCGCCAGCGCGTCTCAAGCCCGAACGGAGCCGTCAGGCCCAGACCGAGCCGCCACTGGTCGTTGAGCCTGAACATGCCCTGGAACATCGGCCCCGCCAACCAATCCGCGCCCTGACTATCGTGTTCGCCACTGGCGGTTTCGACGCTAAAACCGGGACCGATCACGATCGTCCCGAGAGACAGGCTGGAGGCGTCATGGAAACCCATGGCGGCCGGATTGTAGGGGAAGGCGCCCGTTTCGTTGGGGTTCGCGACCATCGCGTTGGCGGTTCCCAAGCCGGCAGTGGAGGCTTCGGGCAGCGAAAAACCGGCCGCGCCGGCTGGATTCTGGACACCCACCGCGCTGGCCGCCAGGATGAAACCGATCGAGCGTGTGAGCCGGTGCTTGAGCATGAGACGTTTCCTCAAAAATCATGATTTTTTATTCGGTTTTTAGGCGAGTAAAACTGAAACTATATCGTCACGAGCGTCTATGATATAAACATTTTCTATGTAGGCATCTCATAATAGAGTGGCATCTCGATGGCTGATCGCAGGCTACAGGTGTTTCATACGGTCGCGCGGCTGCTGAGTTTTACCAAGGCCGCGCAAACGCTCCACATGACTCAACCAGCGGTGACCTTCCAGGTTCGCCAACTGGAGGAACACTTCAACACTCGATTGTTCGACCGCACCCATAACCGCATCAGTCTCACCGATGCCGGCCGCAAGGTTTGCGAATCGGCCGACCGCATCTTCGAACTCTACGCGGAAATGGAAAACGCGGTCTGCGGGATCACCGGCCAGATCAGCGGCGTGCTCACCATCGGCGCCAGCACCACGATCGCCGAGTACATGCTGCCCCCGCTGCTCGGGGACTTCAAGGAGCGCTATCCGGATGTCGCCATCCATCTCAAGGTCTCCAATACCGAAGGGATCGTGTCGATGGTGGAGAATAATGCCATCGATCTGGGGGTCGTGGAGGCTCCGGTCGCCAACAAAAATCTGGTGGTGGAGATCTGCAAACGCGATTCGCTGGTAGCGATCATGCACCCCAGTCACCCGCTCGCCGCGCTCCAGCAAGTGACGTTCGAGCAACTGCTGGAATACCCCTTCATTTGTCGCGAGGAGGGCTCCGGAACCCGCGAAGTCATCAGCGATCATTTACAGCATCAACCCGAAGGTCATTCGACCCTGAAGATCGCCATGGAACTGGGTAGCCCGGAGGCGCTCAAGGGTGCGGTCGAGGCTGGCATGGGCGTCTCCGTGGTTTCCGGGACGACCATCCAAAAGGAGTTGAAGCTGGGAACCCTGGTCGCGCTCCCCTTGGATCCGCCGCTGGACCGGCCCTTTTCCTTCGTGCATCAGAAGCAGAAATTCCGTCTGCGCGTGATGGAGGAACTTCTGGAATTCGCCCGCGACTATTGCCGCCATCAATGCAAACGCACATAATCCGCTCCCGCGCAGTCCGGTTGTCATCCCGCCACGCTTGTCGTCAGACCGAGCGCAATCTTACACGCGGACGATCGAGATGCTGAAACGGACCCTGGAATCCGCCGATGGCGTAACCCTTGCGAAGATCTTCCAGAAGCTGTCCCCCGCCGACCGCCAGACGCTGCTCGCCTTCGCGGACTTTCTGGCGCAGCGCGCCCAACCCGCAGACTCCGGCGAAACGCCACCGCGAGAGCCACGGTCGCTGCCGCGTCCAGACACCGAAAGCGTGGTCGGAGCGATCAAGCGCCTGTCGCACACCTACGACATGCTTGAGCGCGGAGCGCTGCTCAACGAGACTTCGGCCCTGATGTCCGCTCACGTTCTGCAGGGCCGCGCTGCTGTCGTCGTCATCGATGAACTGGAAGCGCTGTTCGCCCGTCATTATCAGGATTATCGGGTCAAGCACGACGCGCGCGACGAGCCGCCCTCCCAATGAATACTATCGGCACCGTGAACAGCGCCCACCAGAGGGACACGGAGAGAAAGGAGGCGCGGACCGCCTCGCCGGGGCCGGCAAGGCCGAACCAATCCGGGTTTTTGACCATCAGCACATTGACGGCGAACAGCAGGCCTCCGCCCACATAGCCCAGCGCGTAGCCGAAGGCCGAAACAAGGTCGAATTCGCGCGCGCTGGAGACGTCGTCGCAAAGGCGGAATTGGCCCAGTCGTAAAGTGCCCAGGCCAAGACCGGGCGACGCATCAGGATGGTGGACACTTGAGTTCACACGCCCGCGGTAGACTGCAATCGAATATTCGGAATGATAGCCGCCGTCACCGCGCCCCGCTGGAAATACTCCGCTTGGAATCGCTTTGCTCTTTGCGTCGCTCACCAGGATTGACGCGGCGCGGTTTCGCACCCTTGACCATCGGATCTTGCTAAAGTAGCTGCCATGGAATTAGACAGCTTCGTTCTCTCCGCCATCGTGCTGCTGACCGCGGCGGCGCTCGCTGTCACCCTGTTCAAGCATCTCGGGCTCGGGTCGATTCTGGGGTTGCTGGTCGCCGGCATCGTCGTCGGTCCCTATTCGCCCGGACCCAATGTCACCCCGCATGTCGAGGATGTTCGCCATTTCACCGAACTGGGCGTGGTGCTGCTGCTGTTCGTGATCGGTCTGGAGATGCAGCCCAAGCGTCTCTGGGCGCTGCGCCGGGAGGTTTTCGGGTTGGGGACCGTGCAGATTCTGCTGTGCGGCGGCGCCATCGCGGCCTATATCTCCTTCTATCAAGCCTCCTGGCAGGCGGCGCTGCTGATCGGGCTGACCATGGCGCTGTCGTCGACCGCGCTGGTCATGCAATTGCTCCACGAACGCGGCGATATCGCGACCCGCCATGGCAACGCCGCCTTTGCCGTGCTCCTGATGCAGGATCTCGCCGTGGTGCCCCTGCTCGCCCTGGTGCCGCTCTTTTCGGATCTGGGCGCCGCCGCCAACGCCGCGCCCTGGTGGGAGCAGTTCCTCATGGTCATCGCCATGATCGGGATGGTCCTGATCCTCGGCCGCTATGTCCTACCCTTCGCGCTGGAGCGTCTGCTGCGTCAGAACAATCGGGATGCCTTTGCGCTGGTGGTGCTGCTATCGGTCTTTCTCGCCGCCGGCGCCATGCACAAAGCGGGGCTCTCGATGGCCCTTGGCGCCTTTCTGATGGGGATGCTGCTCTCCTCCACGCGCTTCAGCTTCCAGATCCAGGCCCACATCGAGCCCTTCAAGGGACTCCTGATGAGCCTCTTCTTCGTCGCCGTCGGCATGTCCATCGATCTGCCCGCCATTGCCGCGCAGCCCTGGCTGCTGACCCAGCATGTCCTGGTGATCCTGGCGATCAAGCTGGCCGTGCTGTTTCTGATCGCCCTGATCTTCGGGCTGCCCCGCGGGATCGCGACCCGACTCGCGTTCCTGCTCGCGCAGAGCGGCGAATTCGGCTTCGTGCTGTTCGGTTCCGCCAAGCTTTTAGGGGTGATCGACGAGGCCACCTTTGTCATCGCCGTCAGCGTCATCTCGGTCAGCATGCTGCTCACGCCGCTGCTGGTGCGGATCGGCGACACACTGGCCATCCGCACAGAGCGTCGCACCGCGCCCCCCCTGTGCTTCGACCAAGAAGCGACCGGCATCACCTCCCAGGGACGGGTCGTGGTGGCCGGTTATGGGCGCGTGGGACATACCATCGCCACCCTGCTGGAAGTGAACAATATCCCGTACATCGCCTTCGACACCAATCCGGCGCATGTCGAACGGGGCGAACGGGACGGACGCGCGGTGTATTACGGCGATATCGGCGATCTGGAACTGCTCACCGCCGCCCAGATCGAGGATGCCTCGCTGGTGATTCTGACCATCGATCACGGTCCGACCGCACTGCGAGCCGTCTCGCACATCCGGATGAACTATCCGCGGGTGCCAGTCATCGCGCGGGCGCGCGATCTGGAAGCCTGTGCCAGTCTGATCCGCGCGGGCGCGACCCGCGCCTATCCCGAGGCGATCGAAAGCAGTCTGCGCCTCGGGGCGGAGGCACTGGAGATGCTCGGCGTGCCGACAGACGATGTGGACAACCTGTTACAGGGCGTGCGCAGCCAGGGCTATGCGCCGGTGGTCGATTAAAGCGCGTCCAGAGTGATAAAGCGTACTTTCGCGGATTGGCCATCACCTTGAGCAAGCCGCTGCTCTGACGGTACTGATGTTCGACGACACGATCCAGGAGAAGCACTGGACGGATGAGAGCGAGCTGATTGGCTGGCAATCGGTGCATAAAAAATCGCCCCGTTTCGATGACGAAACGGGGCGGTCCAATCGGATCGTTCCGGCGATCACAACTAGCAAAGTGCCAGTTGGTTAGCCGTTCGGTGCGATGCTTGCAATACTCGGTTACGCAGGCTTGCGACGATAGCCGATGCCAGCCACACCAAACAGAGCGGAGCCGAAGAGCCAGACGGCGGCTGGTAGCGGGACCGGGGCGGCTGAATAGGTGAAGGTCGCGCTGATCGTGGCGCCATTATTCCGACCTGGATTTAGCTTGTAGTAACCTTTGTTGAAGTCTGCGTCATTAAGTGTGATCGAGAGCAATCCGCCGCTTCCGAAGGTCAAATTGAGGGGATTGTTCCAATCGACGTTGCCTGTCTGTGTCTGCAATAACCAGAGCCAATTCACGGAGCCGAAGCTTGTGCCGGAGAGATTGCCCGAAGTCAGCGGATTGGTGAAATTGAAGGCGGCGGCGATCGAGCTTGAAGCGAGGTCATCGTTTTGGAGCGAACCCTCGTTCGTCCAGATGTCGAACAGGTCGACGGTGGTCGACTGGCCGACGTCCAGATCGAAGGTGAAGTTGCCCGGGTTCGGAGCGACCTGAATCACCAGTCCCGGATCGCTAAATGCGGAGCCGGAGAGGTTGAAACTCCCGGAAAAGGTTGCAGCCCCGGCGATGCCAGGTACGCTAAGAGCTGTCGCTAAGGCAAATGTTGCAAGTTTCATAGATGCACCTCGAAGTTAGGTATTTGTAATATTGGAGAAGGCAGTACGGTCCATTAATCAATGATTAGGGTCACCCCAAGAACGTCGTCCGGGATCTCCGTCTTCTATTGATATCCGGAAGCTGAACGTCGAGCGTTACTTCCATCAAAGCTTTAGCAAATTTAGCGCCAAAAATAAAATCACAAATAATCAATGTGTTATATGCACAAGCAAACTGTCGATTGTCACAAAGTTGAGACAGCCTAATTGGCATGATTTTTTTATTTTTTAAAATCAAAAAGATGACCAAGATTAATGTCACTCTTTTGAGACGTGAGACGTTCATTTTTGTTACACCCAGCGAAACTGTCTATTATAGACCGACACTCGGTAGTGAATTTATTGCCGTTGACGCCTAAACTCAGTAGGCTCATCAGCCGCTTCATTATCACGAGATCGGGAGAACCCGCCAGACATGGATAACCGCTTCGACCTTGCCCGTTTCAATATGATCCAGCAACAGATTCGTCCTTGGGACGTGCTCGACGAGCACGTCCTGGACGCAATGTCCGCGATCGCGCGCGAGGCCTTCGTGCCCGACGCCTATCGCGGGCTGGCCTACGCGGATATCGAGGCGCCGATCGGCGCGGGGACGAGCATGCTCGCCCCGAAAGTCGTCGGCCGTCTGTTGCAGGCGCTCGACGTGCGGCCCGGCGAAAAGGTGCTGGAGATCGGAACCGGAACTGGCTATGTCACGGCCTGCCTGAGCCGGCTGGGCGGGCGTGCGATCAGCATCGAGATCGACCCGACGCTGGCCGCCGCGGCCCGCGAACGTCTGGCGGCACTGAAGTTCGAGGGCGTCGAGGTGCGCGAGGGGGACGGCCTGGCCGGCCCCGTCACGGGCGGTCCGTTCGAGGCGATCGCCATCACGGGCTCGATGCCGACGGACGCCTCGCTGCCGATGCTCCAGGATCAACTCTCGGTGGGCGGGCGTCTGTTCTGCATCGTCGGCGAGGAGCCGGTCATGGAGGCGCTGCTGATCACCCGACTCGACGGTCGAAATTTCAGCCGCGAGACACTCTTTGAGACCTGCGTGCCGTCCCTGGCCAAGGTCGTGGAGCCCGAAGGCTTTGTTTTTTAAGAGCCTCGCCCTTCCAGGACCACGATACTGCGCGAACGCAGCAAGAACGGGGTCATGTCCACGGCGACCTGATCCGATGGATCGATAATATCCGTGGGCGAGGCGCGTCCGGTGTCGAGCGCGAGATGCCAGCGGACGGCGGGCAGCGCGGGCAACTCGAAACGGCGCGCCGCTTCGCTCATATTGATCATGACATGCAGCTGCGTCTCGCCCAGGCGCGCTTGGGCCAGCGTAAAGGCGAGCGATTGCGCCAGCGGATCGTTCCAGGGCGGGGCATTCAGCGTTTCGCCGTGCCAGACGATGTCCGGCAGATCCGAGCCCTGCTGCGCAACACCGGACAGGAAGTGGCGGCGACGCAGATTCGGATGACGCTTGCGCAGCGCGATCAGACCGCGCACGAACCGCAGCATGTGTGAATTTTGCTCGACCAGCGACCAATCGAACCACCCGAGATCGTTGTCCTGACACCAGGTGTTGTTGTTGCCATTCTGCGATCGCAACACCTCGTCGCCCGCCAGCAGCATCGGGACGCCTTGACTGAGAAACAGCAACGTCAGCAGATTCTTGGCCTGACGTCGCCGCAGGGCCAGAATTTGCGGGTCATTGGTTTCGCCCTCGACGCCACAGTTCCAGCTCTGGTTGTCGTTACTGCCGTCGCGATTGTTCTCGCGGTTGGCCTGATTGTGTTTACGGTCATAGGAGACCAGATCCCACAGCGTGAAACCGTCGTGACAGGTCACGAAATTGATGCTGTTGATGGGCTGACGCAGATTCGCCTGATAGAGATCGCTGCTCCCGGACAGGCGGGTCGCCACCTCGGAGACCAGCCCCGGATCGCCGCGCACGAAGCTGCGGACGGTATCGCGATAACGGCCGTTCCACTCCATCCAGCGGTAACCGGGGAAGCTGCCGACCTGATAGAGACCGGCGGCATCCCAGGCCTCGGCGATGATCTTGGCCGCGGCCAGGGTGTCGGAGAGTTCGATCTCCCACAGCACCGGCGGGTTAGCCATCGGACGCCCGTTGGCATCGCGCGCCATGGCGCTGGCGAGATCGAAACGGAAACCGTCGACGTGCATCTCGCGCACCCAGTATTCCAGGGCGTCGACGATGAAGTGGGCGACGATCGGATGGTTGGCGTTGACGGTATTGCCGCAGCCGGTGAAATCCAGATAGAGGCCCTTGTCGATTCCGTCCAGGCAATAAAAGGTCTCGTTGCCGATGCCTTTGAAGGTCAGGGTTGGCCCGCCGACCCCGCCCTCGCTGGTGTGGTTGAAGACCACGTCCATGATGACCCCGATGCGCGCGCGATGCAGGGCCTTGACCATCTCGCGGAATTCGCTGAGATGCGTCCCCTGCTCGGGCGTCACGCAGTATCCGGGATGCGGCGAAAAGAAGCCGAAACTGCTGTAGCCCCAATAGTTGCGCAGACCCGCGTCCCACACCCCCTCGGGCACGTCCTGTTCGTCGAAGGCCATGACCGGCATGAGTTCGACGTGGGTGATCCCGAGCTCCTGAAGATAGGGAATCTTCTCGATCAGCCCGAGAAAGGTTCCCGGATGCTCGACCCCCGCACTGGGATGCCGGGTGAAGCCGCCCACATGCAGCTCGTAGATGATGGTTTGCTCGGAGGGCAGCCGCAGCGGCGTATCGCCCTCCCAGTTGTATTCTTCGGCGAGGACCAGGCCGCGCGGCGAATCGTGGGGCCGTACCCCGTCACGCTGACGGCGCCAGCGGTTCCAGTCGCAGACGTTGACGGCGCGCGCCCAGGGATCGACCAGTTCGATCCGCGCATCGAAACGCCAGCCATGATCGCGAGGCTCGTTCGGTCCCTCCAGGCGCCAGGTGTAATGGGTGCCTGGCGGCAGATCCACCACCAGAACGTGCCAAGAGAAAAAGGTGTGGTGAACCTGGGAATCGAGCCGGATGATCTGGAAGGGCTCAGGGCTCGTGGCGCCCGCATAGAGCAGCAGCTCGGCGCCGCAGGCATGGCGGCTGAAGATGGAGAAGTTGACACCGTCGTCCTCGACGGTGGCCCCAGAGGGATAACGACGCCCGGGGAAAATCGCATAGGGAGCTTGGGAGGCTGGCATAGTGACAAGGCGCGAGAGAATGGCGAAGATGAGGCCGGAATCGAAGACGCGGTTGACCCTCGCTGGAGACCGCGCTCGGCGATCCGGCGAGACGTCCGCGACGTCGGGCCTGAATAAATTGGATGAATGCCATCATAACATGCCAGGTTATGTGGCATCCGTTTTCACAGCTTAGCCCAGCGCCAGGCCACGCTCAGGCCGACCGCCGCCGCCCCAGCGGCGACACCAAAGGTGACGAGCGCGCCGGAGCTGTCCCACAGCAGTCCGCCGAGCAGGCTTCCGGCCGCGCCGCCGGCGCCAAAGCTCAGGCTGTTATAGAGCGCCTGACCGCGCCCCTGGGTCCGCCCCGGAAAGGCGTGATGGACCAGATGAATGGCTGAGGCATGAAAGGTGCCGAAGGTCGCGGCATGCAGAAGCTGCGCGACCGCCTGCACGGCCAGAACCTCGATGAAGGCGCCGATCAACAGCCAACGCAGGATGGCGAGCCCCAGACTCCAGAGCAGCACTCGGCGCGCGCCAAAGCGATCGAGCAGCCGATGCATGATCAGGAACACCAGCACCTCGGCGATCACGCCGAGCGCCCAGAGATTGCCGACCGCGACGCTCGAATACCCCGCCGCTTCCAGATGAATCGAATAAAAGGCGTAATAGATGCCGTGGCCGAGCTGCATCAGGAAACAGGCCGCGAAGAAGGCCAGCACCTCTTGACGCCGCAGGAGCGCGCGCAGCGACAGCGCCGGCCGATCGTCGTGGACCGGCGCGCTGTCCGGGATCGTCAGCGAACTTAGCCAGACGCCCAGGAAGAGCATCAGCACCCAAACCGGCACGATGGCGAGCGAATCCCGTTCCAGACGCAGACCCAGCACCGCCACCACCAGGATGAAGCCCACCGAGCCCCACAGCCGGACCAGCGCATAGCCGGTGGGTCGCTGTCGCAGATGATTGAAGGTGACCGCTTCCACCTGGGGTAGCGAGGCGTTCCAGAAAAAACTGAACAGGACCATGGCCGCCGCCATGCTCCAGAAGCCATCGGCGAAAAAGACCGTGACGAAGGCGAGCGCCGAGAGCAGCGCCCCGAGCCGCACCATCGGCATCCGGCGTCCGGTCCGGTCGACGATGTGTCCCCAGACCATGGGCGCGACGATCTTGGTGCCCGACAGAATCGCCAGAAGCTGCCCGATGGCCAGCGCATCGAACCCCTCGGACTGGAGATACAGGCCCCAATAGGGCACGAGCGCGCCAAGCGAGGCGAAATAGCAGAGGTAGTATGCCGAGAGACGCCAGTAAGGCATTACGCCGTGTCCTACAGAGCATGAGCGGTCAGCGGACAGCCGCCAGCGACCAGCCGCCAGCCGTTGTGTTCCCAAGGTTATCGCTGATCGAGGTCTGCCCCCGATCAATGAGCCCTGACGTGCGAGGCGCGATGATCAGGTTTCAGATTCAATGAAGCTGACAGCTTTTCGGGATCAACCGCATCGATGCTGACGCCGGAGGATTGGCGCCGAACTGACCCGTCTCGCTCGGGACGCGGTTTACGTCAGCCGCGCGGCGGGGATCGCCGGAGTCGGCTGCAGCACCTCGGCATTCTGCGCGCGCTGGCGCAGCAGGTGATCCATGAGAACGATGGCCAGCATCGCCTCGGCAATGGGCGTCGCGCGAATGCCGACACAAGGATCGTGGCGGCCCGTGGTAATGACCTCGCACGCCTCGCCACGGGCATTGATGGTGCGCCCCGGCAGACGAATGCTGGACGTCGGCTTGAGCGCGATCCGCGCGACCACGTCCTGACCCGATGAAATGCCGCCGAGAATGCCGCCGGCGTGATTGGAGAGAAAACCGTCGGGGGTCAGCGCGTCGCGATGTTCCGTGCCCTTTTGCTCGATGCAACCGAAACCGGTGCCGATCTCCACGCCTTTCACGGCGTTGATGCTCATCAGCGCGTGGGCGATGTCGGCATCGAGCCGGTCGAAAATGGGCTCGCCGAGACCGGTCGGCATCCCCGAGGCGACGACCGTCACGGCCGCGCCGATGGAGTTGCCCTCCCGGCGCAGATCGTCCATGTAGGTTTCCAGAGCGGCGACCGTGGCGGCGCAGGGCCAGAAGAAGGGGTTGCGCTCCACCTCGTCCCAGGCGAATCCTTGCGGGCGGAGGGGGCCAAGCTGGGACAGATACCCGCGCACCAGGATGGCGCGACGCGCCGCCAGATATTTCTTGGCGATGGCGCCGGCAGCGACCCGGATCGCGGTCTCGCGCGCCGAGGAGCGCCCGCCGCCCCGATAGTCGCGCACGCCGTATTTCTGATCGTAGGTGTAGTCCGCGTGACCGGGACGATAGCGCTCGGCGATCTCGGAATAGTCCTTGGACCGCTGGTCCTCGTTGCGGATCAGGAGACCGATGGGCGCGCCGGTGGTGCGGCCCTCGAAGACGCCGGACAGGATCTCGACCGTGTCCGACTCGCGGCGCTGGGTGGTATGACGCGACTGCCCCGGCTTGCGCCGGTCCAGATCGCGTTGCAGATCGGCGGCGGCGAGTTCGAGACCGGGCGGACAACCGTCGACGACACCGCCGAGGGCCGGACCATGGCTCTCGCCAAAGCCGGTCACGACGAAGAGTTTTCCGAAGCTGCTGCCGGACATAAGGGAACGGCTCGGTTCAGCTCGCGGGCGGCGGCACGACATCGGCGGGATTGAGCCAGGCATTGCCTTTTTCCAGCACGTCGCGTGTCAGCGTGCTGGTGGCCTGATGCAGCTTGACCCCGTTGATAATGTAGTTGTAGCGCGCGTCCAGATAATCGAACTCGGCCTGGAACAGATTACGCTGCGCATTCAGCACGTCGACCTGTGTGCGCGTACCGACTTCCAGGCCCGCCTGGGTGGACTCCAGGGCCGAGCGCGCCGAGACGATCGCCGCCTGACGGGCCTTGATGTCCTCGATGCTCGTGAGGATGCCGCGGAAGGCGTCCTTGACCTGCTGATCCACCTGCCGGCGCACCTGGTCGAGCCGATCCTGCGCGGCGCGGAATTGATACCCCGCCTGACGGGTCCGCGAGGCCACCGCCCCGCCCTGATAAAGAGGCACATTCACCGACAGTCCGACGAAGCTCGTATCGGAATCGGTATTAAACTCGGCGCCCGAGCGCGATAGGTCGTATCCGGCCTGCACGCTGACCGAGGGATAGTAACCGGAACGCTCGATATCGATCGTTCGCTTGGCGGCGTTGGCCGCCTCGCTGGCGGCGACGATACCATAATTGCTCCGCACGGCGGTCGTCGCCCAGGCGTCGATCTCGTTCGGCTCGGGCGGCGCCAGGGGCAACTGCTCGCCCAACCGCGCCAGCGGAACGCTGATCGGCCCCACGATGGCGCGTAACGCCTCCCAGGCATTGCCCAGCGTATTCTTGCCGGTGATCACGTCGGCGCGCGAGCGGTCATAGGCCGCCTGACTCTCGTTCACGTCCGTGATGGCGACCAGCCCAACCTCGAAACGCTGCCGGGACTGCTCCAACTGGCGCTCGTTGGCGCGCAACAGTGCCTCCAGCACCGTCACGGCATCGGACGCCCTCAGAACATTGAAATACGCCTCGGTGGTCTTGACCATGAGATCGATCTGGGCGTTGCGATATTGCGCCTCGGCCTGCGCGATGACGTTATCGGACTGCTTGAGCGTCATCCAGTTCGCCCGGTTATACACCGATTGATTGACAACAGCCTGCAAGCCCCGGGTGTCATAGCTATCGGTGCGGCTGAAAGGGCCAAATGAACTGTTTCCGCTGCTGTCGACGCGCTGATATCCAAGATCGCCTGTCACGCTGAGGTTGGGCATCAGCAGCGAGCGTGCCTGAGGCATCACCTCGCGGGTCGCGAACAGGGTCTGCTCGGCCTCGCGGAGCGTCGGGTCGCTCTCGACCGCGATATCATAGATCTGGATGAGATCCTCGCCCTGACTGACAGTGACGAAGCCACAGAGCAGCAGGGCAATCAGGGTCGGAAGAGGTTTCCGCATCATCGGTTTCGGTTTCCTGGTTCAGGCGGGGGGGCATAACCGCCGCCATGACGATTTGCGCGGCAGGCGTGCGCGGAATGCGTGCAGTATAGGCGACATGGCGGTTTTCCCTCAATGCGCGGAAAGACTGCGAGAGGCTTCACGAGCGACGGGTATCCGAATGGGCAGGATCACGACAAGCGATTTTCGACCGGCCTGGTGGCTCCCCGGCGCTCACCTGCAAACCCTCTGGCCCAGCCTGACGCGGCATCGGCCGAGCGCGGATCTGATCCGGCGGCGTGTCGAACTCGCCGACGGCGATTTTATCGACCTCGCGCTGGGCGGATCCGCCGGCCCGCGCGTGCTGATCGTGCATGGGCTCGAAGGCAATCTGGACTCCCATTACGCGGGCAGCCTCGTCGCGACTCTTGCCCGCGAAGGGTTTCGGCCGATCTTCATGTACCTGCGCGGCTGCTCGCACGAGCCGAACCGGCTGGATCGCGCCTATCATTCGGGCGCGACCGAGGATCTCGCCGAGGTGCTCGCGGCGCTCCGCCAGGACGAGGACGAACCGCTCGCCGCCGCGGTGGGCTTCTCGCTCGGCGCCAATCTTCTGCTCAAATATCTCGGCGAGACCGAGCGCCCGCCGATCGGTGCCGCCATCGCGGTCTCCGTGCCCTTCGTGCTGCGCGACGCCATGCTCAGGTTGAATCTTGGGGTGTCCCGTCTGTATCGCCGCCACCTGTTGAACCGACTCAAGTCGAACCTGCGGCGCAAATTCGCGGGCCGCCCCTTGCCGCTCGCGGTCGATCTGGACGACATCCGCGACTTCAATCAGTTCGACGACCAGATTACAGCGCCACTGCACGGTTTCGCCGGAGTTTTCGAGTACTACAGCCGCGCCAGTTGCCGACCCTTCCTGTCCCATATCGAGACCCCGACCCTGATCGTCCAGGCCGCCGACGATCCCTTCATGTTCCCGACCACACTCCCTTGGGAACACGAACTCGGCCCAGGGGTGACCCTGGAACTCGCCGCCCATGGCGGGCATGTAGGGTTCATCGCGGGCACCCTCCCCTGGCGGCCTGTCTATTGGCTCGAACAGCGCATCCTGTCGCGTCTGCGGGAGATTCGGGCCGCGGGCTCCAGGGAGATCGACCACGCGCCAGACCCGCCCGGCGACCCGTAACCTCACGCGCCGGAGCCTGGGATCCGCCCGATGCAACACGCCCGATGCCGGACGAAAATTATTGTAACCTTATGCCTCTAACGGACATTCGTCCTTCGCGCCGGCCTGCCGACATCCACCACAAGAACGAGGAAAACGATGAACCGAACCACGCTCATGGCACTGACACTCATGGCCGGCAGCGGACTCGCGCTCGCGGATCATGGCGCGCATTGGGGGTATTCCGGCGCCGAGGGGCCGGAGCACTGGGGCGAACTTGACCCCCATTTCAACACCTGCCAGACCCTCAACGCGCGCGTCGTCATCGAGTAATCGGCGTCCACGCCCACTCCGAGAACCGCAGCGGTTCGGCGAACGGACCGACGCGGTTCTATGTCCAGGATCCCTCGAGATGACGATCGCGCCGCCCTCGAAGCTGTCGATCACTGGCGTCATCCTCGCCGGCGGGCAGGCGCGGCGCATGGGTGGAAGGGACAAGGGACTGCTACCGTTCGCCGGCCGGCCGCTGGTGGAATGGGCGATCGAGTCGCTGGCGCCCCAGGTCAGCACATTGCTGATCAGCGCCAATCGCAATCTCGACGCCTATGGCGCCTACGGTTTTCCCGTGGTCGCCGACCTTGAGCAAGGTTTTCAGGGACCACTGGCGGGGATTCTCAGCGCGATGCACGCGGCTCGCACCGCATGGATCCTGACCCTGCCCTGTGACGGCCCGCAACCCCCGCCCGATCTGGGCGCGCGGCTCGCCCAGGCCGTGATCGAGCAGGACGCGGAACTGGCGGTCGCCGTCGCGGGCGCTCGGCGGCAATCCGTGCATGCGCTGGTGCCGGTCGCGCTGTCGGAGAGCCTGCGCGATTTCCTCGCCGCCGGCGAGCGCAAGGTCGATCTCTGGCATGCCCGGCACCGGGTCGCCCTGGTCGATTTCAGCGACCGCCCCGGCTGCTTCGCCAATCTCAACGCACCCGAGGATGCTTGCGCACTGGAACCAGCCTTCATCCAAGCCTTGCCGACAGGCCGAGAGGCCGACATGACTTGACATAAAATTTTTGCCATCCCCTCTTGATCCCCCTCGTCACCGTCACTAATATCACCAACGCAGGCGCTCGATAGAGGCTTGCAGACCGCGCGGTTCACGTCGAACGCGCCTTTTCCATATTGCTCGAACCGAGGATATGTCTCATGACAACCATCGACTTTTCGCCCCTGTTCCGCTCCATGATCGGCTTCGACCGGATGACCTCCGCGCTTGAAACCGCCTATCGCACCGAGCCAGGCGGCTACCCTCCTTACAACATCGAGGTCAGCGGCGAGAACGCCTACCGCATCACCATGGCGGTCGCCGGCTTTTCCGAACGGGATCTGAATCTGGAGGCCAAGGAAAACATCCTGACCGTCTCCGGCGGACGCCCCGAGGAAGAGGATGCCTCTGAGCGGAAGTTCCTCTACCGCGGCATCGCCAACCGCAGCTTCGAGCGGAAATTCCAGCTTGCCGATTACGTGCGGGTACTGGAAGCCCGGCTGGAAAACGGCCTGCTGCACATCGACCTGCGGCGTGAAATCCCCGAGGCGATGAAGCCCCGGAAAATCGAGGTCAGCAGCGGACCAAGCCGTTCCATCGAGGCCGACATAACGCAAGCGGCGGCAGCCTGAACGGCGCTCGGCCGAACACAACCGCGTCCGGTCGAGCAGACTTCGTGCTGAGTCATCGGCAACCGCCGGCTGCAATTTCTGACCGCAGCCGACGACACCGTTGAGTACACAAAAAGCCGGGCGCGTGCCCGGCTTTTCGCTGTTTCTGTCTAACGCAACGATGCGATTCTCTGCGTATAATCGACCATTCGCCTCGTCAGACCTGTTCCGTGTGGAATCTCCCATCCATGCCCCTGTTCGCCGCGCTGCCCATGGGTGCGCTGATACTGGACCACCAGCAGCGCATCATCTCCGTGAATCAGGCATTTCTGGCCTTGCTTGGTTACGCCGACACACAAGTGCTCGGGCGCTCTCTTGCCGATCTGGCCCACAACGTCAACACGCAATTACTCGCTGACTTACTGAACTCCCCGCAACAACATGACGTTCGTCTGGAACTGCATTTCGTCAACGCGAAGGTGAAGACAGGCCCCGTTTCTGTCGTCTTCTCACGCTGTTTTGAAGGCACGAAAAGTTTACCGCGACTCCTCTCGATTATCCTTGAACCCGCATGGCGAGATGACACGAATCCGCTCCTCGATCGCTATGCCGACATCGTCTCCGCTTCTCCCGACTGGATCGCTTTCGTGGATCGCGGAGGTCGTATCAAGGCGATGAACGAAGCCTTCCTTAAGGCCATCGAATGCTCGCATGAGGAGATCCTCGAACGCGATTTCAAGGACATCGGGAACGACGATCCAGTAACCGCAGTCCTTGACCGTTATCTCCGCGATTGTCTTGACACCGGCCAGGTTCACGTCGAAGAGATCCGCGAGACGGCCCTTGACGGAGCATCGCGCGGTGCCGAGGTACGTCTCTTCCCCCACCGCGACGCTGCGGGCAGGGTGACCGGCGTCGTCGTCAACATCCGGGATGCCACGTCCCTCCGGGACACGGAACGGCGTCTTCTGCAATCGGCCGCCGTCTACGCGGCCACTGCCGAGGGCGTGCTGATCACGGATGCCGCGGGTTATATCGTCGCCAGCAATCCAGCCTTTACCCGGATCACCGGCTATCGCGAGTCAGAGCTGCTGGGCCGCAAGCCCAATCTCTTGAATTCCCACTGGCATCCTCAAAGTTATTTTATCGGCATGTGGCGCCTGCTGACCCGCCGCGGCACCTGGCAGGGCGAGATCTGGAACCGCCGCAAGGATGGCGAGATCTATCTGCAAAAACTCACCATCCAGCGCGTGCAGGACGCACACGGGAAAGTGATCAATTTCGTGGGCGTCTTCGCCGACTGCAATCACGCACCGCAGCGTCGCGCCGACTATCTGATCCATTACGATGCCTTGACCAAACTACCCAACCGTCTGCTCTTCGAATCGCGCCTTGAGCACGCCATCGAACTCGGGCGCGGCAAAGCCATGCCACTGGCCTTGATGCTGTTCGACCTGGATCACTTTTCCCATGTCAACTCAAGCCTGGGTCATCGGATCGGCGATGCCCTGCTGCGTGCGGTCGCGCGGCGGTTGCGGATCGCGGTCCGCTCCACCGATACCCTGGCCCGGCTCCGCGCCGACCAGTTTGGACTCATTTGCGAGGACATCGACCGGAGCGAGGAGATCGAGGAGATCGCGCGCCGTCTTCAGGCGACCCTGTGCGCCGACCTCGACGTCTGCAACCACCGGATATCCGTCACTGCATGTATCGGCGTCGCCTTCGATACTGGCATGAACAACGACCGCAACGCCCTGCTCGCCCATGCCGAGTCCGCCTTGAGACTAGCGAAGCGACAGGGGCGCAACGGCGTCCGCATCTCGCCGCCCGAGCACGACAATGCGGTCCCTGAACACCAACGCCTGATCGAGCGACTGCGGAACGGACTCATCAAAGGGGAATACCGACTGGCATACCGTCCCCGCGCGAACCTGGAATCGGGGCTCTATGTGGGCGTCGAGGTATTGCTGCGCTGGGATCAGCAGGAAATCGGTCCTGTCCCGCCAGAACGCTTCCTGCCACTGGCCGATGAGTGTGGCTTCATGGCCGAACTCGGGCAGTGGGCGCTTGCGACAGCCTGTCGGCAAGTCCAGAATTGGCTGGAACATGGATTGACCATCGGCGTTTTTTCCGTGCCGGTCTCCGAAGCGCAACTCACCCGCGGCCACCTGAACCAGACCCTCGAACGCCTGCTGGCGGAGAACCCGCTGGTGGGCAGCCGGCTGGATCTGGCGTTTAACGAGTCCCTGCTCCAAAAACACCCCGAACAGATCGCCGAGGTCTTCGAGGGATTGCGCCGGCTGGGTGTCTCGATCACGTTGAATGAAGTCGGAGCTGGCTGGATCTCGCCGTTGGCATTGCAGCGCCTACCGATCAAAACGCTGAGGATTCACCCCAATTTTATCGAATCGCTACCCGATTCGCGCGATGATCTGGCCGTGGTTCAGGCGCTCATTGCCATGGCGCAGGCGCTGGATCTGGAGATTCTGGCCGATGGGGTGCGCACCGACGAGCAGCGGCAGCTTCTGCTGACCATCGGCTGTCAGCAGGCGCAGGGTGCGCTCTTCGGAGAGCCCTTGTTCAGGCCGCATTTCGAACATGAGCCCGCGTTCAAGCCCTTCGCCCGGGTGCCCAGGGCGCTCGAAAATTAATCGGCATGCCTTGCGCCTCCAGGACTGGGCGTGTCTAATCCAATTCCGCGCCCCAGAAAGAGCCTAAGATTCATGCCCGCCCCCGATCTGGCGCCCATCCCGGAAAACCCCGGCCTGGTCGATGCCTACTCGCCTCTGGCTGACCGCTATGACGAAATGCGCACCGCCGATGGCGAGGTGCGTCCGCAATGGCAATATTTGCTCGACGCCCTGCGCACGCTGGGTCCGGTTGGCCTTGAGGATCGCTGGCGCGAGGCCTCGCGTCTGATTCGCGACAACGGCGTGACCTACAACCTCCATGGCGATCCGCAGGGCATATCGCGCCCCTGGCAACTGGATCTGCTGCCGATGCTGATCCGCAGCGACGAGTGGGCGGAGCTGGAGCGCGGCCTGATCCAGCGCGCCGAGCTCCTCAACCTGATCCTGCTCGATCTCTACGGACCCCGCGACCTGATCCGCACCGGACTGCTGCCGGCCGAACTGATCGACGGCAACGCCAGCTATCTGCTCCCCTGCCACGGCATCGAGATCGCGGGCGGACGCCCCTTGGTGCAGTATGCGGCGGATCTGACGCGGCTGCCCGATGGCCACTGGCGGGTCATCGGCGACCGGACCCAAAGCCCCATGGGGGCGGGTTATGCGCTGGAAAACCGGGTGGTGCTGTCGCGGGTGCTGCCGAGTCTGTTCCGGGACTCGCATGTGCACCGTCTGGCCGGCTTCTTCCGCTCCATGCGCCGCACCCTGACCCGGCTGGCGCCGCGCGTGGCCGACCATGCGCGGATCGTGGTGCTCACGCCCGGCCCCCGGAACGAGGCCTATTTCGAACACGCCTATCTGGCCAACTATCTCGGCTATACCCTGGTCCAGGGCGGCGATCTCTCGGTACGCGACGGCGCGCTGTGGTTGCGCACCCTGGGACGACTGGAGCGCATCGACGCGGTCCTGCGGCAGGTCAACGATCTCTGGTGCGATCCGCTGGAGCTACGCGAGGACTCCATGCTGGGCGTCCCTGGCCTATTGCAGGCGGCACGCGCCGGCAACCTGATCCTGGCCAACGCGCTGGGCAGCGGGATTCTCGAACACCCGGCGCTCGCGGCCTTCCTGCCCCGCGTCTGCCAGCAGCTTCTTGGCGAGTCGCTGGTCCTGCCGGACATCCCGACCTGGTGGTGCGGCGACCCCGACTCGCTCGCTCAGGTGTTGAACAATCTCGATAGCCTGGTCGTCAAGCTCCTCCCATCGGCTCATCTCATGACAGGCGCTAGAGCGGCGGGACAGTTGGAACTCTTTCCCGGCGCGATGGAGCCGGCCGCGCGCACGGCGCTGATCAAGGCGATCCAGGCCAATCCAGGCGGCTACGTCGCCCGCGAACGGGTTCAACCCTCGACCGCGCCGGCACTCATCGATCAGCATCTGGAACCGCGCCCCAGCGTCCTGCGCACCTTCCTGATCGCGGAAGAGGATGGTTATGCCGTGATGCCCGGCGGGCTCGGGCGCGTTGCCCTGAACCACGAGACCTCGCTGGTCTCCAATCAACTCGGCGGACTCGGCAAGGATGTCTGGGTGTTGGCCTCGGAGCCGGAACGCCAGGAGAGTCTGCTGGGCGCCACCGATACGCAAACCCCCGCGGTCGTGCAGGAGAGCGCGGTCTCCAGTCGGGTCGCCGACAATCTGTTCTGGATCGGCCGTTATGCCGAACGCGCCGAGGGTCTGGTGCGTCTGCTGCGGATCACCATTTTCAAATTCTCGGAGCGGACCGATTATCCGCTGTCCAAGGTCACCTCTTCGTGCCTGAGGTCCCTGCTGGAGGCATTGACCAACCAGACCCAATCCTTTCCCGGCTTCGTCGGCGCCGGGGCGGACGAGCGTCTGCGCAACCCGATCCCCGAGTTGCTGTCGCTGATCACCGACCCCCAGCGACCCGGCGGACTGCCGCGCACGCTGGAGGCGCTGGGACAGGCTGCCTACTCGGTGCGCGAACGTCTGTCGGCGGATACCTGGCGCATCGTCAGCGATATCGAAGGCCGTCTCGCAAACCTCACCGAGCATCCGCCCAGCCAGTTGTCGCAGGCACTCGACGAACTCGACCCGCTGGTCACCTCGCTGGTCGCCTTCTCGGGTTTGACCCAGGAAAACATGACCCACAACGAGGGCTGGCATTTTCTGGAGACCGGACGACGCCTGGAACGCGGGAGTGCCATCGCCAGCCTGCTGCATTCCACCCTGGTACCGGTCGCCGGCGACCAGGAAGAAAACATGGTGATCGAGGCGGTGCTCGGCATCACCGACAGTCTCATCACCTATCGGCGCCGCTACCACGCGGGCACCCGGGTCGGCGCGCTGCTGGATCTGGTACTCCAGGACGAAGGCAACCCGCGCGCCCTGGCCTACCAACTGGCGATGCTCGAACGTCTGGTCGCCGAACTCCCCCGCGGCGATCTGATGGTCGGACGCACCGCGGCGGAAAAGCTGGTGCTCAAGAGCCTGACCGGAATCCGCCTGACCGAGATCGACCATCTGATCCAAGCGCATAAACAGGGTAACCGACGGGTCGTTCTGGCCAAGATGCTCGGCGAGCTGAGTACCGAACTCGCCGCCATCTCGGATGCCATCACCGCCCAGTATTTCCGCCACGAGGAACAGCCGCACAGTCTGTTGCGACGCGCCGGGGCGCCCGCGCCATGAAATTTCGCGTCCAGCATCTCACCCGCTACGAGTATGCCGAACCGGTTTCGCTGTGCCACAGCATCGCCCACCTGAAACCGCTTCAGACCCGACGTCAGCGCTGTCTGTCGAGTCAGCTTCGCGTCGATCCCTGGCCGGCCGTCATGCGCGAGCACGAGGATTTTTTCGGCAACCGGGTGAATTATTTCTCGATCCAGCAAGCCCACAGCGCGCTGGAAGTGACCGCCACCAGCGAGATCGAGATCACCCCCATGACGCTCCCCGAGGCAGACAAAACGCCCCCCTGGGAACGGGTGGTCGCCCGACTGTACGACAAGGGCGACGGCCTGATGACCAACGCCCGGATCTTCACCCTCCCCTCGCCCCAGATACCGCTGGACCCGGCCGCCCGCGACTATGCCGCCATCTCCTTTCCGGCCGGGCGGCCAATCCTGGAGGCGACGCGGGATCTGATGGGGCGCATCTACCGCGAGTTCGAGTACGATCCTCACTCGACCACCATTGCCACGCCAATCGCCGAGGTCATGGAACAGCGGCGCGGCGTCTGTCAGGACTTCGCGCACATTGCCATCGCCGCGCTGCGCGGATTCGGACTGGCGGTCCGCTATGTCAGCGGTTATCTGGAAACCCTGCCGCCGCCCGGCCAGGTCAAACTCCAGGGGGCCGACGCCTCGCACGCCTGGTTCTCGGTGCTGATCCCCGAGCTGGGCTGGGTCGATTTCGACCCGACCAACGACCAGATCCCCGGCGAGCAGTACATCACCACCGCGGTTGGGCGGGATTTTCAGGATGTCACGCCCCTGCGCGGCATCTTCTACGGCGGCGGCACCCACGATCTGCTGGTGGCCGTCGATGTCAACCGGATCGCCGACCCCGTTCCGGCGGTGCCACCCGTTTAAACCGTGTTCACCTGGATAATGCGGCCGAACCGCGAAAAACGCGAATCCTGTCCTTTGTGCTTTTGCGGTTTCAATTTCCGAATTTTCAGGTTAACGGCAATCAATTCTCTGGTTGAAGATTGCGATCGTGACTCATTCACCCGCCGGGTGATGGCCGCGACGGCCTTTGGAGAGCGCCCCATCGACGCCATACCTCTGCGACACTCCGACATGAACTTGAAACGCTCGATGCACCGCGTGATCCTCACCCTGGGTTGGCTGACCCTCTTCATGGTCGTCGTCGCCGTGACCCTCGGCGCACTGCTGCTCCTGGACAGTCAACCCCTGGTCGAGACGGACCCCGCCATCACCGCTGAGGAACACGCCTGGGCGAAACACTGGATCGCGACCAATCGACCGCGGGGCAGAAGGTCCGGTGAATTGATCGCCATCGCACTCACCGAGCGCGAAACCAATCTGCTCGCCAACGAATTGCTCAACCGGCTCGGTCAGGGACGCGCGTCGCTCCGCCTGGACGATGGCCGCGCCCACCTCGCCGCTTCGTTGGTGCTCCCCTGGAATCCGCTCGGAGGCTTCATCAACCTGGAGCTGACGCTGGTCGAGGACGGGCACCTGCCGAAGATCGAGACGGCTCGACTGGCGGGTCTTCCACTTCCTGGAACACTGGTGCAGACGCTGGCGGATCGCGCGCTGGCGGCGGTGGAGAGCACAGAGTTACTCCAGCAGGTCGAGCTGAACGACGACCGGATACGTATCGTATACGAATGGCGCCCCGATCTACTGGAGCGGATCGGCAGCGGGTTCGTCGCCGAGACCGATCTGCCGAATCTCTTGCGCTATCAGAACGAACTGACGAGTAAAGTCGCGCAAATACCAAGGCGTCAGCCGCTCCAGCTCGCCGACCTGCTGGCGTATCTGCTGGCCAAGGCTGGCGCGCAACCCCCGAGCGCCGATCCGAGCGCAGAGAATCGCGCCCTGATTCTGGCGCTCGCCGCGTATGTGAACGGCCGGACCATCCGCGAACCTGGCGACTCGGCCGCCAGCGCTCGACCTCGCCAGCCACGTCCGGTTCTGTTACGCGGACGCCGCGATCTGAGCCAGCATTTCATGACTTCGGCGGCCCTGGCGATCCAGGGTGACGACACGCTGTCCGGGATGGTCGGTTGGTATAAAGAGATGTCCGACGCCAACGGCGGCAGCGGTTTCAGCTTCGCGGACATGGCGGCCAACCGCTCGGGGATTCGGCTGGCTCAACTCGCGACCGCCGACCGAGAAAGCGCCAGGCGCGTGCAAGTGATCGCGGGGCAAGGGCTGACCGAGGAAGACTTCATGCCAACGCTCGACGGACTGCCCGAAGGCCTCGACCAGCGGACGTTCGCAGCCAATTTTGGCGGCACCAACCATGCCGACTATCAACGTCTGATCGTCCATATCGATCGCCGGATCGATGCCAGTCGGCTGTTCCGGAAACCCTGACACTAGGCGCCAAGCCCCATTGCCGCGCGTCAAAAGAGCGATCGGCCTCCGGCCCCTGGGGAGCGGAAAGCCGATCGCCGGCGGCACCTTGCATGCCGCATCAAGACGTCCGCGCCACGGCCCAGACATCGACCTGTTCCACCCCGGCTTTGAGAAACACGCGGCTCAATTCGGCCACGGTCGTGCCGGTGGTCACCACGTCATCCATGATCGCCACCCGTCTCCAGGGCGGTTGACGGGTCAAGGCGAATGCCCCGCGGAGGTTCCGACGGCGCGCGCGCGGATCGAGTCCGACCTGGGGCGGCGTTGCCACGATCCGGATGCAGCCCCGTGCGTCGACCGGCAACTCCAGCTCCCGACCCAGTACCCGAGCAATTTCAAGCGCCTGATTGTAGCCACGCTCGCGCAACCGCGCTGGATGCAACGGGACCGGGACCAAGACCTCCGGCAACGCCAGGCCCCGCTCCCGCACCGTCTCGGCCAGACACTGCCCCAGCAACCGCGCGAAATTGAGCCGACCGCGAAACTTCGCCCCGACCACCAGCGACGGCACGGCCGACGCGTAGCGAAAGGCCGTGATGCAGCGTTCAAAAGGTGGGGCCTTTTTCTGACATCGGCCACAGAGCGTTCCGGGAGGAACCGGCCCCTCGAACGGCAGCGCGCAGCGGATGCACGACTCTCGATTCCACGGCAGCTCCGCCTTGCAACCGGCGCAGAGATCCCGACCGCCCACGCCCGGCGCACCGCACAGCACGCAGGTCGCGGGAAACAGCACCGAGATCAGGGACGCGAAAGCGATTGGCTGAATCATCTGTAAACCAAAAACCCAAAGATTGGTTGACAAGAGAGCCACGCGATCTAGGATAGCCCTCTTTGTGCGCCAGCCGATCATGCTCGCCCGATCCCGCACTGAACACCGATATCGCAACCCAGACCATGCCATCACTCAAGCCCACTATCCGCCACGACTGGACCCTCGACGAAATCCAGACGCTGCTCGACCAGCCCTTGAACGATCTTCTGTTCAAGGCCCAGAGCACCCACCGCGCCCAGTTCGATCCCAACCGGATCCAGGTCAGCACGCTGCTCAGCATCAAAACCGGCGCCTGCCCGGAAGACTGCGGCTATTGCGCCCAGAGCGCGCATCACGACACCAATCTGGAACGCGAACGCCTGCTGCCGCTCGACGAGGTGCTGACCGCCGCCCGCGCCGAGGGCGCGACCCGTTTCTGCATGGGCGCGGCCTGGCGCAACCCGACCGACAACAACCTGGACCAAGTGGTCGCCATGATCGCGGGCGTCCACGCGCTCGGGATGGAGACCTGCGTCACGCTCGGCATGCTCACCGGCCCCCAGGCGCGCCGGCTCAAGGAGGCCGGGCTGGATTACTACAATCATAATCTCGACACCTCGCCCGAGTTCTACGGCCAGATCATCACCACCCGCACCTACCGGGACCGGCTCGACACCCTGGAGCATGTCCGCGAGGTTGGGCTCAAGACCTGTAGCGGCGGCATCCTCGGCATGGGCGAATCGCGCCGCGACCGCGCCTCCATGCTCCGCCAGCTCACCAACCTGCCCGCCCACCCGGAGTCGGTACCGATCAACCTGCTGGTCCAGGTCGAAGGCACGCCGCTCTTCGGACAGGCCGCGCTCGATCCCTTCGAGTTCGTGCGCGTGGTCGCCGCCACCCGCATCCTGATGCCGGCCTCCCATATCCGTCTCTCCGCCGGTCGTCACGAGATGAGCGACGAGCTTCAGGCGCTGTGTTTTCTCGCCGGCGCCAATTCCATCTTTTATGGCGAGCGCCTGCTCACCGCGTCCAATGCCGAAGCTGACCGCGATCGCGCGCTCTTCGCGCGCCTGGGGCTCAGCTTTGAGGAGATCGAGGCGGAACGCACCGAACCGGGCGGCTGTCACAAAACGACTGGACACACCCACGAAATTTTTATCGGGAACTCAAGCGTTGAATG